>JBJFGJ010000188.1:0-8967 GCA_051892575.1 Alloprevotella sp. | reverse complement strand
GGCGACACCATCTGCGACTTCGAGGCGCCCGAGCCCCTGCCCACCATCGCCATCGACGAGCCCACCATGTCGATGCTCTTCACCATCAACGACTCGCCGTTTTTCGGCAAGGAGGGCAAATATTGCACCTCGCGCCACATCAACGACCGCCTCGAGAAAGAACTGGAAAAAGACCTCGCCCTGCGCGTGGAAAAAACCGAAGGTGCCGACCGCTGGGTGGTTTCGGGTCGAGGCGTGCTGCATCTCTCCATCCTCATTGAGACCATGCGCCGCGAAGGCTACGAGCTGCAGGTGGGTCAGCCGCAGGTGATTTACAAGGAAATTGACGGCGAGCGCTGCGAACCCATCGAGGAACTCACCATCAACGTGCCCGAAGAGTTTGCCTCGAAAATGATTGATATGGTGACCCGCCGCAAAGGCGAAATGACCTCTATGCAGAGCATGGGCGAGCGCGTGGACATCGAGTTCAACATCCCCTCGCGCGGCATCATCGGTCTGCGCACCAACGTGCTCACGGCCAGCCAGGGCGAAGCCATCATGGCCCACCGCTTCAAGGAATACCAGCCGTTTAAGGGCGAAATCCAGCGCCGCACCAACGGTTCGATGATAGCCCTCGAAGGAGGTACGGCCTTTGCCTATGCCATCGACCACCTGCAAGACCGCGGCCGTTTCTTCATCAATCCCCAAGACGAAGTCTACGCCGGACAGGTGGTGGGAGAGCACGTCCACGACAACGACCTCGTGGTCAACGTGACCAAGGCCAAACAGCTCACCAACATGCGCGCCTCGGGAGCCGACGACAAGGCCCGCATCGTGCCGCCCATCATCTTCTCGCTCGAGGAGGCCCTCGAATATATCAAGGAAGACGAATATGTCGAGGTGACGCCCAAGTCGATGCGTATGCGCAAGGTCATTCTCGACCACACTGCCCGCAAACGCGCCTCGAGAGACTGACACGATAGACCATATTTCACACGGCCGGCCACTTCTTTCACGATGTGGCCGGCCGTAGTCGTGTGATTGGGCGTGACTGAGCGCTCCAATCACAGCAAACGACTGATTATCAGTGCCCGACAAGGCCCGTGATTGGGTGATTGGAGAAAAAGGCAAAACTCACGTTATAGCGCGCGTGCGCGAGAGGGGATTTTTGCGTCGAGCGGTTAAAAAAATTGAGATTGGGTTTTTGTGAGGTTTTTGAGTGGCCAGGCAGCGGGCTGAAAGCCCAGCGAGATCATAGCCCAGGCAGAGGTGACACGTAGTGGCATTGATGCGCGACCAAGCAAGGCTTGAAGGGCAGAGTGTCCAAAATTGGTTTATGGGCATAATTATTAAGCGGCCTCGCAAGCCCTGAAAGGGCGCTACATATCAGCCCGGGTCGTAAGGCCCGGGTATGCGGTATACGCTATATTTCCGGCCTGAAAGGTCGGCACACATAGCGACGGTTTTTCGATGGCACATGTAATATACCCGTTTATTCATTCCCGAAATGTGCCGACCTTACAGGCCGGAATTATCGCGTACATCTTTAGCCCAGGCCTTACGACCTGGGCTGATATGTTGCGCCCTTTCAGGGCTTGCCGGGCCGCGAATTAATACCACTTCGTGCCGCCTAACGACCTGGGCTGATATGTTGCGCCCTTTCAGGGCTTACACGGCCGCCCAAATAAACAAAACCCCATTTTGCCCCCACGTCTTGGCGCGATAAAGATTTGAAAGATACTTTTACGTTTGTTTGTATCTCGGCACGACAAAAGACAAAAAAGTTTTATTTGGCAGAGTTCGCCTTGGGTTTTGCCCCTCGTTTCAAAAATCTCGTAGTATATTTGTCGCAAACGCTCCGGCCAACAGCTTAAGTCATCCGCCGAAGCGCGTCATCACCCTATGAACAAACTCCTGTTTTGGCTTTTGGCAACGACATTGGTGCTGCTCACGGCCTGCTCAGACCAGTGCAGCATTGCAGGCAACTCCACCGTGGGTAGCCTCGACGGGCGTATGCTCTATCTGCGCGTGAGTTGCAACGGGCAGGAGGTGATGAGTCTCGACTCTTGCGAGGTGACCCACGGCCGCTTCACCTTCTCCAGCACCCTCGACTCCACGCGTGTGGCCCAGGTGTGCATCGGCAACGAAAGCCTGATGCCGGTGGTGCTCGAGACGGGCGAACTCGTGGTGCAGGTGGACCACTCGGGCCAGCGCGTGAGTGGCGGACCGCTCAACGACCGCCTCTATGAATTCCTGCAACGCAAGGAGCGCATAGAGAATGAGCAGTGGGAGCTCGACCGCAAGTGTATGGAGATGCTCCACAGCGGCAAGTCGCCCGAAGAGATCAACAGCGAGATTGCCCCGAAAGCCAAAAAGTTGGCCAAGAAGCTCGAAGACCTCGAGACGAAATTCATCAAAGACAATTACGACAACGCGCTCGGTCCCGGATGCTTCATGTGGCTCTTCCGCCAATATCCCTTCCCCGTGATGACCAACCAGATAGAGCGCATCGTGAAAGACGCTCCGCCGCAATTCCTCCGCGACCCCTACGTGAGCCATTATCTCCGCGTGGCACGGCAGGGGAGGTGATTTTGTTTGGCGGCCAAGAAAGCCCAACTTGCATTTATAAAAGGGCACAACATAATAGCCCAGGTCTCAGGCCTGGGCTATTATGTTGTGCCCTTTCAGGACTTGTATTTCCCACAAAAAATGCCTCCTTATTTCACTCCCTCAACGCCTTTTGCAATGCACGGACGGCGTCGGTCGGGGTGGGGGACTGCTCCAACAACGTGACGAAGCGCGAACCCACGATGACACCCGCCGCATGGGCATCGGCGGCCTGGCGCGTGGCCGCATTGGAAATGCCGAAACCGATGAGGAACGGATTGCGCAACTGCATCTGCTCCAAACGTGAGAAGTAGGCCTGACGCGCCGCACTGAACGAGGCCTGGGCACCCGTCACGGCTGCCGAACTCACGGCATAGATGAAACCGTCGGTCGCCGCGTCGATTTCGCGGATGCGCGACTCGGGCGTCTCGGGCGTGACGAGGAAAATGAACGAAAGACCGTAGCACTCGGCCGTGGCACGGAACTCGCGCTGATAGACCTCAAAAGGCAGGTCGGGGATGATGAGACCATCGATGCCGCAGGCCGAGGCTTCACGGCAAAAGCGGTCGAAACCGTAGTGCTGTATGGGATTGAGATAGCCCATAAGGATGAGCGGAATGTGGATGTCTTGGCGCACGTCGGCCAGTTGGCCCAGCAGTTTCTTCACCGACATTCCACCCCGAAGTGCCTTCGACGCGGCCTCCTGAATGACCGGACCGTCGGCCAAAGGGTCGCTGAAAGGCATACCAATCTCCACCATGTCGACGCCTTCGGCCTGGAGGGCACGCAAGGTGTCGAGCGTGGCGTCGGGATGAGGATGGCCGGCACAAAAATAGACCGAGAGAATGCCCCGTTGCTTTTGGGCAAAAAGAGACTTGATGTGGTTCATGGTTTCTGGATTGTGGAGATGAATTGTTTCACTTTGGCGGCATCCTTCACGCCGGGTGCCGTCTCGAAGCGGCTGTTGAGGTCGACGCCGACAAAGGCCGGGAGGTGGAATTGAGCCAGAGACTCGGCGTCTTCGGGTGCAATACCGCCGCTGAGGATGAAGGGAATGTTGCCGGTGTAGTGGTCGAGCAGGCTGTGGTCGAACGGCCGGCCGCTACCGCCGTGGCTGTCGGTGGGCGTGTCGAAGAGCAGATAGTCGGCACAACCCAGCCAGAGCGCCGACTCTTGTATGGCTTTGGCCGTGGCCGGAATGGCTCTGACCACCGTGAGGCCGCGCTCTTTCAGCTTTCGGGCCTGCTCGCGGCATACGGTACCGTGGAGTTGCACCGCCTGCAGGCCATATTCATCGACCTTGCTGACCACCTCGCCGAAAGTGGGCTCTACAAACACGCCCACCCGCACGGCACGCTCGGGAAGGTAGTCGGGGCGCACGGCACAATAGCGCGGCGACTCCTTGTAAAAGATAAAGCCCATCCAGTCGGCACCGGCCGCCTCGATGTCGCGAATGTTTTGGCCCTCGCGCAGGCCACAGACTTTGACAATCATAGTATAGTAGTTTTTGAGTTGGGTTTTGTATGGGATTTTATGGTTGGAGCATAGTGGCAAGGTATTGTCTGAGCGCCTCACCCGGTTGGGCGGTTTTCATGAAAGCCTCGCCCACGAGGAAGCCGTTGAAGCCCTCGCCGGCCAGCCGGCGGCTGACCAAGGGGTCGAGCAGTCCGCTCTCGGAGATGCAGACCGCTCCGGACGGCAAGAGCGGACGGAGCGCCACAGAGCGAGCAGGGTCGGTGCGGAACACGCGCAGGTCGCGGTTGTTCACGCCCACCACGTCGACGTCCGGACCGAAAGCCGCCAGTTCGTCGGCCTCGTGGACCTCCAGCAAGACCTCCAGGCCCACCTCGTGGGCCACGGCCGCCAGTGTGTGGCAGCGCTCGGCGCCCAAGACCGCCGCAATGAGCAGAATGGCGTCGGCACCAATGGTCCGGGCCTCATAAATCTGGTAGGCGTCGACGACAAACTCCTTGCGCAAGATGGGCAGGTCGGTGAGCGGTCGCGCCGCCAAGATGTCGTCGGTGGTGCCGCCGAAAAAACGCCGGTCTGTCAATATCGACACGGCTGCAGCCCCGGCCGCCTCATAGGCCGGCACAATCGTCTCGGGACGGGCGTCGGGATGGATGGCACCACGTGACGGCGAAGCCCTTTTGAACTCGGCGATGATGCCGCCGGGCGTGGACAGGATGGACTGGCGCAGGCTGCGCGTCGGAGCCGCGTCGCGGCAGGCCGCCATGAGGTCGCTTAAGGGACGTCCTTGTTGGGCCGCAGCCACCTCTTCGCGTTTGTGGGCCACGATGGTTTCGAGAATGTTGGGCATGGTTGTCAGTCTTGGTTGATTGCTACAAATTTCTTGAAACACTCCAGTGCACGGCCGCTTGCGAGCGATGTTTCGGCCTCGGCCAGAGCCTCGGCCATGGGCTTTTCGGGACAGAGCGTGCAGATGGCCATGGCCGAGTTGGCCTTGACACACTGGCGCTGGGCCCGGGTGGACGTGCCGGTTAGCACGGCGTCGAAGATGGCCGCTGCCTCGTCGGCCGTTTTGCCGCCGAAGAGATCCTGCGGTGCGGCGAAGTCCAGTCCCAGTTCGGCCGGCCGGTAAATCTTCTCGAGATTGCGCGTCATCACCTTAAACTCGGACGTGAGCGAAATCTCGTCGTAGCCGTCGAGGCTGTTGACCACGGCATAGTCCAGTCCCAGATGTTCAAACACACGGGCATAGAGGCGCATCTGTGAGAGATTGGCCACGCCCAGCAGTTGGCACGCCGGATGGCAGGGATTGACCAACGGGCCAAGGAGGTTGAACACCGTCTTGAACTGCAACGTCCGCCTCACGCCGCCCACGGCCGCCAAGGCCGGATGAAACAGCGGCGCATGAAGGTAGGCCACGCCCGACTGCTCGATGGAGCGGCTCAGGCGGTCGGCATCGGCTGAAAACTTTACGCCGTGGCGTTCCAGCACCGTGCTGGCACCGCTCACAGACGTGGCGCCGTAGTTGCCGTGTTTGGCCACCCGATAGCCGGCACCGGCCACGACGAAACAGCTGCAAGTGGAGATGTTGAATGTGTTTTTGCCGTCTCCGCCCGTGCCCACGATGTCGATGGGGCCGTAGGCAGAGAGGTCTACGGGCTTGGCTCGCTCAATGAGTGCCCGACGGAAGCCGGCAATCTCTTCGACGGTGACGGGCCGCATGGCCAGGATGGCCAGCAGAGCCGCCACCTGGGCTTCGGGATATTGCTTTTCGGCCAGACCGCCCATCAGTTGATAGGCTTGGTCGGCAGTGAGCGTTTGATGAGAAAAAAGCTGCTGGAGGATGGTTTTCATTGGAAAAAGAGTTGAGGCTTAGAGCCGCATAAAATTCTGTATCATCTTAAATCCCTCGGGCGTCAGGACGCTCTCGGGGTGGAACTGGATGCCATGGATGGGATAGTCGCGGTGGCGCAGGGCCATGATGCAACCGTCGGCACTCTCGGCCGTCACTTCCAGACAGGCCGGGAAACCCTCACGCGCCACGGCCCACGAATGGTAGCGTCCAACGGCCGGGGCGGCCGACACGCCGGCAAAGAGTTCGTCCTGAGCCACTATGTCCACCGGCGTCTGGATGCCGTGGAACACCTTGGGCAGGTTGACCAGCGTGGCACCAAACACCTCGCCGATGGCCTGATGGCCCAGACAGACGCCCAGCATGGGCTTACGGCCGGCATAGGTCTTGATGGCCGTCTTGAGCAGTCCGGCCTCGTCGGGGATGCCGGGCCCGGGAGAGAGCACAATCTTGTCGAAACGTTGGATTTCGTCCAAGTCGAAACAGTCGTTGCGCTTCACACACACCTCGGCGCCGGCCTCTTCGAGCATTTGCCGCAGGTTGTAGGTGAAAGAGTCGTAGTTGTCTATGAGAAAGATATTCATAAGGCTTGTGGTGTTTGCGATAATCAGTCGGTTTCGGCTTCAAGGATGGCCTTGCGCAAGGCCCCGAGTTTGTTGTTGACCTCTTGCAGTTCGTAGTCTTCGTTGCTGGCGGCCACGATGCCACCGCCGGCCTGGAACCACAGTTCGCCGCATCGGCTCACGAAGGAGCGGATGGTGATGGCCTGATTGAAACTGCCGTCGAGACCGATGTAGCCGATGCAGCCTCCATAGGCGCCGCGATTGTGTGGCTCGTAGCGGCTGATGAGTTTGAGCGCCTCCACTTTGGGCGCCCCGCTGAGTGTGCCGGCCGGGAAGGTGTCGGCGAGCAGTTTGATGGGGTTGGTGCCGGGACGCACATGGCCCGACACGCGGCTCACCAGGTGAATGACGTGGCTGTAGTATTGTGTGTCTTTGAAAAACTCCACCTTCACCCCCGTGCAGTTGCGGCTGAGGTCGTTGCGTGCCAAGTCGACCAGCATGACGTGCTCGGCATTTTCTTTCGGGTCGGCCAGGAGTGCTTCGGCAGCCCGACGGTCGGCCTCGGGTTCGCCCTGTCGGCGGGTGGTGCCGGCGATGGGGTCGATATAGGCCGTGTCTTTCTCGAGGCGGCAGTGGGTTTCGGGCGAAGAACCGAAGATGCGGAAACCTCCGAAGTCGAAATAAAACAGATAGGGCGAGGGATTGATGCGGCGCAGGGCACGGTAGAGCTGGAAGTCGTCGCCCGTGTAGCGCTGCACAAAGCGTCGGGAGAGTACAATCTGAAACACGTCGCCCCGCAGGCAGTGGGCAATGCCCTTGCGGATGTTGGCCTTGTGAGCCTCATCGGTGAGCGGCGAAGACACGTCGCCCACGGCATGAAAGCCATAGGCGGCCGCCTCGCCTGTGCGCAGTGCCCCGACGATGCGCTCCATACCGCTCTCTTCGCCATCGGCCGTGAGTTCGAGCAAGACCAGTTCGTTTTTGAAGTCATTAAACACCAGCACATACCTATATAATATATAATGTATGTCGGGCGCGTCGTTTTGCTCGGCGGTGGAGTCTTTCACTTCGATGTTTTCAAAATAGCGTATGGCGTTGAAGCCCATATAGCCGTAGAGTCCGCAATAGCGGCTGTATTCGCCCTCCACCTTGAAGCGGCGCATGAAACCGTCGATGGCTTCGGCCACGCCAAAGGCGGGTGTCAGCGGCGTTTCGGTACGGCTGCCGTCGGGCAGGCTCTCGATGGCCACGCCGTGGGCTATGCTCACCGAGGCCAGAGGTTCGAGTGCAATAAACGAGCGGTTGTTTTCGCCGCCGTGATAGTCGGAACTCTCCATCAGAGCACTTTGCGCAAAGAGGTCGCGCACTTTCAGATAGGTGCCCACCGGCGTGCAGAGGTCGCCTTCGAGGGCGCGGGCATTGACTTTATAAGAAAAAGAAGGCATGAGATGAGACTTGGAAAGGTTGGACATAAGGACAATCAGTCAAAATCGTGGGCGTGGGCCAGGTAGGTGTCGATGTCTTTATCGCCGCGGCCCGAGAGCGTCAGCACAACCACGTCGGACGGACGGAACTTCAGGCGGTGCAAGGCCCCCAAGGCATGGGCCGACTCGAGAGCCGGCAAGATGCCGTCGAGGCGATTGAGCTCGTAGGCCGCACGCAAGGCTTCGGTGTCGGTGACGGCCAGCGAGCGGGCACGGCCGGAGCGCACCAGATGGGCGTGGAGCGGACCAATGCCCGGATAGTCCAGACCGGCAGAGATGGAATACGGTTCGATGACCTGTCCGTCTTCGTCCTGGATGACGAGTGAGCGCGAACCGTGGAGCACACCTTCAGAGCCGATGGCCAGTGTGGCGGCGGTGCGCGGCGTGTCGGCCCCTTCGCCTCCGGCTTCGGCCAAGACAATCTTCACGTCGGCATCGTCGAGAAAATGAAAGACTGTGCCGGCCGCATTGGAGCCGCCACCGATGCAGGCCACGAGATAGTCGGGCGTGGGTCGGCCTTCTTTCTCCTGCAACTGCTGTCTGATTTCGCGGCTGATGACGCTCTGCATCCGTGCCACCAGGTCGGGGTAGGGGTGAGGCCCCATGGTGGAGCCGATGAGATAGTAGGTGTCTTCGGGATGACAGCACCAGTCGCGAATGGCCTCGTTGCAGGCGTCTTTGAGCGTCTTGTTGCCGCTCTCCACCGGCACCACCTCGGCCCCGAGCAGGCGCATCTTTTCCACGTTGGGGCGCTGACGGGCCACGTCGGTGGCACCCATATAAACCACGCAAGGCATCTTCATCAAGGCGCAGACCGTCGCCGTGGCCACGCCGTGCTGACCGGCTCCCGTCTCGGCCACGATACGGGTTTTGCCCATGCGGCGTGCCAGCAGGATCTGGCCAATGGCGTTGTTGATTTTATGGGCGCCGGTGTGGTTGAGGTCTTCGCGTTTCAGATAAACCGTGCAGCCGTGGAGGGCCGACAGCGCCTCTGAGCGGTAGAGCGGCGACG
>JBJFGJ010000187.1:0-2228 GCA_051892575.1 Alloprevotella sp. | reverse complement strand
TCACAGTGCGGCCGACGACTATTCGCCCGAAATCAAATGGGGTGGCACTGAGACCATCGACTTTCGCCGCTGCGCCGAAGAGTTTGAGGACAGACTGAGCCAACTCGTGACGGAGATTTTCAATCCCGACAAACCTTTCGTGCCCACCGACGTAAAGTCGCGATGCCGCAGTTGCCAACTGGCACAACTCTGCGGCCGCAGCGTCTGAGCGCTGTTCATTCGCCGGGGTGGTCCGTGACAAAAGTTATACCAATTTTTATAAGAAAAATATGAGGCAAAGAAAAGGCTCCATCTTGCATAAAATGAAGTATTACTTTAAAAATTATCTTTATTTCTATGAGAATGAAATCTCTATCTAATTTTATATCAATCTAACATAAGTGCAGCGACTCGTAAAAGTCTTAGCAAAATAAGTTTTCAGGCACTCAAATTTTTCTACAATAGGGAGAGCATTTTCTGGCATAAGGACAGAAAATCCTGTCCTTATCGCCGTAACGCGCCAAACATCAAAAAAGAGGACCCAATGCGGCCCTCTTCTTTTTTCCTACCTCAAAGATAGCCCCAAGAAGCACGTCGGCAAAAGACAAAACGACGAGCCGAAACGGTGATGGGAGACAATCTGAAGAAAACTACACTCCCAACCGTCTCTGCCTGACCCCTCCAATCGAACCCAAGTTTTGTCAACTCGGGCAAGCAAATCTGTCGTTCCTCCATTGATTTTACCCAAAAAGTCCGTTAATATAACTAAACGTGCGCGTGATAAAGGAAAACTTTATCGCTTTATTTAGTTTTTTGAAGTAATTTTGCACCCGATAAACCGTGCTCGAAACACGCAAATAATAAACTTTCAATATTTCCAACACATGAAAATGAAACAAATCAGCCTTTTCGCTGCTCTTCTCGGTCTGACAGCCGCTTGTGGCAGTAAACAGCAAATGCCGGAGGCCAGCAACGAGTATGCCGTTGTTACTTTGGCAGCCGCCGACGCCGACCTCAACACGACCTATCCCGCCACCATCAAAGGCGTACAGGACATCGAAATCCGTCCGAAAATTGCCGGCCACATCACGAAAGTGCTCGTGGACGAAGGCGACTTTGTCAAAGCAGGCCAGGCCCTCTTCATGATCGACGCCGTGCAGTATGAGGCCGCCGTGAAACAGGCCCAGGCTCAGGTGAACGTAATCAAGGCCAACATCGCCACCCAACAGCTCACCGTGAACAACAAGAAGCAACTGCTTGAAGCCAACATCGTGAGCCGCTACGACTACGACATCGCCGCCAACAGCCTCGAAAGCCTCAAGGCCCAGTTGGCACAAGCCGAAGCCTCACTCGTGTCGGCCAGAAACAACCTGAGCTACTGCACCGTGACCAGTCCGGCCAACGGCGTGGTGGGCAGCATCCCCTTCCGCGTAGGTAGCCTCGTCAGCTCGGCACAGGCAGAACCTCTCACCACCGTGTCCAACATTTCCAACGTATATGTGTATTTCAGTATGACCGAGAAACAGCTGCTCGGACTCACTCGCACGAGCGGCGGCATCGATGAAGCCATCAAGGCCATGCCCGAAGTGCAACTCACCCTGGCCGACGGTTCGACCTATGCCACTCCCGGCCACATCACTGCCGTGAGCGGTGTGATTGACCCCACTACCGGTGCCGTGCAGATGCGTGCCACCTTCGACAATGCCGCCAAAGAGCTCCGCTCGGGCGGTACGGGCAACATCGTCATCCCCACCAAGGCCAGCGGCGCCATCCTGGTGCCCCAGAATGCCACCTATGAAATTCAGGACAAGCGCTTTGTCTATGTGGTGAACAAAGACAACACCGTGGCTTCGCGCGAGATTAGCGTAATGGTGCAGAACGACGGTCAGAACTTCGTGGTGACCGACGGCCTCAAGGCCGGTGAGCGCATCGTCGTGGAAGGTGTCAACCAGCTCAAGAACGGTGCCAAAATCACCCCCATCACTCCCGCACAGTCTGCCAAAAACCGCGAGAAAGCCAAAGCCGACCTCAAAGCCGGCAAACTCCCGGGCGAGAAATAAAACCAACGACCACACCGCCCAAGCCATAAGGACTAAAGCAATAGCAAAGGCATAGCGACAAGCTTTCAGCACCCTATACACTCCTATAATATATATAGGGCTCCAGGGGCAAGGCCCACCAGTCCGACATGGCCTGGACAACCATCCAAACACTCAAAGCATATCATTCATGAAACTTGACAGATTTAT
>JBJFGJ010000186.1:0-9107 GCA_051892575.1 Alloprevotella sp. | reverse complement strand
ATATATTTATGTCCGTCTTTATCAATGCCACATCCGGCAGCGTTGAGCGGATAGTCGTCGGGCACCCTAAACTTGCGGTCACCGCTCGAGATGCTCGGACCGTACCAAATTTTGTTATGCAGGAACAAGGGGAAAACATCTTTATATGTCGGGGCATAGATATTGCCCACAATCAAAAACTTCTTGTCGTAGGCCATCAACTGGGCTATATATTCGCGCAGCAGTGAGAAAGGCGGATTGGTCACCACGATGTCGGCCTCCTTCAACAAGGCGATGCACTCGGGCGAGCGGAAGTCGCCGGTCTCGAGCGTGGAAAGCACGTTTTTGTCGTTGCGTATGAGGTATTCCACATCGGTGAGATCCACCACCCCGTCGCCGTTCACGTCGGTCACCTCCGTGATGACGAGTTTGTGGGCCTTCTTCTTGGGCTCGTCTGCGGGGAAGAGTGGCAGCGTCAACTCGCCGCCTTGAATGGCCGAACCGTTGTAGCAGGTGCAGATGAGTTTGCGCAGCCCCAACTGATTGAAACGGCCGGCAAAATATTTGAAGAAATGGCTTTCGTAGGGGTCGTCGCAGTTGCAGAGCACGGTTTTGCCGCGAAAGTGTGGCCAGTAGTGTTGCAGTTCCCGCTCTATGTCGGAGATTTGCGTATAAAACTCATCTTTCTTGGCCTTTTTGGCCGCGTTGAGGTTTTTGTTTGCCATGACAGACGGATGTTTGAGCGTGTGGCATCCGTCTATCAATCACGGCCGAAGGCGCATAAAAAAAGCGTGATGCTTCCTTATGCGTTCAGCTTTGAGGCAGCGTAGGATGGAAACCTCAGAAGTCAAAATAAGAAATGCACCACGCCGCTGGCGTGATAGCATTGCTACAATGACTTCCAAGGCACCCATACCGGCACCTTGTTTTCTCACATATTATCTCTGCGGTGTGTTATTTCCAAGAAGTTTCCTACGCTTTTGGCTGAACGCGAAATAATAGCGAATGCTTTTTTATTTTTCCACAATGTAAGCGATGGGGCGCAGCACCCTGCGGCATCCACATCACTGCAAATTTAGCGAAACAAAACCAAATGACGCCCCGGCCGCCGCATTTTTCCCTCCTCAGCCCCGGCACTCCTATAATATATATACGCGCGCGAGAAAAAAATGCGTGCCGACACAGACGGCCGACTGAGCGACTCTGCACCATTTAGGTGCGAAAAATGTGAGAAATCTCACATTTTTGTGCGCTGACTTGTGATTTTGGGCGTTTTTAGCCAACTTTGCAGTAGAAAACCAACAGACGCAACCATGATCATCACAAGAGAAATCATCGGAAAACTGGAAGCCTGGAAGAACGAAAAAGACCGTTCGCCACTCATCGTGCAAGGCGCAAGACAAATTGGCAAGTCGTGGGTGGTGGCAGAGTTTGGCCGCACGCACTACAAGCATACCGCCATTTTCAACTTTGACAAACAAGAAGAGCTGAAAGACATTTTCAACAAAACCAAAGACGTAAGACGCATACTGGGCGAATTGGCTCTCTACTGCGACGTACCTCTGGCCGAAGAAGACACACTCATCTTTTTTGACGAAATCCAAGAGTGCCAAGCGGCTCTTGGCGCTTTGAAATATTTCAAGGAAGACGCTCCGGACTACCACATCATCGCGGCCGGTTCTTTGCTCGGAGTGGCCGTGAACAGGAAAGACGAAGGCAGCAAAGGCGGCGCGGAGGCAGACGGCAGACGAGACACCTTCCCTGTGGGCAAGGTGAGTTTTCTTGAGATGTATCCCGTGACTTTCCGCGAATATCTGCGCATGAGCGACTGCCGCCTGATGGAGCAGACAGAGGCGTGGCTTGAAACGCTTGAACCGCTCCCCGACATCCTTTTCAACAAACTCTCCGAGCAATACAGGCGCTATCAAGTCTGCGGCGGTCTGCCCAAGCCGTGCAGCGATATGCTGGACGGGGCCGGAATGGAAAAGATTGAAAACGACCTGGCCGACCTCATGAAATCTTATGAATATGACTTCACCAAACACGTCAACGCCAAAGACGTGCCGCGCATCAGGGAGATATGGCGAAGCATCCCTTCTCAATTGTCGCGTGAAAACAAGAAGTTTATCTTCAGAGTCATCAGAGAAGGCGCCAGAGCCCGTGAATATGAGTCGGCCATTGACTGGCTGGTGCTCTCAGGTATGGTATATCGTATCTATGTGAGCGAAACGCCGCAGTTGCCGCTCAAGCATTACGAAGACACCACCGCATTCAAGATTTATATGCTCGATCAGGCCATTCTCCGCACCATGGCGGCTCTGCCTCCCGAAACTGTGCTTGCCAGAGGCAATTTGCTCAAGGAGTTCAAAGGGGCCATGGCTGAGAATTTCGTGCTTTGTTCGCTCTTGGCGCAAGGCTACAACGCTCCGCACTATTGGACCATATCGGGGAATAAGGCTGAAGTGGATTTCATCATCCAAGACGGCATAGAGATACGCCCCATTGAGGTGAAAGCCGAAGACAACATCAGCGGACAAAGCCTAAAAGTATATCAAGAGAAATATGACCCGGCCATACGGATTCGTTTCTCAATGAAAAACCTGAAAGCCAACGGCAATCTGCTCAACATCCCCATTTTTTTGTGTGATTGGCTGAGAACCATCCTCGCCTATCCCAAGACCAGACAGATGGGACACCAATAAACGGCGTTCCCTCTCCCACCCCTCCCGGCGGCCGAAAATGCAAATTTTCGGCCGCTTTTTTTGCCAACTCTCACAGTTGCACTATCTTCGCAAGACAATATATACACCCGAAAAACACATTAATCCATAAAATTTACCATGAAACGTATTTTGAAACCGCTCGCGGTCGTGCTGTTTTGGCTAACGGCATGGCTGCCCGGCGCCGTGGCTGCCACCGACAATCCGCAGGCCGTGACCGACCTGCTCAATCGTGTGACCAACGCTGCCGACAAGTTTGAAACCGTGCTCGACGAGAGCCTCTCATCGGCCGGCGAGGAGGTGTTTGTCATCAGTTCCAAAGACGGCAAACCCTGTATCAAAGGCTCCACGCTCTCGGCCCTGACCACGGGCATCGGTTGGTATCTCAACCACTATGCCCACGTGAACATCGCATGGAACCAACTGACGGCAGACCTCTCGGCCGCCACACTGCCCGTCCCGGCGACGGACGAAACCCACACGGCTTCGGTGGACTACCGCTATTATCTGAACTATTGCACCTTCTCTTACTCGATGTCGGTGTGGACCTGGGACCGCTGGCAAAAAGAAATCGACTGGATGGCCCTGCACGGCATCAATATGCCGTTGCAAATCGTGGGTCTCGACGTGGTTTGGAAAAAACTGCTCACCAAAGACCTGAAGTATAGCGACGACGAGGCCAACGAATTCATTGCCGGCCCGTGTTTTCAGGCTTGGTGGGGTATGAACAACCTCGAAGGCTGGGGCGGTCCCAACCCCGACTGGTGGTACACACGCCAAGAGAAACTGGCCAAAGACATTCTCGCCCGTGAGCGCGAACTGGGTATGGAGCCCGTTTTGCCGGGCTATGCCGGCATGGCGCCGAGCGACATCGGCGAAAAGGGCTACACGGGCATCAACCAGGGTGGCTGGTGCGCCTTTGTACGTCCCTACATCCTCGATCCCAACTCTGCCGCCTTCGACTCCATTTCTACCAAATACTATAACCGTCTGGCCGAAGTGATGGGTACTTCCACCTACTACAGCATGGACCCCTTCCACGAGGGAGCCAACACCTCGGGCATCGACGTGCCTTCGGCCTACACCAAAATAGCACAAGCCATGACCACGGCCAATGCCAACGGCAAGTGGGTCATTCAGTTCTGGCAATGGAGCAGCGCCCAATACAACGTGCTCGACAAAGTGGCGAAAGGCAAACTCATCGTGCTCGACCTCTTCAGCGACGCCCACACGCACTTTGACGCCTACAAGGGACACGACGCCGTGTATTGTATGCTGGCCAACTTCGGCGGCCGCACGGGACTGTTTGGCCGATTGGAAAAGGTGATGACCGACTTTTATACGCAAAAATCCAACAACGCCAACATCAAGGGTATCGGCGCCACGCCCGAGGCCATCGAGCAGGTGCCCGTGCTCTACGACGCACTGTTTGAACTGCCCTGGCGCGACACGGCGCCCAACGTGACGGAGTGGGTCAACGACTACACCACCTCGCGCTACGGCACAGCCAACGACAAGGCAGCCGAGGCCTGGCAACTCATCAAGGGTTCGGCCCTGAAATGCGAAACGGGTCTGCAAGGTCCCCACGAGGCCGTGCTCTGTGCGCGTCCGGCACTGCAGGTGGACAAAGTGTCTTCGTGGGGTGGCACCGGCATTTTCTATAATGCCTCCGACATTGCCCGCGCTGCCCATCTGTTGCTCAACGCCGGACTGTCGGGCGAGAACTACAGTTACGACCTCACCGACGTGACCCGTCAGGCCCTCACCGACTACGCCTACTATCTGCTGCCGGCCATCAAGTCGGCCAAAGAGAACGGCAACACGGCACTCTATGAGAGCCTGCGCGACAAATATCTACAACTCATTCTCGACCTCGACCGCCTGCTCTGCACCAACGGCAACTTCATGCTGGGCCGCTGGACAAAAATGGCCCGAGGCATTGCCGACGAAGCCACAGGCACCACCGACACCGACCGCGACTGGCTCGAACTCGACAACGCCCGCACGCTCATCACCACATGGGGCCCGCAAGCCAGTTCTGAGAGCGGCGGTCTGCGTGACTACTCCTATCGCGAATGGGGCGGTATGCTCAAAGACTTCTATTATGCCCGCTGGAAAAAGTTCTTCGACAACGGTGCTTCTTCGAGCGGCATTGACTGGTTTACCAACGACTGGAACTGGGCCCACAATAACACGTTGAGCTACGACGACACGCCCACCGGCTCTACGGCCGACATCGCTGCCGAACTGCTCGCTTCCTATTTCATCACCCTCACGCCCGCAGGCGCCACACCCACCTACTATTACCGCGGTATGGCTCAGAGTGTGGACAAGGCTTATGTGCCGATGGCCTTTGCCGGACAAAACTACACAGCGGCCGACTTCAACATCCCCGCCGACCTCACGCCGACCGTCAGCATCGACCTCAACGGCGACGGCAACTATTCGGCCGACGAGATCTTCTCTGGCCTGCCCGTGACCATCCCCGAGAAGGCAGTCAAGAGCAAGGTGATGGCCCA
Source organism: Alloprevotella sp. (assembly GCA_051892575.1). Lineage (GTDB taxonomy): Bacteria > Bacteroidota > Bacteroidia > Bacteroidales > Bacteroidaceae > Alloprevotella. The sequence goes on along the minus strand of JBJFGJ010000186.1, from coordinate 3,889 downwards.
GATTGACCTGGGCGACGGCACCGTGCTCAATTACCACATCGCCTTTGCCGATGAAATCACCACGCCGCGCACTGTCAGCGTCAGCAGCGCCAACGCCGAACAAGGCTCGGCCACCATCTACGGCACCTCTGAGACAAGCGTCACCAACACCGACTTTGTGACCATCGTGGCCACACCGGCCACGGGCTACGACTTCCTGGGCTGGACCGACTCCGAAGGCCAAAGCGTGGGCACTGACAATCCCTATACCTACTACGGCAAAGACGCGGCCTCGTTCACCGCCAATTTCATTGTCAACAAATGGGGCTCGCCCACCGAAGACCTTAGCGAACTCGGCACCGTCAACAGCTACGAACAATACGTGACCAAACTGACCGCAGCCGGCCGCGACCGCGAACCCGTGGAAATCTACACCAACAGCGAGGCCCTCACTTCGCTCTTCCACACCACCTCCATCGTCAACGCCGCTGCCGGCAGCCGCCTGAGCCTCGCCTGGCAAGACACCGATGGCAAGAACGGACTGAGTTATTGCCGCCTCTCGGCCTATATCGACCTTAACTCCGACGGCGACTTTGAAGACGAAGGCGAACTCCTCGCCGTGGTGGGCAACAAGAGCACGAGCGGCAACTCCATGCTCTCAGACGGCAACCTCGACATCCTGCTGCCCTACGATATGCCCCGCGGCATCACCCACATCCGTCTGCGCTTCGACGGCTCATATGAGACCGGCCGCATCGACGCCACTACCGACGCCCGTCCGGCCAAAGACCAGACCACACGTCCGGTCTATGACATTCCTCTCAACGTGACCGACTATGCCGACTATGCCTGCACCGTGACGGTAGCTGCCGGCAACAGTTACGGCACGGTCGATGCCAACGGCCAGACCGACACTTACACCTACAGCGTGGGCGAAGACGTGGTGTTGCGCGCCTATCCCGCCACCGGCTATGAGGTGAAATGGAAAGACCAATACGGTCGCGAACTGCCCGCCTCTTGGGTCGACGGCAACTTCTTGCGCTTCAAAGCCGTTGAAAACGCCACCTACACGGCCGAATTCTTACAAAAACTCGTCGTGGGCAACTGGATACTCAACACCGAGAACCTCTCAGAGGGCCGCAAAGCCGTGACCGAAGTGGTGAGCGGTAGCGGCGAGCTCAACCTGACCGACTCGCCCGTGACGCTCATCAGCGACGAGGCCTTTGCCGGTAACACCGACCTCACCAGCCTCACGCTGCCCCGCGTCTACGGCCTGTTGCTTGACCACAGCCAGACAGGCGCCGGAACCGGTGACTTTGCCATCACCCCCGACGTACCCCTGCCCGGCAACAAGGCCTGGACGCTCCATCTTGAAGCCACAGGCGACGGTTCTTCATACAACACCTGGGGCTCTTCGCTCTTGGCCACGGGCACCTCGGCTTTGGCCAACGACTACACCGACGGCTTTCAGTTTTATTATGCCAAGGCCGGCACACTGACTCTCAAGATTGACGGCAATCAAGAGCAAAAGTTTGAAACCGTGGGCTCGCTCGGTTCGCCCTTCAGCATTGACATGACCTACGACGGCGCCGGCGCTGTGAAGGTGACAGCCACCTCGTCGGCTGGTGTGTCTGAGACGAAAAGCTACACCGGTAAGGTGCTGGCCGACCATAGCGTGTTGAGCAACGCCATCCCTGCCGGCGTGAACATCACCAAACTTCAGGTGACCTACGGCACGCCCCTCCAGGCCGCTGCCTTTGCCGGCTGCTCGTCGCTCACCGACATCCACACGCCCGAAGGCATCACGGGCTACGAGAGCCGCGACGGTGTGCTTTTTTCCGCCGACGGCAACCTGCTGGTCTATCCGGAGGGACGTCTCTCCAAGCGCCCTTTTCGCTTAGCCTCTACCGAGGAAACACCGCGGTACATCTACGCCACGCCGCAGTTTAGCGCCGACGGCACCACCATGCAGAATGCCGGTCGCGGTCTGCCCACAGCCGCTCTTGCCACTGCCGGACAGGCTCCCTCGCTCTTCACGCTCGTGCCCATCGAAGGCGGCTATAAGGTGAAGCACCTCAACTCGGCCCGTTTCTGGGGCTCGGCAGCCACCGTGGAAATGCCCGTGGACGCCACGAAATGGCACGGCGTCTACAGCTACACGATGGGCGTGGCAGACAATAAGGTGAACATCTCACTCGTCTGCGGCGACAAATATGCCACCGCCGGCGACGCCGTGACGCTCACCTCCACTGCTTCGGCCTGGACGCTTGAAGAGGTGAAGGCCATCGACGTCAACGTGGGCGAAGCGCTCTGGACAGCCCTTTGCCTGCCTGTGGCCGTGGCCGTACCCGATGCTGCCACCTGCACAATGTATAAAGCCACCAACGCCACCACCGGCCTGCTCACGCTCACGGCCCTCACGCCCGGCACGGTTATTGCTGCCGGCGAGGGCGTACTGCTCGAGGCTCCTGCCTCAGGCACTGTCAGCCTTGCCGTACATGCCGACGAAGAAGGCACAAGCCTCGTCGACAACATCCTGAGCGGCGCCACGGCTCAGCGCTCTGGCCTCACTGCCCAAACCTTCTACGGACTGGGCAACATGAGTCAGGGTGTGGGCTTCTACCTCTCTTCTGGCACCATCGTGCCGGCCAACAAGGCCTATCTGTTGGCTTCGGCCCTCAGCGGTCAGGCCACAGAACGACTCGCCTTTGGCGGCGACGCCACAAGCATTGGCCAGATCACAACAGAAGCAACCTCAACGCGCCGACTCTACGACCTCAACGGCCGCCGTGTGAACCAGCCCGGCCGCGGCATCTACGTGGACGATAAAGGCCAAAAATATTTCATTCCTTAAACACGTCAGAACATAAAACGCTATATCCAGCCTCAAGCCCACTGCATCCGTCTCCACGCCGAGCAAACGCTGATGAAAACGAGCAGCCTGCCCGTCAACTCAGGCAGTTCGGACGACAATTTCGGAGCCGACGACAACACCACAGACTGGCTCTCAAACCGCCGCGATGCCGACGAGAATTGGCAGGAATAAGGACCATCGACCCGGCGCCGTTTTGTCATTTTCTCTCGCCGCCTTTGGGCTTATATTTGCCATAGGATGAAAGAGACGGTGACCTTCGGGAGCCCCCAAGCCACATTTTCAGCCTCTACGGGGATACTGACAGAAAATGCTCTCAGTATCCCCGTTTTTATTGGCCTACTGACAGGCGTTTGAAACCTAAATACAAGTGCGCTTTCGGGCCATTTCCCTCGGTTTTTCCCTCTCCCGGCTTCGACTGAAAGATTTTCCGATGTTTTTTCGTTAGTTTTTGTCACGCCCAACCGGCTTTTTGAACATACGCGATGGCGGAATGGCGGGAGTGGGAGAAGCCTCGTTTACTGTCTGTTTGTCATCTCCATCGCAAAAAAGCCTACAAATGTTTCGCCGTTACGTCGGGTTGGTGTAAATTTGCCGTGTAAAGACAAAGGGGTGCCTCTTCGGTTGAAGCAGGCTGAGATTATACCCTCATGACCTGAAGCAGATCATGCTGCCGTAGGAATTGTGCTTTTCTTCATAAAATCCACATTCGTTTCTCAGTCCCCGCCGTCTTGCCCTCAGCCCCACGCCTCCGCGTCCGGTAGAGGGCCCAACGTATTTGTAGGTCAAAAAGACGAAAAGGCCAAGAGTCGAAAAGTCGAAAAGTTGGATGGGCTGGCAAACAAGCCCTGAAAGGGCGCAACATATCAGCCCAGGTCGTTAGGCCTGGGTTATGGAATGCCCTCTAATCTCCGGCCTGCTAAGGTCGGCACTATGAAGCACTTACATTGATAATCATATTTCGCATAAACGAGCCTATAAGACCGCTGGGTGTGCCGACCTTTCAGGCCGGAATATGGGAGACCATATTAAACCCAG
>JBJFGJ010000185.1:0-9402 GCA_051892575.1 Alloprevotella sp. | reverse complement strand
CAAGTTAGGCGGCGGCTCGGGAATGTCAATAAAAACAAGTTTTTCTTGCCATTCCTCTCGCCTTGCACTAACTTTGTCCCAAGATATGACACTACCACAAGACCCTATGATGCTTTTCAGCGTCATCAATATGAAACTGCGCGACCACTATCCTTCGCTCGACGCCTTGTGCGACGATATGGACATCGACCGGAAAACGCTTGAGGAAAAACTCAAAGCCGCCGGGTTTGAATACAGCGAAGCACACAACAAGTTCTGGTAAGTCGCCACAACACCAAGCGCCTATGGGCCACATCCTCAACCTCGTCAGACGCTATCCGCTCACACTGCTCTGCATTGCTGCCATTTGGTATCTGTGCCTCATCAAGCCGCCTTCGATTTCATTGCTTCAAATGAAAAATTCAGACAAGGTGGCCCACTGCTTGATGTACCTCGGCACGTGCTGCGTGGTATGGTGGGAATATTGGCGCACTCACGCCAAGCCACACACGCTGCGCCTCATCCTTTGGGCGGTCATCGCCCCCATCATCATGAGCGGTCTGGTGGAATTGGCACAGGCCTACCTCACCGGCGGCACACGCAGTGGAGACTGGAGAGACTTTGTGGCCAACGCCATCGGCGTGTTGCTGGCAGTGCCCATTGGCCGCTACGGTCTCCGACGTTTATCCCACACCAAAACGCCCCAATCATGATCGACCATCCTCAATCTCCCCACCAGCCCGAACATCTCTATATCCGCCTCTCAGAGAGGCGCATCTCGCTGGCACGCTTTGACGCCGAACACCACACGGCCTTTGCCTTCACCAGTCACAAGCTCAATCCGCAAATCTCACTGGCTGCCAATCTCAAAGAGGTGGAACGCAGCGAAGGCACCGTCCGCACACCCGGCAGCGGCATCGTACAGGTGCTCGTGGGCGGTCCGGCCACGTTTGTGCCTTTGGCTGAGTTTCAAGAAGAGGATTGCGAGAAAATCTACAATCTCTGTTTTGAAGATAAAGAGACACGACGCCGCGTGTTTTACGATGTCGTGGCTCAGGCCAACTGTGTGGTGGTATTTTCATTGGCCGAAACCGTGTGCCATGCTCTTGAAGATTTCGGCGGAAGCGTCAACTTCATCTCTTCTATGACGCCCCTGCTGCGCCACTTTGCCATACGCGGCGTCAACACCACCGACAAAAAACGCCTTTTCGTCAACGTGCACGGCCAGACGGCCGAGATTTTTGCCTTCGACGCCAACCGGTTGCTGCTGGCCAATTCGTTTGAAATCCATCACCCGGCCGACGCGGCCTATTACACGCTCAACGTAGCCCGGCAGGTGGGTGCAGAAGTGCAACCCGGCCAAACCGACGACGAAGGCCAAGCCACCACGACGACGGGCCTCTCAGACCTCTCACCCATCTATGTGACGGGCGAAGACACGCTGCAGAAAGAGACTGCCGACGAATTGCTCAAATATGCGGCCAACATCATCAGCCTCACCCCGGCGGCCGAGTTCAACCGCCACCCCATTGCCACGACGCCGGGCGTGTCTTACGACCTCATGACCATGCTGCTGGGCTACAGACCCATTAACTAACCCACTCACTTGTATGCGAATTATCACAGGGAAATATAAAGGTCGGCGCTTTGAAGTGCCGCGCTCGTTCAAGGCACGGCCCACCACTGACTTTGCCAAAGAAAACATCTTCAACGTCATCCGGGCCTATCTGGATTTTGAAGAGAGCCGGGCGCTCGACCTCTTTGCCGGCACCGGCAGCATCACGCTCGAACTGCTCTCGAGAGGCTGCCCGCAGGTGGTGAGTGTGGAGAAAGACCGCGCTCATTTTGCCTTCATCCGCCAGTGTCTGAAGACGTTGGGCGACGACGCAGCCCTACCACTCTGTGGTGACGCACTGCGCTATGCCGCACGCTCGGCCGAGCGTTTCGACCTGGTTTTTGCCGACCCACCCTATGCCTTGGCCGAGTTGCCCGACCTCCCCGACCTGATTATGGGCGGCGATGTGTTGGCTCCCGGCGGCCTTTTTGTACTCGAACACGGCAAAAACAACGATTTCAGCCACCGCCCCGATTTTTTGGAGCATCGCGCCTATGGCAGTGTCAATTTCTCGCTCTTCCGCCGCGCCGCGCAAGACTAAGTTGCGCTTATATCGGGCCGAATAATTGGCCACACCCTCTTTTTTGCTTATTTTTGCAGGACTATATTAACAAAATGCACTCTAAACAAGACTTAGATGTTACGAATTGCCATACAAGCCAAGGGTCGTCTCAATGAAGACACCATGTCTTTGCTCGCCGATGCGGGCATTTCTGTTGCCGCCAGCAAACGCAAGTTGGTGGCCCAAGCCAGCGGTTTCCCCATGGAGGTGCTTTACCTCCGCGACGACGACATTCCCCAGGCCGTCGAGATGGGCGTGGCCGACATCGGCATCGTGGGCCTCAACGAAGTGGCCGAAAAGGGCCTGACCGTATGCGAAGAAATGAAGTTGGGCTTTGGCGCCTGCCGCATTTCGCTGGCCGTGCCTCGCGACACCGAATACACCGGACCGGAATGGTTCTCGGGCCGTCGCATTGCCACCTCCTATCCGCACATCCTCTCCGACTTTTTCAGCCGCCACAACGTCAAGGCCGAAATCCACGAGATTGCCGGCAGCGTTGAAATTGCGCCGGCTGTGGGTATGGCCGACGGCATCTTCGATATCGTTTCTTCCGGCGGCACCCTGGTGCAGAATGGACTCAAAGAGGTGGAAAAGGTTTTCTTCTCAGAGGCTGCGCTCATCTCCAACCCTCATCTGTCGGCCGACAAGCGCACCGACATTGAGAAACTGAAATTCCGTTTCCGCTCCATCGTCGACAGCCGCGGCATGAAATATGTCTTGATGAATCTGCCGCAGCAGAGTCTCGACGAGGCAGTAGCCATCTTGCCCGGCATGCGCAGCCCGACGGTGTTGCCACTGGCCGACAAAAACTGGTGCTCGCTCCACGTCGTGTTGCCCGAAGACCAGCTTTGGGAGAAAATCGAACAACTCAAAGCGCTCGGCGCCGAAGGCATCCTCGTGTTGGCACTTGAAAATATGATTAAATGACGGAGCACCCCTCCGGTTTATGCTCAACCTTATGCAAATACTCCATTGTCCGCCCCGCGACCAGTGGGACGCCCTGACCATACGAAACATCCCCGACGACAAAGAGATTGAAGCTGGCGTGGAAGCCATTGTGGCTCATGTCCGCGAAGCCGGAGACCAAGCCTTGAGAGACTATGCACTGCAGTTTGACGGCGCCCAGCTCGAGGCGTTGGAACTTTCGGCCGAAGAGCGCAAAGCCCTGGCCACCAAGGTGTCGCCCGAAGTGAAACAGGCCATCGCCCACGCGGCCAAAAACATCGCGGCTTTCCATGCCGCCCAACGGCCGCCCATTGTCGACACCGAGATCAGTCCCGGTGTGCGCTGTGTGCAACGGGCCGTACCCATCCAGCGCGTGGGTCTCTACATCCCCGGCGGCCGCGCACCGCTTTTCTCCACGGTCTTGATGTTGGGCCTGCCGGCCAAGATTGCCGGTTGCCGGGAGGTGGTGCTCTGCACGCCTCAAGGCCGCGACGGCCACATCGCTCCCGAAATTGTGTATGCGGCCGACGTCTGTGGCATCGACCATATTTATCGCGTGGGAGGAGCCCAGGCCGTAGCCGCCATGGCTTACGGCACAGAGAGCATTGCGCCAGTCGACAAAATCTTCGGCCCGGGCAATCGCTATGTCACCAAGGCCAAGCAACTCGTCTCCCGCGTCACGGCGATTGACATGCCGGCAGGCCCGTCAGAGGTGCTTGTCATGGCCGACGACTCTGCCCGTCCGGCCTTCGTGGCTGCCGATATGCTCTCACAGGCCGAGCATGGTCCCGACAGCCAGGCCATGCTGGTGTGTCAGTCTGAGGCCATCGCCCAGGCCGTCAAGGCCGAAGTGGAGCGCCAGGCCGCCCTTCTGCATCGGGCCTCGTCGGTGGAGCAATCGCTGGCCCACAGCCGCATCGTCATTTTGCCCACACGCGAAGAGATGACCGACTTTGCCAATGCCTATGCGGCCGAACATCTCATCATCTCTATGGAAGAGCCTTGGGAGATTGCCCAACACATCACGGCGGCCGGCAGTGTCTTCATCGGCAACTACTCTCCCGAAAGCGCCGGCGACTATGCCTCCGGCACCAACCACACCCTGCCCACCAGTGCATGGGCCAAAGCCTATAGCGGTGTGAACCTCGACAGTTTCTGCCGCAAAATCACCTATCAGGAACTCACACGCGAAGGCCTCACGGCGCTTGCCGACACCATCACCACCATGGCCAATGCCGAAGGCCTCGACGCCCATGCGGCAGCCGTGACCATCCGTCTCAACGAAGCATAGTCCCATTCCTCTCTTCATGAAATCTCCACTACAATACGTCCGCGCCAACATTCTCGCACTGGCCCCCTACTCCACTGCCCGCGACGAATACAAAGGTGGCGACATCTCCACTTGGCTCGATGCCAACGAAAGTCCTTATAATAATGGCGTCAACCGCTATCCCGACCCTCACCAGAAGGCGCTCAAGGCCCTGCTCTCTGAGATAAAAGGGATGCCGGTGTCGCAGATTTTTGTGGGCAATGGCAGTGACGAGGCCATCGATCTGGTCTTCCGCATCTTCTGCACACCGGGCCAAGACAACGCCGTGGCCATTGCGCCAAGTTATGGTATGTATGCCGTTTCGGCGGCCACCAACGACATTGCGCTCAAGGAGGTCTGCCTCAATGCCGACTTCTCTCTGCCGGTCGAGGCTTTGCTGGCGGCTTGCGACGCCCACACCAAGGTGATGTGGGTATGCTCGCCCAACAATCCGACGGGCAACGCTTTTGGTGTGGCCATATTGGAAGATTTGGCCGACCGTTTCGACGGTATTCTTGTGGTAGACGAAGCCTATGCCGACTTCTCCGAGCGCGGTTCGCTCCTGTCCGTCCTCGACCGCCATCCCAATCTCATCGTACTTCAGACATTGTCAAAGGCGTGGGGTATGGCCGGCCTGCGTCTCGGTCTGGCTTTTGCCCATCCCGACATTGCCACGCTCTTTGCCCGCGTGAAATATCCCTACAACGTCAACGGTCCCACGCAGGTGGCGGTGATGCAACACCTCCGGGCCGGCATCAGGGAGCAGGTGGAAGAAATCAAGTGCGAGCGCAAGCGTCTGGCGCAGTTGTTGCCCACGCTGAAGGTCATTGAAGCGGTCTATCCCACCGACGCCAACTTCTTTCTCGTCCGCACCGCCGATGCCGATGCGGTCTACGACCACCTCATCGCTCGCGGCATCATAGCCCGCAACCGCACCCGTATGCCGCTCTGCAAGGGCTGCCTGCGCATCACCATCGGCACGCCTCAAGAAAACGACCTGCTGCTCCAAGCTCTGGCCGATTTTCCCCAACCCTAAAAATCCCAATCAGCATGAGCCGACTTGCCCTATTCATCGACCGCGACGGCACCATCATCCGCGAACCTGCCGACGAACAGATTGACTCTCTCGAAAAACTCGAATTTGTGCCGGGCGTGATTTCTGCCCTCGCCAAGATTGTGGGCCACGACTACGAACTGGTCATGGTGTCCAATCAAGACGGTCTGGGCACCGACAGTTTTCCGGAAGAGACCTTCTGGCCGGCTCACAACAAGATGCTCGCCACGCTCGAGGGCGAAGGCATCCGTTTCGACGACCAACTCATCGACCGCACTTTCCCCTCCGACAACGCCCCCACCCGCAAACCCGGCACGGCAATGCTCACCCGATACACCGACGGCTCCTACGACATGAGCCGCTGTTTCGTCATCGGCGACCGCGCCACCGACATCCGTCTGGCAGTCAATCTCGGGGCTAAAGGCATTTTGTTGCGCACCCCCGGGGAGGCGGCGCAGATGCTCGACGCCGAAGAGCAAAAAGCGCTCGCTCTGGCCACGACTTCTTGGGCCGACATTGCCGAGTTCATCCGCCGCACCGACCGCCGGGCAGAGATCTGCCGCAAGACGGCCGAGACTGACATCCATATCGTCGTAGACCTCGACGGCGGCGGCGAAACCCACATCGACACTGGTCTGAAGTTTTTCGACCATATGCTCTCCCAACTGCCCCACCATGCCGGCATCTCACTCGTGGCCGAGTGCCGCGGCGACTTGGAGGTCGACGAGCACCACACAATGGAAGACGTGGCCATTGCCCTGGGCGAGGCCGTCTATCAGGCATTGGGCAGCAAGCGGGGCATTGAGCGCTATGGTTTTGCCTTGCCCATGGACGAGAGCCGGGCCATGGTGTTGCTCGACTTCGGCGGCCGGGCCGACTTCGTTTGGGACGTCACCTTCACGCGCGAATATGTGGGCGACACGCCTACCGAGATGTTCAAACACGTCTTTCACTCGCTCTGCACGGCCATGCGGTGCAATCTCCACATCTCTGCCGCCGGCGAAAACAACCACCACCTCATCGAGGGTGTCTTCAAGGCCTTTGCCCGTACGCTCCGGCAAGCCATCCGCCGCAACGTCTTCAGCGAAACGCTGCCTTCGAGCAAAGGTGTGCTTTAATCCTCATTTCCTCTCCAGCCATGATTGCAATTATCGACTATAAAATGGGCAACCTCCGCTCTGTGGAGAATGCCCTTCGCCGCCTCGGTGCGGAGTTTGAAGTGACGGCCGATGCCGACAAAATCATCCGTGCCGACCGCGTGCTCTTGCCGGGTGTGGGCAATGCCGCCGAAGCCATGCACAACCTGCGCCAGGCCGGTCTGCCCGAGGTCATCAAGAGCCTGCGCCGCCCGGTGTTGGGCATTTGTGTGGGTATGCAGGTGATGTGCCGCCACTCAGACGAGGGCGATGCCGAATGTATGGGCATTTTTGATGCCCGTGTCAAGCGCTTCAAGCCCACACCCACCGAGAAGGTGCCGCATGTGGGCTGGAACCAGATTGGCAATTTGGAGAAGAAACTCTTCACCGACGTCAAGAGCGGCAGTTTCGTCTATTTCGTCCACTCCTATTACGCCGAACTCTGCCCCGACACCATCGCCACCACGCGCCACGGCCTGCTGTTCAGTTCGGCCTTGAAATATGAAAACTTCTACGGCACACAGTTTCACCCCGAAAAGAGTGGCGACACGGGCGAGCAGATCATCAAAAACTTCCTCGAACTCTAATCTCGCTTTATGATACAAATCATTCCGGCCATCGACATCATCGAAGGGCGCTGCGTGCGTCTCTCCCAGGGCGACTATGCGCGCCAGACCACCTACGACGCCTCACCGCTCGACATGGTGAAACGCTATGCCGACTGCGGCGTGACGCGTGTCCACGTGGTCGACCTTGATGGGGCGAAGGCCTCCGAACCGCTCAACCTCAAGACGCTCGAAGCCTTGGCCTCGCTCGACGGTCCGGCCATCGAATGGGGCGGCGGCATCAAGAGCGAAGCCTCACTCCAAAGCGCGCGCAATGCCGGTGCGGCCCACATTGTGGTGGGCAGTGCGGCAGCCCGACGTCCGGAGCTGTTTGCCGAATGGCTCGGCCGCTACGGTGCCGATCTGTTGGTGCTGGGGGCCGACGTGAGAGCGGGCAAAATCTCTGTCAATGGATGGAAAGAAGACCTCGATGTGACCATCGACGATCTCACCGACCGTTTCTTGCCGCTCGGTCTCTCGCAGGTGATTTGCACAGAAATCTCTTGCGACGGTATGCTGCAAGGCCCGGCCACCGACCTCTACACGCGGCTCCAAGCCAAATATCCCGCCGTTGACTTCACCGTCTCGGGCGGCATCTCGTCAATGGCCGACATTGAGCGGCTCGACCAACTCGGTTTGCGCCGCGTCATCGTGGGCAAGGCCATCTACGAAAACAAAATCTCCCTGCAAGCCATCACCGATTTCATCGTGCGAGGCGCATAACCCCTTATCAGACTCTACCCCACTCCTATTTATATATGGTAGCAAAACGCATCATTCCCTGCCTCGATGTCAAAGAGGGCCGCACGGTCAAGGGCATCAACTTCGTCGGACTCAAAGACGTGGGCGACGCCGTCGACCTGGGCCGTCACTATGCCCGTGAAGGGGCCGACGAACTGGTCTATCTCGACATCAGTGCCACGCGCGAAGGGCGCAACACCTTCACCCGCCTTGTCGAGCGCATTGCCGACGGCATCAACATCCCCTTCACAGTGGGCGGCGGCATCAGCACCCTCGACGACGCCTCGCGCCTGCTCGACGCCGGTGCCGACAAGATTTCCATCAACAGTGCAGCCATCAAAGACCCGAGCCTCATCGACCGCATTGCCACGCGCTACGGCCGGCAGTTTGTGGTCGTGGCCATTGATGCACGTCTCGAGGCCGACGGCGTTTGGCACGCCACCACCCACGGCGGCTCCAAAGCCTCAGACAAGGAACTCTTCAGTTGGGCCGCCGAGGCCGAAGACCGTGGTGCGGGCGAAATCCTCTTCACCTCAATGAACCACGACGGCACGCGCTCGGGCTATCCCTGCGACACCTTTGCCCGTCTGGCCGAAACCGTCCACATTCCCATCATCGCCTCGGGCGGCGCCGGCTCTGTGGCCGACATTGCCGACGTGCTCACAGCCGGCCGTGCCGATGCCGCTCTGGCTGCCAGCATTTTCCATTTCGGTGAAATCTCCATCGGCGACCTCAAGCGCCAACTCGCCGCTCAGGGCATTGCCGTCAGACAATAACCATCCCCCCACACAACGCCATTCCATACCATGCAATATTCAGACTTCAATCTCTCCAAATGCGCCGACGGTCTTTTGCCCGTGGTGGTGCAAGACGCCGTGACGCTCAAGGTGCTCATGGTGGGTTATATGAACGAAGAGGCCTTCAACCGCACCCAGGCCGAGGGCCGTGTCACCTTCTACAGCCGCACGCGCCAAACGCTCTGGACCAAGGGCGAAACCTCCGGCCACTATCTCAACGTCGTGTCGCTCTATGCCGACTGCGACGGCGACGCCCTGCTCATCAAGGCCAACCCCATCGGCCCCACCTGCCACCGTGGCACCACCGCCTGTTTCGACACGCCCGAAGATGAAGGTTTCGTCCGCCGCCTGGCCGACATTGTGGCCCGCCGCCACCGTGAGATGCCCGAAGGCTCCTACACCACCCGTCTGTTTATCAAAGGCGTGAAGAAGATTGCGCAAAAGGTGGGCGAAGAAGCCGTAGAGAGTGTGGTCGAAGCCGTCGACGGCAACCGCGACCGTTTCGTCTACGAAGCCTCCGACCTCGTCTACCATCTCCTCGTCCTCCTCGAGCAGATGAATGTGAGCGTGGAAGACATCGAGCGCGAATTGGCCTTGCGGCATCGGTGAGAAGGCCCTTCTTCACTTTTAACATAATCCCAATCTGCACATTTGTTTTA
>JBJFGJ010000184.1:0-9449 GCA_051892575.1 Alloprevotella sp. | reverse complement strand
TGGGAATGGCTGAAAGTCATTCCTCGACCGACGAAGGAGGCCAGAGCCCATAGCAACAGGGCAGAGCCGAGCGAAGCGAGGCGGCACCATGGGTTTGAGCGGCCAAGCAAGCCCTGAAAGGGCTTGCTTATCTGCCACAAACATCAACGAATTAAACCATTAGAACTGTTTACCTAACAGCAATATAAACAAAAAAACTCCGCCGCGGCTTCTCTCTTGAACGAAGAAGTCGCGGCGGAATATGTTTTATGCAATAAATCGTCTTGCCTTAGAACTTAAAGCGATTGTCCTTGATCTTGGCGGCGCGGATGAAGGCGTCGTAGAGACCACCCTGCTGACCGAAGATGCGGCTCAGCGTGCGCTGATTGCTCTGGGCCATGGCGGCGGTTTCGTTGTAGGGCATACCGTTGGCGGCCTTGGCATTCACCTGTGCAAAGTAAACGGCGTTGGCGGTCTTGACGGCGCCGGTGAACTTGCCGGCGGCGGTGCGCTCAACGGCTCCGGCGAGAGCGGGCACATACATACTCAACTGGCCCAGTGAGATTTCGGGCTGGCTGTCGGTCTGTGCGTTCTTCAGAGCGCTTGCACCCTTGAAGTCTTTCACGTTCTTGGCCATGGCCATAATCTTGTCGGCCTTCTTGTCGGCCTTCACCATTTCGGTGAGTTGACGCTTCACGGTGGGGTTGTCCCAAGCGCGGTAGTCTCCCTTGTTGACGGCAGTGAGTGCCACGACGAGCAGTTGGTCGTTTTCCTTGCCACACTCATAGAGTTTGGACACTTCGCCAACTTCAGCCTCTTCAAAGGCCCACATCATAGCCTGCTTGGCACCTTCGCCACCAATGTTCATTCGCAGTGTCATGGCGTCGCTTGTGGTGAAACCGGGGCGTTCGTTGATGGTAAAGCCGGCCTTGGCGGCGTTTTTCTCGATGTCTTCAATGGTCTTGTTCTTGGCCAGGAAGGCGTTGAGTTGCTTGCGCTTGTCGTTGTAGGTGGCTGTGGTGAATTTCACGGGTGTCAATACGGCGGCCACATTATATTTCATTGTGGGAGCCTTGGTGTCGAGCACAGTCGTGACGATGAATACGGGTTTGCCGTCTTGGGGATTGTTCACTTTGATATAGCCCGTGGTGCCTTTGCTCATTTGGCAAACGTCTTTATATTCGGCCTTGGCGGTGCTGTCGGTCGTTTCGGGAGCGAGGTAATAAGCCGTGCTCTGCCAGATGGTGTCACCCTTCAAGCCATATTTCTTCACCATATCCTGGTATTTGGCGGCTTCGGCGCTGAGCGCACTGCCAGCCGTCACAGCCTTGATGATGGCTTCGGCCTTGGCCTGATCGTCGATGGCAAACTGGCAGACCTGCATGCTGTCGGGTGTGGTCTTGGCGTCGATGAGTTTGATGGTGGCGAAATAGCTGGCGTTTTTCTCGCCGTAGGTGGTGAGTTCGGTCGGAGTCACCTGGCCGATGCGCATAGAGTCGATACGGCTGGCCACCACGTTGATGTTGGTTTCGGTGAAAGCGTCTTTCTTCAAGTAGACATTGGCAAAGGGCACGTCGGTCTTGGCACCACGCATGATGCGCTCAACGTCTTTGGCGGCGGTCACTTTGCGCAGCGTGTCTTCCACGGCCTCCACCTGCTTCTTGATTTCGTCAATGTCTTGCGTGCTGGCGGTGACTTTCACGTTGATGTATTTGATGTCACGGCTGGGCATGCTCTGGAAGAACAAGTCCTTCACGCTTTCGTATTTGGCCTTGAGGTCGTCGTCGGTGAAGCTGATTTCCTTGTCTTCAATGCTTGAAGTGGGCACGAAGGCCAGGTCAAGGTTGCAGTTGGTTGCGGTCTCGTCAAAGTCCATTTTGGCGCCCACGGGGTTGGCCACCTGGCCCAAAGACACCATGGCGAGGTATTTCTGCGTCACGACTTCTGCCGGAATACGGCTTTCGCAATAGAGGCAGGCCTCTTTGACTTCAAGAAGTTGCTGAGCCTGTTCGGGGTTCTGCTTCTGGATTTGTGCGATAGACTTGTCGATTTCCTTGAGGAACTGCTTGTAGCCGGCGGCCGTAGGCTGGGCACCGATGCGTGCCATCATCAACATAATCTTCTGGGCATAGGGGATGGCCTGGATGTTGGCCTGTCCGTATTGCAGGGCTTGGGCCACCTGCTGGAGCTGCTGCGGCGACACAGCGGCGAGGGCGTTCTGCACGTCGGTCTTCGAAGCGGCGAGACCGAGTTTGCCGGCTTGCTTGTTGATGATGTTCTCTTGGACAAACTGCTGCCATACGCCTTCACGGATCTGGTCTTTGGCGTCGTCGCTCAGTTGGCCGGTGACAATTTTGGTAATGGTTTCCTCGTTTTTTACGCGTGCCTCAAGGTCTTCATAGGTCAACTCAGTGCCGTTGACTTCTGCCTCCACGTTGGGGCGGGCGCAAGAGTTGAGGTCGGTAAGCGTAACAATGAAGAGCAAAAGGGCACCACCGATGACTGACATCAACAGTGCCGGTTTGTTTCTAAGTGTTTGTAATGCTGCCATTGATTTTTTGTATTGTTTTTTTGTTTTAGTGACGTTGGTCTGTAGCCGACGGCGCGGCTGTCTTGTGGCCGCGGTTTCCTACGGCAAAAGTGCGCTGCCGGTCTGAGTTTAGGCCATAAATGACGCGCAAAGATATAAAAAAGTAAGGAAGTGTTTCGTTTTCAGAGCAAAAAAATGGCGTTTTTCACCTCTAAGCCTCACTCCCGGCGGCCGTTTTCGAGTGCTCATCAGTTGCCGCGGGGTCGTGGTTGCGTGCGGGGAGGCACTATGATTTGAGGCACGGTGTCGGCCGTTTCTTGTGTATGCCCGTCTGTCTGCGGGTTTTCGGGCGGTATGTTGGCCGTACCCGCTCCGCCTTCACTCTCTTGGGGTGCCGGCATATATCCGCTGGTCTGCCTGATGCTGTAGCGGGTCATTTCTTCGTTGGAGCGGAAGTGGTCGCCTTCGATGGTGCGGTCGGGGGTGACGATATAGACGTAGCGGTCTGTCCAGAATTCGTGGCGGTTGAGGTCCCAGTAGAGTTGGCTGGTCTTGAAAGTCATGCCTCGGGCAAAGTCTTTGAGGAACACGTGACCTCTCACGTCCCATAGGCTTTGGTTGTAGAGATAGGCCGTGTCGGCAATGACATAGAGGTCGGGGGTGAACTGTCGCGAGAAGCGTTGCAGGTAGAGGCCTTTGGCAAAGACGTGGCGGGGCGGTGTGGTTTTGTCGTAGACCTCCCACTGTTCGGCAATGACCTTAAACTGCACCCGGCCCGAGTCGCTGTAGAGCATGGAACATCCCGACGTGGCCATCACGGCCATAGAGTCGCGATGGGTCAAGGCGGCCCCCATTGGCGGTGCGTCGTTGCCGCAGGCGGTCATTGCCGCCAGTGTCGAGAGCAGACCGACAAAAGCCGAAAGGCAGTGGCCCAGACGTTTCATCAGTCCACCTTCCATTTCATGAACCAGCGCTCGTTAAACGAGAGACCGATGCAAAATCTGAGATAATTCTCCGTAATCATACCGGCCACTTTGGGCTTCACGCGCTCATATTGCACGGAAAGGTTGAGAATGGAGCGGTTGTTGTAGCCATTGATGATGGGCAGGCCGACGCCGGCACTGACAAGCCAGTCTTTCGGACCGTCCACGCCGTCCACCTTGGTATAGGGCGAGGTATAGGAGAAGCCCATACGATAGCGCACGCGCTGACTCCAGCGCAGGCCGGTGGGGTCGCCCACATACTCCATACCGAAGGCTATCTTGGTCATATCGGAGTAGGCTCCCTTTTGCCCTACGTAGTCGGGGCGGCCGTCGGGACGGTAGGTCAGAGTGGGCGATTTCACGTCGGCCCACTTCTGCAGACTGTAGTCCACGCCGACACGCAGCGAATTGCCATAGGTCCACACCAGTCCGGCACCGAAGGTGTGTGGCAGGGCATAGGCGTGGCGGTTGCTGATGGTGTCGCCCGAGACGGTATTGTTGGCTATGGTCTGGTCATAATAAGAGGCCTTGGAATTGATGTCGTGGCCCAAGCCATAGGTCAGACCGAGCACGAAAGCGTTTCTGCGACCGATTTTGGCGTTGTATTGCAGACCGAAGTCTAATTTATAGGTACGAATGTCGGCCACATACTGGCGGCGGCGCGAGGCCACGGAGGTCTGGCTGAATGAAGCCAGCACGGTGTGGGTCATATCGCCCCACAAATAGCCGGCATTCACGCCCAACGACAGGTTTTTCACCGGGCTCCATCCCACACCGGCATACACTTCGTGCACACCGCCGTCGCCCGAATAGGTGTCGGTCTGGGTGAGGTCGCTCTGATTGGTCACCTTATAACTGTTGCTCAGGCTGTAGCCTATCGTACTGAAAGGCATCAGGCCGAGCGACACGCCCACGCCGCGCGACACGCGGAAGCCCATGGAGAGATAGTCGTATGAGGTGTTGTGAGCGTTGATTTTCTGTCCGTTCTGTTCGATATTGGCGTTTTGCATCGAAAATCCCACGTCAAAGAGAAACGACAACGAGTCGATATGGGCATACGATGCAGGGTTTTTCACGTTGATTTCCTGGCCGTTCTGCATACCGTAGGCCAGTCCGGCCATACCTTTGTTAAAGCCTTGGGCACGGTCGCTTAAGAGGCCGAAGCCATATCTTGAATAGGGCGAATTGCTGCCATTGGTCTGTGCTTGCAGAGTCAGGGCCGAGAGGGTCAAGGCCAGTGCAAGCAGGCGCTTTGTGGCGTGGAGCGTAGGAAACATTCTATTGGGATTAAGTCTAAATAATTTTCGCAAAATTGGCGTCTCGCCGGCGTTGTCAAACACCGCCTTTGAGCAGGCGGTTGAGGCCTCGGGCCACGAGGTGGCTGTCGGTGAGGATGTTGCGCCTTAGGGCGTCGCTGAAAGCATAGCGGTCGCCGCCGGTGAGGAATATTTTGAGATCGGGATAGCGCTTTTGGTGATGACGGATGCAACCTTGCAGTTCATAGCCAATGCCGCGCACCACACCGGCTCTTATGGCCGTGTCGGTGTCGTAGCCCAGGTCGGGCACCTCGCCGCCGTCCACATCGATGCGTGGCAGTCGGGCCGTGCGGGCGTGCAGGGCTTCGAGCCTCATCTCCACGCCCGGCGAGATGTTGCCTCCCACATAGAGGCCGCCGGCATCGACAAAGTCGTAGGTGATGCAGGTGCCGGCGTCGATGACCATAAGGTCGGTCTGCGGCACGAGGGTCACCGCACCCACCACGGCGGCCAAGCGGTCGGCGCCGAGGGTGGCCGGTGTGCGGTAGGCCACTTTGACGGGAGCAGGTGTCTCACCCGTCACATACAGCACGGGACACGCCGCCGCCTCAATCTCTCGCATCAGGTCGGCATCTTCTGCGCCCACACTGCACCAGGCCAGCCGTTCAGGGCGATAGTAATGAATGAGGCGGGCCACCTGAGCTGCGCAATCGTGCTCAAATTTTTCTTCGGCCACAAACTCATCGCCGTCAAACGCGGCCACTTTCGTCCGGGTGTTGCCTATGTCTATCGTCAGGTTCATACCGTGCAGGCTCAGAGGGAAATCTCTTGATGGGTGTTTATGCTAATATCGTGCAAATTTACGCCTTGACGGCCGAAAGGCAAAATATCTCTATGTTTTTTTCAACAGACGGGCCTCCGACTCAGACAGACGGCCGCGCCGCATCATCGCTCTGAAAGCGCCGAGGCATACGGGCAGGGCCAAGGCAAAAGAGCATACGTCCGACAAGGCTTGGCAACATTCCACGCCGCGCAGCCCCCACACCGACGGCAACCAGACAATGAGGGGCAGGAAGAAGAGTCCGTTGCGAGCGGCCGCCACCAGATTGGCCCTTACCGCCGACCCGATGGTCTGCAGGTACATGTTGGTCAAGACGATAAAGGGGATAAGAGGCCAAGCCAAGAGTTGCCAGCGCAGGGCCGAGGCGCCCACGGCCACCACTCCGGCCTCGTCGCGAAACAAGGCCACGGCCTGTTCGGCCAAGGGCCAGGCCAAGAGGGCACAGACGGTCAAAAAGACGGTGCCCACTCTCACACAATAAGCAAAGCCGGCCTTGACGCGCCGATAGAGTCCGGCGCCGTAGCAGAAGCCACATAGGGGCTGGAAACCTTGTCCCAGACCCACCACCACGGCATAGAGGAAAAACGAGATGCGCCCCACCACCGACATACCGGCAATGGCGGCGTCGCCATAGACACCGGCGGCCACGTTGAGCCAAGCCACCGACACCGAGGCCAGCCCCTGACGCATGAGCGAAGGAGAACCGCCACGTACCATTTCTATAATATACGCGCGCGCGAGTGGCGTGAAGCGAAGGCGTATCTTCAAGTCGGTATGTCGCCGGGCATAGTGCCAAAGCATGGCAAAACCTGCGGTCTGGCCGATGAAAGTGGCCCAGGCAGCGCCGGTCAGTCCCCAGTCGAACACAAAGATGAGCAGCGGGTCGAGCACGAGGTTCACTCCGGCGCCCACCATCACGCCGCGCATGGCCAGCCGGGCCGAACCGCAGAAGCGCAGTTGGTTGTTGAGCGTCATTGAGGCGGTCATCATTGGCGTGGCGAGCAAGACGATGCCGAGGTAGGTCATCGTGGGCGGCATCACCGTGGGCGTGGCGCCGAGCAACCGGCAGAGCCACGGCAGTGCCATCAGTCCGGCGACGCCGAGCAGCAGGCCCATCACCAGGCTGGCCATCACGCCGGCGCGGGCCATACGCCGGGCTTCGTCGGTCTGGCGGGCTCCGAGTTGGCGCGAAATGTAGTTGCCCGAACCGTGACCGAAAAAGAAACCTACAGCTTGCACCACGCACATGGCGGCATAGGCCACGCCCACGGCGGCAGTGCTCTGCGTGTCTATGCGCCCCACGAAGCAGGTGTCGGCCATGTTGTAGAAGCTCGTGGTGAGCATGGTCAACACGGCAGGCCAGGCCATCTGTCTGACGGCCCGGCCCACGGGTGCCTGTGTGAGCAGTTTGAAGTTGTCGGTCTTTGGCTGGTTCATGGCTTTTACGTCAGCCTTTCTTTATTTTTATTTGTTGCCCTTTGCTCTGTTGTGGGTTTTGCAGAGCATTTCACAGTTTTCAATGCCTGTTGCTCCTCCTTTGCTCCAAGCCGTCACGTGGTCGGCGTCCATCTCCGATAGTTTATAGAGGCGGGTTTTGTTCGCATTGTCGCCTAAGGCACAGAGTGGGCAATTGGAGATTCCTTTTTGGGCGGCGAGTTCGGTCTGTCGCTTATAGGCGGCTCGTTTTGCAGACTCTTCAAAGATGCGGATGTCGAGCAGGCGTTTGTCTGTCTCTCCGCCAAGCACATATTCATAAATACCTCGCGGACATCTCACGCTTTCGTCGGCCTGCAGGGCGCGCACGCGCTCGGCCAGGTATTCTGTGCTGTAGGGCGTGTTGTGGTAGGTTTCATAGAGTCTGCCCCACTCCAGTCCGCACATATCGCGCTCCACCATCGTAAACGTGCCGGCCACCCAGTCTATCACTGAGCGGAAATAGCTTTCCAGTTCGCCCGTCGTGGCGTCGTGTCGGTGGCGGCTCATATAGGCATCCACGCTCATCTGTTTGCTGTGACAAATCCAACGAAGCGCTTCGGCCAGATAGTCTTGCCGTTTCACGTCGCCCTTGACGTAATGGCTCCATTTTTGTGTCTCTGCGTTTTGCGAGTTGCTGAACACGCGCTTGGCGGCCGTCACGAACTCGCCCGAGTATATGGCATTGAGCAGTTCTTGTTCGTTGAGGGGAATGCCCACGATATTGATGGTTTTAAACCACTCCTTGATTTCTCGCTCTTCGCCCTCACATTCATACACGAGCAGGGGCGACTGCAAGATGCGGCTCTGTAGTTCTTCTGGCAGGCCTGAGAAATATTGCACGTTGTCGGCTTCGTCTTTGATGGCAAATTTGCCTGTGACGAATCGCCCTACAGAGGTGATGCGCTGCTGGCCGTCGAGTACTTCGAGGCGACCGTCGGCCGTACGGTTAAAATAGATGAGCCCGATGGGATAGCCTTTGAGCAGCGACTCAATCACGGCCACGTCGCGTTTACCGTCGTTGTAGATGTAGTGTCGTTGATATTCGGGCTGTATGGTCAGTCGGCCGTCGAGTCCGAAAAGGCCTTTGCCTTCCAGTTCGTTATAGGTGAAGCCTTTGCAAATGTCGGCTACGGTCCATTCGGTGTGCAGGATGGTTCTCATTATATCAATCGGCTTATTGAGTTAATGATTGTTTTTATGAAGTATATGAGAAGAAGGGGGTGCTCTGTTTCAGTTCATCTGTCAGATACATTTTCCCGTCGGCTGATTTCATTTTCAGTTGACTACAATTTGTAGTCAACTCATTGCCTTCTTTTTAAAGGCGTGTTTTCAATACGCTCCAATACTTGCGT
Organism: Alloprevotella sp.; assembly: GCA_051892575.1. Classification (GTDB taxonomy): domain Bacteria; phylum Bacteroidota; class Bacteroidia; order Bacteroidales; family Bacteroidaceae; genus Alloprevotella. Next base: position 1,032 of record JBJFGJ010000184.1, on the reverse strand, counting down.
GGATTAGGGCTGTCCGTCAAAACCGCCACCGCGTCCACAATTGAGAAGTACCATTTCTCTTCCTTATCGTCCCAAATGGTGCGGACTTTTTTCGCTTCAAAAAGTTTTATGGCATTGGACTGGAGCATAGGGCTTATTATGTTTTTAATATTGATAGGTAAGGTGAAAAGTGAAGCATACTTGCAGGAAGTTCTATTCTATACTTTCCTAATTAGAATTCTAAAATAGAGTCTGTTTCCATTGACATACGGACGGTAATACTTCTCAAATCCGGCTATTCTTAGACTTAATAAAGAGGCGTTTGTACCGTTTACCCCCCAGAAATAGGCTGCTTTATGGTGCTCGTATCGTCCCAAATACCATTTGAGAAGCCCTTCCCTTCGCTTTCTGTTGCCCCCAAAATTTCAAACTGCTCGGGACAATATTTATCGAGGAAAGAGATGGGCACGCCCATCACGCCGTCGTAGTCTGAGGGGATGGCATCTGTATAGGGCACTTCTATGGCGTCGTAATTGTCGTAGCGATCGTATGCTGGTTTGCCTTTCAGCTCTTTGTGTTTGGAATAGCGCAGGTTGTCTTCCATCGTCATCAGTGGCAGAGGCGCATGACGGCGGCCGTGTTCTATACAGGTATACCAGCACGAATTTCCCAATCTCGTATAATTGCCTACATAACCCAACCGGGCCGCTTTTGCTCTGTCTTTTTCATCTACCTTTGCCCCATCAGGCACGCCAAATACCATATCACGACCATTGCCTGTTGCACCCAGCCAAACCTTATTGTCTTTTATCAGAGGAAATACTTCCTTGTAGGTTATCGCGTTCATATTGCCTATCACGGCAAACTTCTTCCCCGCTTCCATAATCCACGCCAAAAACTCGCGAAATATCGAAAACGGCGGATTGGTGATAATGAAGTCTGACTCATCGCGCAGGCGTTTCACTTCTTCGCTGCGAAAGTCGCCGTCGCCCTCCATATAGGTCCACTCGAGGTCGTCGATATTGATGCGCCCGTCGCCGGTGTTGTCTTTGT
>JBJFGJ010000183.1:0-2331 GCA_051892575.1 Alloprevotella sp. | reverse complement strand
CATTTTCCCCACTCCCCACCACCGCGCTATGTTAAAAGTGTTAAATAACCCCGCCTTGCCCTTAGTTGTAGTAGGAAATTGATTAGATTTGTAACGAAATTTTAGAATTATACACTTATTGTCGCGTGGCCGTCGGAACAAAGGGGTTCTGAGGGTCCGCTTAAGCCTTGATAACCAAACAAAAATCATAAAACAACCACACTATGAAACGTATTGTGACGAGAGCAACTCTGCTTGCCCGAAGCCTGGCCGGTCTTTTGGCCTTTGGCGCGTTGATGACGCTTCCTACCGCTTGTTCTGAGAACATCGACGAAGGTAACTACGCCATCAAGACAGAGCAGACCATCACCGACTACTTGAGCACCAATGCCAAGTTCTCTTCTATCAAAGCCATTTACGACCGCGTCAAACTCGGTAACACTGACCAGGCCTCTGTGCTTACCAGTGTGCTGGGCGCCCGAGGCAACTACACTGTCTTCGCGCCCAACAACGACGCCATCAATGCCTATGTGGCCTCGCTCGGCCTCACCAGCATCGACGAACTGAGTTACGAACAGGCCGAACTCATCGCCAAAAACAGCATCATCGACAACCGCGACGATTCCCCCTACGAAACTGCCGACTTCCCCACGCCCGGTTCGTTCGACCTCTCTAACCTCAACGACCGTACACTCACCTGCGAGCAAGACACGCTCTCAGACGTGGGCGGCTATATCATCAACCACAACTCGCACGTGTTGAGCTTCGACATCGAGCTGGCCAACGGTATGCTGCACGAGGTGGACCAGGTGATCGCTCCCTCGGCCGACAACCTCGCCGAGCGCATCATCGCTGCCGACAACCTCAAAGTGATGGGTACGCTGCTCACCGCCACTTCTTGGGCAGACTCTCTCACCGCCTACCGCGACCGCGAATACGACGAGATGAACTATGAGGAAGTGACCGACTACCGCATCTCTTCCGAGCCCAATACCATCTTCCGTCAAAACACCACACGCTATATCGGCTTCACTGCCTTCGTTGAGACCGACGACGTCTACAAAAACGAATGGGGCATCAACGTGGCTGTCAACGAGGAAGGCACCGTGACCAACGCTGCCGACGTGCTCGCCGCCGTCGAAGCCAAGTGTGCCGAAGTCTATGGTAGCCAGGCCATGGGCGACTACAAGAACCCCGACAACCCCCTCAACAAGTTCGTGGCCTACCACCTGCTCTATGGCAACATCGCCTACGACCAGTTCGTGCACCACTGCAACGAATACAACTATATGTTTGGTGCCAGCATCAAGAAGCCCCAGAAGGTCAATATGCCCACCAACGTGTGGGACTACTACACCACCATGGGTAAGTATGCCGGCCTCATCAAGGTGACCCAAGTGGGCGACGCCGGTTTTGAACAAGACAGCGAGCACCGCATCTACCTCAACCGTAAGTCCATCTACAACGACAGCCGCACGGGCGACTACACCGAGACCGGCGTGGAAAATCCCGGCATCCTCATCACTATGACCAACGGTGCCAACGACAACAACGCCCAAAACGGTTTCTACTATCCCATCAACAAGATTTTGCTCTACGGTGACGACATGCGCCGCCAGTTGGCCAGCGAGCGTATCCGTATCGATATGACCACCATGTTCCCCGAGATCCTCACCAACAACAACCGCGGTGCCGACTATCGCCTCTTCCCGAAGGGCTACATCGAAAACGTGATGCGTGAGTCTTCAGACACCCACTTCCTCTATCTGATGTGCCCGGGTGCCGCCGACTGGAACGACTATCAGGGTGACGAATTCCTCGTGTGCGGTCTCTACGACTTCACCATCAAACTGCCGCCCGTGCCTCTGGCCGATACCTATGAACTCCGCCTCGGTACGTCGCTCAACCCCAACCGTTCGATGGCTCAGATCTATTTTGGCGACGACCCCTTGCGCCTCTCGCCTGCCGGTTTGCCCTTCGATATGCGTCAGACGGTCAACGCCGACAACCCCGAAATTCCCTGGTCGGAAGACACCGAAGACCTCGCACAGAATGCCGAGATCGACAAGAACCTGCGTAACCACGGCTACTTGAAAGGCCCGAAATACTTCAATACCTGTAACGGTAAGGCCACGCTCAACGTACGCGACCGCAGCGGTGTCTACTCTTGCATGCGCCGCATCGTCATCCAGACCTACCTCGAGCCCAACAAGACCTACTACCTCCGCTTCAAGACCGCCCTCAAGAAGCTCGACTCCCAGTTCTTCCTCGACTACTTCGAAATCGTGCCCACCGTCATCTACAACGGCGCACAGGAGGAGGACATCTGGTAATCCGACCTTCCCAGTATAG
>JBJFGJ010000182.1:0-9721 GCA_051892575.1 Alloprevotella sp. | reverse complement strand
GCCCAGGGCAGAGGTGACACGTAGTGGCACCGGCACCCTGGGTAATGTGACACGATGGTGTTCGCCCTGTAAGGGCAAAAGCGTTATTTATATATTCAATGTCAATTCATTATAAATCTTTTGCCCTTTCAGGGCGCATTGGGTTGGCCATGTTTACCCAGGGTGCCGGCGTCGCTTTGCGCCGCCTCTGCCCTGGGCTAGGGTCTCGTTGGCCCTTCAGGCCGTTGCTTGGCCGCCATATAATGCACAGACATGACATTTCAATAGATGATATGCGGGGAAGAGATAACGGTCTGAAAGACCATTCAAGGCCGCCAAATACAAAAAAACGTCCTCGCCGGCCAATGGGACACGGCGAGGACGCGCAATATTTTATGGGATAAACCTTAGCAAACCTTTTCGAGGCGCTTCATGATGGAGAAGATGAACAGGGCCGAGATGAGGCAGAGGGCCACCAAGACACCCCAAACCACCACGAGCGACACATTGCCCCAAAGGAAACCGGGGATGGCGACGAGGAAGTTGCCTATGGCGGTGGCGACAAACCAACCACCCATCATGAGACCCTTGTATTTGGGAGGCGCTACCTTCGACACAAACGAAATGCCCATGGGCGAGAGCAACAATTCACCGAAAGTGAGGACAAGATAGGTGGTGACGAGCCAGTTGGGCGATACGCGCTGGCCGGCTTCGAGACCAATGGAACCAATGGTCATCACGACGAAACCACAGGCGGCCACAAGCATACCGAGACCAATCTTGCGCGGAGCAGAGGGCTCTTTGCCTTTCTTGGCCAACCAACCAAAGATGGCAAGCGACACGGGAGTGAGACCTACCACAAAGCAGGGGTTGAACTGCTGGAAGATGGGGGCGGTCACTTCAATACCCTCGGGAGTGATGGTGGTGTATTTCCAAGCCAGCACACCTACGCAGACCAAGATGACGGCACCGGCAATGAGGTGGCCCTGGGCGGTCTTGCTCTGGAAAAGAGCAAAAAGACCATAGACAATGACAATGCACAAGACGAGGTTCCACACGTCGAACATCATGCTCTCCACGCCGAAGCTCTGCGTGTTGGTGTATTCCTCGGCAAAGAGGGTGAGGGTGAGGCCATTCTGATGGAAAGCCATCCAGAAGAAGATGACCACGGCAAAGACGAGACAGAGGGCGACGATGCGGTCTTTGGTCTCTTTGGCCGAGAGTTCGGGCTCTTTGGCGCCGGTCGTGGCGGCCTTGGTCTTGGCGTTGTAGTCGGCATGGGCAAAGGTGCTGCGGAAAGCATAATAGATGGCAATGGACACGACGAGCGAGATGCAGGCCACACCAAAGGCGTAGTGGTAGGCATCGGCCTCGGAAACGCCCAGTGTGTTTTGGGCAAACTTCATCACCTCGACGGCAGCACGGGGAGCAAAAAGGGCACCGATGTTGATGGCCATATAGAAGATGGAGAAGGCCGAGTCGCGCTTGGCCTCGAGTTCGGGTTTCTCATAGAGATTGCCCACCATCACCTGCAAGTTGCCCTTGAAAAGGCTCGTACCGACACAGATGAATACCAAGGCGGCAAAAAGCAAAATCACAGCAGGCATACCGGCGCCGGCAGGAATGGCCAGCAAGAGATAGCCGAGGAACATAACGAAAATGCCGGTGGTGACGCACTTGCCATAGCCCACCTTGTCGGCCAAGATGCCACCGACGAGGGGCAAGAAATACACAAAGGCCAGGAAGCCTGAATAGACGGCACCAGCCGTACCGGCCGACCAGCCGAAGTTGGCCTTGAGGAAGAGCACGAACACGGCAAGCATGGTGTAGTAGCCGAAACGCTCACCGGTGTTGGCCAAGGCCAGGGCATAAAGCCCTTTAGGTTGTCCTTCAAACATAAGAATTGAGTTTTTAAGAGGTTATTATTTATATATTATTATTGAGTTGTTTGGGGGGAGGAGGGTTTGTGCCCGGCCTAAAAGGTCAGCACATTGAGCGGCGTTTTTTTGTTATGGCATTGACCCACATTGTGCCGACCTTACAGGCCGGATTTTAGAGGAAACCTCGCATACCCAGGCCTGACGACCTGGGCTAATATGTTGCGCCCTTACAGGGCTTGCAGGGCCGTACATAGACGAGTCGTTTGTGGTATTCCTCGATAACCCCTTACAGGGCTTGCGGGGCCGCACAAATTTATGACTTTGCCTTGGCCGGTGTTTCTTGCAAGGCCTTGGCCAGGAAGGGGGCTGTATGGCCACGGCCGGCGGCGGCAACTTGTTCGGGTGTGCCGGTGACGACAACCTGACCGCCGGCACGACCGCCTTCGGGCCCCATGTCGATGATGTGGTCGGCAGCCATGATGATGTCGAGATTGTGCTCGATGACCACTACGGTGTTGCCGCGCTCCACGAGGCGGTTGAGCACACCGAGCAACACACGGATGTCTTCAAAATGCAGACCGGTGGTGGGTTCGTCGAGAATATAAAGCGTGCGGCCGGTGTCGCGCTTGGACAGTTCGGTGGCCAACTTGACACGCTGGCTTTCGCCGCCCGAGAGGGTGGTGGACGACTGGCCGAGCTTGATGTAGCCCAGGCCGACGTCTTGGAGCACCTTTATCTTATTGAGTATGGCAGGCACATTGGCAAAAAATTCCACGGCGCGGTTGATGGTCATGTCGAGCACGTCGGCAATGCTTTTACCTTTGTAGCGCACCTCGAGGGTCTCGTGGTTGTAGCGCTTGCCATGGCAAGACTCACAAGGCACATAGACGTCGGGAAGGAAATTCATCTCGATGGTTTTCAGACCGTTGCCCTTGCAGGTCTCACAGCGGCCGCCCTTGACATTGAACGAGAAGCGACCGGGCTTGTAACCGCGAATCTTGGCCTCGGGGAGCTCGACGAAAAGGGCACGGATGTCGGTGAAGACGCCGGTGTAGGTGGCGGGATTGGAGCGTGGCGTGCGGCCAATGGGACTCTGGTCTACAGCCACGACCTTATCGAGATGCTCAATGCCATGCAATGCCTCATAAGGCAGAGGAGCACGCAAAGAGCGATAGAACTTCTGGGAAAGGATGGGCAGGAGGGTGTCGTTGATGAGGGTGGACTTGCCACTGCCCGACACGCCGGTGACGCAGATGAATGTGCCCAAGGGGAAGTCTACGTCGACCGACTTGAGGTTGTTGCCCTGAGCACCTTCGAGCCGCAACACATGGCCGTTGCCCGTACGCCGGGGCAGACTATAGCCCACGGTTTTGACACCGGAGAGATAGTCGGCCGTGAGGGTGTGGCTCTGCATCATTTCGGCCGGGGTGCCGGCAAAGACCACTTCGCCGCCCAAACGGCCGGCATGGGGACCGATGTCGACGATATAGTCGGAGGCGAGCATCATGTCTTTGTCGTGCTCGACGACGACGACGGTGTTGCCCACATCGCGCAGGGCCTTGAGCGAATTGATGAGCCGCTCGTTGTCGCGCTGGTGCAGACCGATGCTGGGCTCGTCGAGAATATAGAGCACATTGATGAGTTGCGACCCAATCTGTGTGGCCAGACGGATGCGCTGGCTCTCGCCGCCCGAAAGCGACATGGTGGAGCGCGAAAGCGACAGATAGCCCAGACCGACATCGAGCAGGAATTTGAGGCGGGTGCGGATTTCTTTCAAAATCTCGTCGGCAATGGTGCGCTGCTTGGGTTCGAGGTCTTCTTCCACCCCACAGGCCCAATCATAGAGCGCAGAGATTTCCATCGAGGCCAGCTCGTGGATGTTGTGACCGCCAAAACGATAGGCCAGGGCTTCGCGATTGAGACGGGCCCCATGACAAACGGGACATTCGGCCTCAAAAGAGAACTGCTCGACCCAGCGGCGTGAGGCTGCCGACATGTCATCGTCGGCCATGCTGAGGATGTAGTCGGCCAAGCCGTTGAACTCGACAAAATAGTCGTCGGTGGTATGCGCCACAGAGGCCGGTATGCGCATACGCTCGGGCAAGCCGTTGAAGATGGCATCGAGGGCCTCTTCGGGAATGTCGGCAATGGGCGTGTCGAGGTTGCAACCGTATTGCTCCAGCACAACGGCGATTTGCCAGAATATCAATGCGCTGCGGTATTTGCCCAAAGGCACGATGCCGCCTTGACGCACGCTGTGGTCGGGCAGGAGCACCTTGGTGCGGTCTACCTCGGTGATGGTGCCGATGCCGCGGCATTTGGGACAGGCACCCTTGACGGAGTTGAACGAGAAGTTGTGGGGTGCCGGTTCGTTATAGGAAAGCCCACTGACGGGGTCCATGAGATTTTTGGAGAAGAAACTCAAGGCCTCTTTGGGCGTGGTGCCGTCGGGCATGGGGTTTTCGTCGGCCAGCGTGGCGTCGAGCAGCATGACCAGTCCCCCACCCTGACTCAGTGCCAGAGAGACACTGCGGCGCAAACGGTCGGCGTCTTGGTCGCGGACGAGCAACTTGTCGATGACCACCTCGATGTCGTGATTTTGGTAGCGGTTGACTTTCATGCCCGGCATAATGTCGCAAAGCTTGCCGTCGACACGGGCGGTGAGGTAGCCTTTGCGGCGGAGACTCTCGAAGAGTTCGCGGTAGTGGCCTTTGCGGGTGCGCACCATCGGAGCCAGGATGTAGACTTTGTGGCCGCCATGGCGCTCCATAATGAGGCTGATGATTTGCTCCTCGGTGTATTTCACCATAGGCTGCCCGGTGAGATAGCTGTAGGCCGTACCGGCACGGGCAAAGAGCAGACGTAGGAAGTCATAGATTTCGGTGACCGTGCCCACGGTGGAACGTGGATTTTTTGAGGTGGTCTTCTGCTCGATGCTGATGACGGGGCTGAGGCCGGTGATTTTGTCGACATCGGGCCGCTCGATATGGTCGAGGAAGTTGCGGGCATAGGCTGAGAAGGTCTCAATGTAGCGGCGCTGGCCTTCGGCATAGAGGGTGTCGAAAGCCAGTGAACTCTTGCCCGAACCGCTCAAGCCGGTGATGACCGAGAGACTATGACGCGGCAAAACCACGTCCACATTTTTGAGATTGTGAACGCGGGCGCCGTATATTTCTATTTTCCCCTCCTCCACCCTTTGGGCCTCTGCGGCCCGGGCGTCGGCGGGTTGCCGATGTTGAGTCAAAACCTTTTGTGTTGGTGTGGTTTGCTGAAGTAAAGTCGTGTGGAGCATATCGCCGGCCGTCAGATGTCGCCGGTGCTGCCCTCTTCGGTATAGCCTCGAAGAATGTTGATGACCTTCTTGATGTTATAGTTGCGGCCGTCGGCACCCCGGGCTTTCACCACAAGATAGTAGGCGCCGTCGGGCACGTCGTGCCCACCGCTCCGGCCGTCCCATCCGCCGTCGAGGTCGCGCCACTCGTAGAGTTTCTTGCCCCACCGGCTGAACACGGCGGCCTCGAACGAGACAATGCTCTTATAGCCCTCTTTGGCCTTGAAGATGTCGTTGATGCCGTCGCCGTTGGGCGTGAAAGCGTTGGGAAACTCGAGTTGCGACTCGCTCACGTTGACGGTGAACGGGCTGTCCATCACAAATTCGAGCGTGTCGGTGCCTTGGACGAACGAGATGTTCAGTTCGATGACAAACGCGCCACTTTCGGTAAATTCATAGTCGATGTCTTCGTCGTAGCGGATGAGGAAGGGCGAGGTGTCTGCGGTGCGGCGTATGCGCCACTCATAGAGCGGTGTGTAGTCGCCCACGTCTTGCGGATTGGCTTTGAAGTAGGCCTTGAGCGGCGCCGAACCCTCATAGGCGGTTTCTTCGCTCTCGGTGCCATCGGCCGTAACGATGGTCATCGTGGGCGCAGCCGTCTGTGCCGACAATGACAAAAATGCAACAAATGCAGTGAGAATGAAGAGAATTTTGCGTTTCATAGCTTTTGAATGTGCAAATGTACATAAAAACCACGGAAATACGAAAGCCACGCCGCCGTCGTTGGTCGGACATCAGACGTAAAACGCGCCTCAAAGCGAGACCGACGGCCCTTTATCCCCTTCGCCCATACGTCTTCTCAAGGTCGGCAAAAACACTACAACTCTACACGGGAAAGCCAAAAAGGCCGATTTCATCGATGGTTTGGGGATGTAGAGTCGGACGGGGAAAGTGTGCATATCCAGACAAAACCGTACATTAGTTATATTGCCCATCAGCGTGAGAAAAGGATTGTTTAACCGAAAGCGTTTGGAATGTTATGGATTTTGCCGTAATTTTACACCGTTAATTGAATGACGATGGGCAAACTGGCTATCCTCTTATGCTTCATATTATCTGTGTTTCCTGCAGATATCAATGAAAACAGACGACACATCCACGTTATCAAGCGTGGCAGCAAGAAAGCACATCGTGGCAACACAGTCGCCAAAATTTGGATTGAAGAAGGCGGTCAAAAGAAAATCGAGATTGCTTGGTCGGAACTCTCTTCTGACGACGAAGCAATCATTCTGAAAGCCATTGACCAACACTGGGAACTCCTCAATCAGCGCATAGACGATGTGTTTGCCGGGAAAAAGATCAGAATATCGAAACTTTAATAATGGAGGTTTCACTATGTGCAAATACAAAGACACAACATTGGGCATCAAAAAGCTTGACTTCTCAATCAAGCGTGGTATGATGGGTATCTTTCTCACAGATGGCCGTGTGGTCCTCGTGCCGGTCTCTATGTTTCCTGACATCAAGAAACTCTCAAAAGCCCAACGCGAAGACTATATGATTATGGACGACCAATATTTCTCATTTGAAGCATTAAGCCGCATTTACTCCATCAAAGACGTGCTAAAATGTTAAGCAGTAACGGTTTTGGTTTTGCATTTATCCCGAGGTAGGCAACTGGACGCCTGCTTCGGGATTTTTGTAATAAGCATAATCATTGCACCAGGCATATTTCTGTCATTTATTGCAGTCCGAGTCCACCAAAACATGTAAAATATTGCAGTCTGAGAGGGGCAAAACATGTAAAATAACGCAGTCTGGAGGATGATTTTTATGTAAAATAGTGCGTTTTAGAAGATTCTTGAGTATCTATGCAGTTGAAATAAACCACTCATAATCATGGCCTCACCAATAAATCAGCACACGACAATAGACAAGCGGACGCTTGAAACAATACTCACAGACCAACAAGAAGAGCTGGAGGCAAGACGAGAAGAGCGTCTCTGCCACCGGCACGAAGAGCGACAAATCGACCTCAATAGCCCGCAGGCACAAGTCGTCATCGGTGTAAGAAGAAGCGGTAAATCCACCCTCTGCTTCCAATGTCTGGAAAATGCCGGAGTGTCCTACGCCTATGTTGACTTCGACGACGAACGGCTTACCCGCATCAACGACACTCAACTGAACGACGTGCTTGAGGTGCTCTATAAGATTTATGGTCATTTCGATTATCTCATTTTTGACGAAATACAGAATGTGGAGGGCTGGCACCTGTTTGTCAACCGACTGCTGCGAAAGAAAATCCACGTCATCATCACCGGTTCAAACGCCAAATTGCTCAGCAGTGAGTTGGCCACACACTTGGCCGGACGCGCCAAGGAAATTCATCTCTACCCGTTTTCTTTTGCCGAGTACAGTGCCATAAAAGGCATTGACACCGAGAAGAAAGCCACCCAAGCCGAAGGGTTCCGACGTGCCGCCTTTGACGAGTATATGCAAGAAGGAGGTTTCCCCGAACTGTTTCAAATCAACGACAAGCACACCTACATCAAGGACCTGGTGGACAACATCTTGAAAAGAGACATCGAGCAACGCTATAAGATTTCTTATAAAACTGCCTTTGAACAACTGGCCGGGCACCTGCTGAACAGCTCGCCGGCCGTCGTGGTGACCTCAGACATAGCCACCACATTTCACATCAAGTCTGAGCACACCGTCAAGAATTATATCACTTACCTCAAACAGGCCCATCTGCTCATCGGAATAAACAAATATGACACCAAGAGCAAAATCAGGATTACGCAAGAAAAAGTGTATGCCGTGGACGTGGCGATGATGAACAGAAGAGAGAATGCCTTTGCAGGCGAGAACTTGAGATGGCGACTCGAAACGATTGTGCTCATCCAACTTGTCCGCCAATGCAAACCACAAGCACGGGACGTGTATTATCTGAAAAACCGCCAAGGTGAATGTGACTTCATGGTTTGCGAAGGCAATACGGTCGTACAAGCCATACAGGTCTGCTACGACATCTCGTCAGAAAAAACACTCAAGCGCGAATTGAACGGCTTGTTGTTGGCCCACAGAATAACCCGTTGCGACAACCTGCTTCTGTTGACAGACCATGAGTCTTTTGACATCGAAAAAGACGGCCTTCACATTGCAGTCAGACCGGTATATGAATGGTGTTTGCAACATTAAGCATTACCATACATTCCCCCACCCCAACAACGACACGGGCGCCACTCATCGCTATGGATGGTGGCGCCCGTGGGGTATTTATGGATTGAGATTGCGATTAGTCGCGACGCTCGCGGCGGGGACCGCGGCCTTCGCCCTCACGACGGGGACGGCGGGCAGGACGGTCTTCCCAACCTTCGGGCTTCTCTTCGAGCACGCGGTGGGAGAGACGGAACTTGCCGGTCTTCTCGTCAATCTCGAGCAACTTGACCGTAATCATATCGCCTTCTTTGAGGCCGGCCTCTTCGACTGTCTCAAGGCGCTTCCAGGCGATTTCGCTGATGTGGAGCAAGCCTTCCTTGCCCGGCATGAACTCTACGAAGCAACCATAAGGCATGATGCTGATGACTTTGGCGTCGTAGACTTCGCCCACTTCGGGGATGGCCACAATGGCACGGATCTTGGCCACAGCGGCATCGATGATGTCTTTGTTGGCACCGCTGACCTGAACCTTGCCCACACCGTCTTCTTCGTCGATGGTGACGGTGGCACCGGTGTCTTCCTGAATGCCCTGGATGATTTTTCCACCCGGGCCAATGACGGCACCGATGAACTCTTTGGGAATGGTGAAGGCTTCGATGCGGGGCACATGGGGCTTGAGTTCGGGACGGGGAGCGGCCATAGTCTCGGTGATTTTGCCAAGGATGTGCTCACGTCCCTGCTTGGCCTGCATAAGAGCCTTTTCGAGGATTTCGTAAGAGAGACCGTCGCACTTGATGTCCATCTGGGTGGCGGTGAGGCCTTTGAGCGTACCGGTGGTCTTGAAGTCCATGTCGCCGAGGTGGTCTTCGTCGCCGAGGATGTCGGAGAGGACGGCGTATTTGTCTTCACCGGGATTTTTGATGAGACCCATAGCGATGCCGCTGACGGGTGCTGCGATGGGCACACCGGCATCCATCAGGGCGAGCGTGCCGGCGCAGACGGTGGCCATTGAGCTGGAACCGTTGCTCTCGAGGATGTCGCTCACCACGCGTACGGTATAGGGATAGTCGGCAGGGATCTGACCCTTGAGGGCACGCCATGCCAAGTGACCGTGACCAATCTCACGACGACCTACGCCGCGCTGGGCCTTGGCTTCGCCGGTGGAGAAGGGCGGGAAGTTGTAGTGGAGGAGGAAACGCATATAGCTCTTGTCGAGCACGTCGTCCACGAGTTTTTCGTCGAGCTTGGTGCCGAGCGTACAGGTGGAGAGGCTCTGCGTTTCGCCACGGGTGAAGATGGCCGAGCCGTGAGGTCCGGGCAGGGGGTCTACTTCACACCAGATGGGACGGATATCAGTGGTGGCACGGCCGTCGAGACGCTTGCCTTCGTCGAGGATGCAACGGCGCATGGCGTCGCGCTCCACGTCGTG
>JBJFGJ010000181.1:0-9856 GCA_051892575.1 Alloprevotella sp. | reverse complement strand
GGGGGAGAAAAACTAACAGGCCATGACAGCGTCATACAAACAGAGCGTGAAAGTGTCGGTGGTAATATGCACTTACAACGGCATAAATTTCTTGCGCGAACAGCTCGACTCAGTGCTCGCACAAGACTATCCACTCTATGAAATCATCATCCAAGACGACGGGTCGACAGACGGCACACGCGAACTGCTCCAAGACTATGCCGCCCGACACAGCCTCATCCGCTTGGTATTCAACGAAAAATGTCTGGGCTTCAACCGCAATTTCCACTCGGCAGCCCTCAAGGCCGAAGGCGAATACATCGCCCTGTGCGACCAGGACGACATTTGGTTTCCACAAAAAATACGCCGACAAATGGAGACCATCGGCGAAGCCGACCTCTGCATTTCGTCATACTACACCGACCCCGAATACACAGAGCCGCTCCACATTCTCGTCAAGCCACGCACCGACTTCGAGCACATCCTCTTCTACAGCGGCATGCCGGGTCACACGATGCTGATGCGACGAGACTTCCTTCACGGCATCAAACACTGGGACTATATGATTTATTACGACTGGTGGATTTCGTTTCACGCTCTCATGGGCCGCGGCATACGACGGGTGGACGAACCGCTCAACTGGCACCGGCACTATGTCGGGTCGGCCACGACAAGGGTGAAAAAACGCGGTCGCTGGGAGCCGGCCGACCACCCCACGTGGCAACCCTATCTCTTGGGCTATTTCCATCGCCGGCATTTGCAGAAACGACAAAACTTCAACCGCCTCTACCGCTATCTGGCCGACCACATCGACGCCGACCGACAGCCCCTTCCGGCACAAATGGCCCGGTTGATGACGAAGAAAAACATCTTCTCCACCCTAAGGCTCTGCGCCATCTGCGGCCGACACTACGACCGCGTCTATCCGGGCAACCCCACAGGGCTCAAGGGACGCATCCGAGGCTTCTTCTATCCCTTCATCTCGGCCTATGGCTGCGACCTCTTCAAACTCGAAAAACAATAAACAACAAGACACACACTCCTCCCTTTCCGCTATGATCAAAAACATTGCCGTCGTGCTGGCTGGTGGCATCGGCAGCCGCCTGGGACTGAGCACACCGAAACAATTCTTCAAAGTGGCCGGCAAAACCGTCATCGAACACACCGTCGACGCCTTCGAGCGCAATGCCCACATCGACGAGATTGCCATCGTGTCAAACCCCTTCTACGTGTCGGAGGTGGAAAACATCGTCGTGCGCAGCGGATGGAAAAAGGTGAAGAAAATCCTCGCCGGCGGCCGCGAGCGCTACGACTCCAGTCTCTCGGCCATCCGTGCCTATGAGGGCGAAGAGGTGAACCTGCTCTTCCACGACGCCGTCAGACCGCTGGTTTCCGGACGCATCATCGACGACGTTTGTGAAGCGCTCAAAACCCACGAAGCCATCGACGTCACCCTGCCGGCCGTCGACACCATCATCGAGGCCGAAGGCGACCACATTGCCGCCATCCCCGACCGCTCACGCCTGCAACGCGGACAGACACCGCAGGCTTTCCGACTCTCCGTCATTGCCGAAGCCTACAGGAGAGCACTCAAAGACCCGGCCTTCAAGGTGACCGACGACTGCGGCGTGGTGGTGAAATATATGCCCGAAGTGCCCGTCTTTCTGGTCAAAGGCGAAGAGAGCAACATGAAGCTCACTTATAAAGAAGACACCTATCTGCTCGACAAACTCTTCCAGCTGCGCGGCCTTGAAATGCAGGGCGGCATCAAGCCCGAGCCCGACCGCCTGGCCGGCAAAGTGGCCGTCATCTTCGGTGGCAGCTACGGCATCGGACTCGACACGGCCCGGCTGCTCCAGACTGCCGGTTGCCGGGTCCACACCTTCTCGCGCAGCCTCACCCATACCGACGTGAGCCGAATGGACGACGTGAGCCGAGCCATCGGCGAAGTGGCTGAAAAAGAAGGCCGCATCGACTTCGTCATCAACACTGCCGGCGTGCTCAACAAAGAACCGCTGGCCACGATGGACTACGACACCATCCGACGGGCCATCGACACCAACTATCTCGGCGTGGTCAATGTGGCTTTGGCCGCCCACGACCATCTGGCACGAAGCGGGGGCAAACTCATCTTCTTCACTTCCAGCAGCTACACAAGAGGACGGGCCTTCTACAGCATCTATTCCTCGACCAAAGCCGCCATCGTAAATTTCGTACAGGCCATTGCCCAAGAATGGGACGCCGACGGCATTGCCGTGAACTGCATCAACCCCGAACGCACCAAGACACCGATGCGTGTGAAAAACTTCGGCACCGAGCCCGACGACACCCTCCTCAAGTCTGAAACAGTGGCCGAAGCTACCGTCGCCACCCTGCTCACCGACTATACGGGACAAGTCATCGACGTGAGACGAGGCGGACAATCATAAAAAAGTCTTCACCCAAACGAAAAATATGCCCACACCCCTTGAGCAATATCTCGAAAACCAACGCCGCGCACTGCAACTCAAAGAGCTTGCCATCTTGCGCGAAATAGACCGCATCTGCCGCCGGCACGACATTGTCTACTGGCTTGATGGCGGCACCCTGCTCGGCGCCGTGCGCCATGGCGGCTTCATCCCCTGGGACGACGACATCGACATCGCCATGCGCCGCGAAGACCTGCCCCGGTTTGTCGAAGCCTGCCGGAGCGACTTGCCCGAGGGACTCGTCATACAGTCGCCCGAGACCGACAAAAACCTGCGTATGCCCATCTATAAGGTGCGCGACGTCAACTCGTTTTTTGTGGAATACGACGACGATTTCAGTCTCGACTACGCCAAAGGCGTGTTTGTCGACATCTTCCCGATGATAGACTATCCCTCAGTCTCACGCGGTTTTGTCAAGCGTGTAGCCGGAGGCTACAACAAAGCCAATGCCGTCTTGCTCGCCCGGCATGTCTACTCTTGGCGGTCGGTGGCCGAACTGTTTTATTTCGGCACCAAGCGCGCCCTGCTCAGTCTCTGCTGGCACACGGCCTGTCTCCTTCGTCGCCGTGGCGAATACATCTGCAATACGCTCAACAACAACGGCTACGGCATCACACACCGCACCGACAGCGTTTTCCCCGTATGCGACATCACATTCGAGGGCGAAAAATTCAGTGCTCCCGCCAATCCCGACGCCTATCTCCGAGACCTCTACCGTGACTATATGAGTCTGCCACCCGAAGACAAACGCCACGGCCACGCCGTGTTTTATATGCCAAAACTAAGAGACTGATGGTCTTGAGCGGCCAAGCAAACCCTGTAAGGGCTACTTCGCCGCTCAAACTCATCGTTTCTTCGACTCAAATTCTACATTATGACTTCCTCGCTTCCTCCTTTCAAAACCGACGCCGCCGTCTTGATTTTGTTCTTCAACAGACCCCAACCCCTGAGTCGAGTGTTTGAGTCTGTGCGGCAGTCGCGACCCTCACGTCTGTTTCTCTACCAGGACGGACCGCGAGGCGAAGCCGACTTGCCGGGCATCAAGGCTTGTCGGGAGGTGGTGAGTCACGTCGACTGGCAGTGCGAGGTAAAGACCAACTATCAAACCGTCAACCGGGGTTGCGACCCTTCTGAATATCTGGCACAGCGTTGGGCCTTCTCACTGTCCGACCGTGTCATCGTGCTCGAAGACGACGACGTCATCTCCCCGTCGTTTATCCCCTTTTGTGCCGAAATGCTCGAGCGCTATGCCGACGACGAGCGCATCGGTATGATTGCCGGCCTCAACGTCGACGAAAAGACCACCGACATCGGCTCAGACGACTATTTCTTCACCACCAACTTCAGCATCTGGGGCTGGGCCTCGTGGCGAAGAGTTTTCGACAAATGGCAAGCCGACTACGCTTGGCTCGACGACCCTCAGGCCGTGGCCCGTATAGAGGCACTAACCCGCGAACGAAAGTTGCGCAAAGACTTTCTGCCTATGTGCCGGGCCCACAAGGCATCGGGGAAGGAGTTTTACGAAACCATTTTCCACGCAGCTTTGCTGCTTCAGGGTCAATTGGCCATAGTGCCTCGTGTCAATATGATCACCAATATCGGCGTGAGTGACGACTCCACCCACTTTGCCGGCAGCCTCTCGACCATACCGCGTGGCTACCGCCGCATCTTCACCATGGGCCGTCACACTCTCGATTTTCCGCTTCGTCATCCCCTCCACGTCACAGACCATGTGGCCTATCGTCAACGCGTCTACCGCATCATGGCTTGGCGTCACCCTATGATTAAATTCGGCCGCAGCCTCGAAGAGTTTTGGCTCAACCTGAGCCACGGACAATGGCGCCGCATATTCGGAGCCTTCACCGGTAGGCTGGGCATCCTTTTCAGAGGAAGAAAATTCAAATGACACGCCATAACTCTCAGTCTCATTTTCTCTTAGACTCATTTTTCAAACCCTAAACCTTATAACCATGGCAACTCCTTACATTCCCGTCGTCATCGCCATTGGCGTCATCGTGGTGCTGAGTGTGTTTTTCCACTTCGTACCCTTCTTTCTCTGGCTTTCGGCCAAAGTCTCAGGAGTGAAGATTTCGCTCATCCAACTCTTCCTGATGCGCATCCGCAACGTGCCGCCCGGCGTGATTGTGCCCAGCCTCATCGAAGCCCATAAGGCCGGACTGAGCCAAATCACCCGCGACAACCTCGAGGCCCACTATATGACCGGCGGCCACGTGCAGCGTGTGGTTCACGCCCTTGTTTCAGCCTCAAAAGCCGGCATAGACCTTTCGTTTGAAAAAGCCACGGCCATAGACCTTGCCGGTCGCGACGTCTTTGAAGCCGTACAGACCTCCGTCAATCCCAAAGTCATCGACACACCTCCCGTTGGGGCCGTGGCCAAAAACGGCATCCAACTCATCGCCAAAGCCCGTGTCACCGTGCGTGCCAACATCCACCAGCTTGTGGGCGGTGCCGGCGAAGACACCATTTTGGCCCGTGTGGGCGAAGGCATCGTGTCGAGCATCGGTTCGGCCGAGTCGCACGAGAAAGTGCTTGAAAATCCCGACAGCATCTCCAAACTCGTGCTCCGCAAAGGCCTTGATGCCGGCACTGCCTACGAAATCCTCTCCATCGACATTGCCGACATCGACGTGGGTAAAAACATCGGAGCCACCCTTCAGATGGACCAGGCCGAGGCCGACAAAAACATTGCCCAAGCCAAGGCCGAAGAGCGTCGGTCAATGGCCATTGCCTTGGAGCAAGAGATGAAGGCCCGTGCACAAGAAGCCCGTGCCGAAGTGATTTTGGCCGAGGCCGAAGTACCCAAAGCATTGGCTCAGGCCCTCAAAGACGGCAATCTTGGGGCTATGGATTTCTATCGCTTGGAAAATCTGAAGAGCGACACTTCCATGCGCGACAACATCTCCAAAATCAAACCCGAAGACTTCTTTGGTAAGAAATAAGCGCTGAAGGCTCTTTTTTTCTCATTCCGTCAAATACTTACGGGGATAAGAACAATGATAATCATTGCCTTATCCCCGTTTTTCTTTTCCCATTTCTGTCCCACCGGTCACTTCTCCCGCAGCTGCCGCTGCATTTCCCAAAGGCAAACGCCGGTGGCCACGGAGACGTTGAGCGAATGTTTGGTGCCGTATTGGGGTATCTCGATGGCGCTGTCGCAAAGGTCTACCACGGCTTGGTCCACACCTTTGACTTCGTGGCCCACCACAAGGGCATAGCGTCCTCCCTGCGTGGCACTCCAGCGGGCGAGACTTATGCTTTCTTCCACTTGTTCAAGACAGACTATTTCGTAGCCTTCACGCCGTAGCTGCGCCACGGCATCGGCTGTATGGTCGAAATAACGCCAAGCCACGCTGTCTTCGGCGCCAAGAGCCGTCTTGTGGATTTCTGCAGAAGGCGGCGTAGCCGTGATGCCGCAGAGACACAGACCGGAGAGACCGAAAGCGTCGGCCGTGCGAAAGATGGAACCCACATTGTGCAGGCTGCGCACATTGTCGAGCACGACAACTATGGGCAACTTGTCGACACGCCGAAAGGTGTCGACATCAAGGCGGTGAAGCTCTTCAACAGTGAGTTTGCGGCGTGTGGTCATAGGTCATACGTATTGTTTGGCCTCGCGCTGTCCACGCAAGACGGCGAGAGCATTGAGTGCCAAGGCTTCCATCTCGTCTTCACCGGGATAGAGATGGACAGGGGCCAAATAGCTGATGCGTTCACAGAGACGCGAGGTGATGTATTCGGAGCGGGCCATACCGCCGGTGAGGAGTATGGCATCTACCCTGCCGAAGAATACGGCCCCCATACTGGCTATCCATTTGGCCGTGTGGTATATCATGGCGTTGATGAGGAGCTCAGCCTGACTGTCACCTGCTTCGATATTCTGAATGATTTGCTTGACGTCGGTGGTGCCGAGATGGGCGGCCAGTCCGGCATTACCCGAGATACGGCGCAAAAGTTCGTCGCAAGTGTAACGCCCACTGTAACAAAGCCGTATGAGGTCGGCTGGAGGGAGTGAACCGGCACGTTCTGGCGAGAAGGGTCCTTCACCGTCAAGTCCGTTGTTGGCGTCGACGGCCCGGCCGTGTTTGTGGGCTGCAATGGAGATGCCGCCACCCATATGGCAGATGATGAGGTTGAGTTTTTCGTATTTCAATCCATTCTCCCTGGCAAAACGTCGGCCAATGGCGCGCTGGTTGAGGGCGTGCCAGACAGGTACGCGCGGCATAAGGGGCGAACCGCTGATGCGCGCTACGTCGTCCATCTCGTCAACCACCACGGGGTCGGCAATGAAGGCCGGACATCCACCCATCTTGGCAGCTATCTCGTAGGCAATGATGCAGCCCAGATTAGCCACGTGTTGACGGGTGGCATAATACATATCGTGGCACATTTGGGTGTTGACCACATAGACACCGCCACTCACCGGTTTGGCCAAGCCTCCCCGTCCGATGACGGCATCAAAATGGGGTTTGACGCCAAGCCGTTGGAGTTCGCTGATGACAATGTCGCGGCGAAACTCACGCTGGTCGACGATATTTTCAAACCGGGCCAACTCTTCGTAGGTGTGGTGAAGGCTGCGCAAGAGCACGGGCTGCTCGTCTTCGTAGACGGCTATCTTGGTCGACGTGGAACCGGGATTGATGACAAGTATTTGCATAGACAATCAAGATTGGGAGAGACAGGCCAGAAGCATGCTGTCGTATTTGGTCTCGGCATTGTCGCCACGCGACGAAAGGATGACGGGACAAGAGGCACCCATCAGCATACCTGCCGTGGCACTGTGTACAAGGAAGGTCATGGATTTGTAGAAGACATTGCCGGCCAATATGTCGGGAAAAACCAAAGCATCGGCACGCCCCTGAAGCGGCGAATTGATGCCTTTGACGCGAAGGGCTTCGGGGTCGATGGCGGTGCGCAGATCGAGCGGTCCGTCGATGACGACACCGGGCCAACGGCCGTTTTCAGACTCACGGACAATGTCGGCATAGTCGAGCGTATGAGGAAATTTGTCGCTCACGTGCTCTGCACAATGCACCAAGGCTATGCGGGGCTCTGACACGCCAAGCGACCGGCATACGGTCACAAGCGCGTCTATTTGTGCACGACGCTGTAGGGGAGTGGGATAAGGGATGACGGCGACATCAGAATAGACCAAAGGTTTGTCGTAGCCCGGCCATACAGACACGGCCACATGGGTGAGCACGGCACCTGCAGGCAACAATCCCTGCTGCTTGTCGAGCACAGCCTGGAGCAAAACGGGAGTTTCGACAAGGCCTTTCATCAACACGTCGGCCCGGCCCTCACGGATAAGCGAAACGGCCAGACGCGCGGCCTCTCTGTCGTCGGAAGCCTCAACCAGACTTATGCCGGGCTGAGACACATTCTCGCCCAAAGCCTGACGGACAGCCTCGGTGGCGCCCACAAAGATGACGGTGGCCAGACGGCGCTCTACGGCTCTGACCGTAGCCAGAATGGTAGACTCGTCGGACCCACATACCACGGCAATGCGACGTGGCTCGCTTCCGGAGGCAAGCAATTTGTTTTCAAAACTTTCAAAACCGTCCATAGTGTTTTTCAGAGTTGTTGCATGTCGTTGAGACGTTTATAATAGCCGCCTTTGGCGAGGAGTTCGTCGTGTGTGCCACGCTCCACGATGCGGCCTTCATAGAGCACACAAATCTCGTCGGCATTCTTGATGGTCGACAGGCGGTGGGCAATGGCAATGGTGGTGCGGGTTTTCATAAGGTGCTCAAGGGCTTGCTGCACGAGTCGCTCACTCTCGGTGTCGAGAGCCGAAGTGGCTTCGTCGAGAATGAGGATGTCGGGGTTTTTGAGTATGGCCCTGGCTATGGAGATGCGTTGGCGCTGTCCGCCTGAGAGCCGGCAACCGCGGTCGCCCACTTTGGTGTCGTAGCCGTGCTCACTCTCGATGATGAAGTCGTGGGCGTTGGCAATCTTGGCTGCTTCTACTACCTGCTCCATCGTGGCGCCTTCCACGCCGAAGGCAATGTTGTTGAAGAAGGTGTCGTTGAAGAGAATGGCCTCTTGATTGACATTGCCAATGAGTGCGCGCAAATCGCTCAGTTTGAGTTCGCGCACGTCGATGCCGTCAAGCAGTATTTCGCCTTCGCCCACATCGTGATAGCGCGGAAGGAGGTCGACGAGTGTGGATTTGCCCGAACCGCTCTGTCCCACAATGGCTATGGTCTGACCACGCTTCACGGTGAGATTCACGTCGTCTATCACCTTCGGTCCGTCGCCACCGTGATAACTGAAAGAGACGTGGCGGAACTCAATCTTGTCTTTGAGCTGTTTGATGCTGCGCGGCATGGCCGGTTCCTTGATGGGATTGTCGGCATCGAGTATCTTGCCCACACGCTCCACCGAGGCCATACCTTTAGGTATACTGTAGGTGGCTTTGGAGAGGTCTTTGAGGGGCTGGATGATGCTGTAGAGGATGACCATATAAAAAATGAAGGTCGGAGCGTCTACAGGCGGATGGTCGGAGAAAATCAACGTGCCGCCATACCACAACACAAGCACAATGAGGCAGGTGCCGAGAAACTCGCTCACGGGATGAGCCGAAGCCTGTCGCACAGCCACCCGTCCGGTAGCCTTGCGGAAGTCGTCGGTGCTCTTGTCGAAACGGTCGTTCATCTTCTTTTCTGCCGTGAAGGCCTTGATGATGCGCATACCGCCGAGGGTCTCTTCGAGTTGCGACATGGTTTCGCTCCACTTGTTTTGGGCGTCGAGGCTCTGACGCTTGAGTTTGCGGCCTATGCGCCCCATTATCCAACCCATAAGTGGCAAAACAATGATAGTGAAGAGGGTGAGCTGCCAACTGATATAAATCAGCACGCCAAAATAGCAGACGAGCAGAATGGGATTTTTAATCAGCATCTCGAGCGATCCGGTGATACTGTTTTCTATTTCGTTGACGTCGCCGCTCATTCTCGCAATGATGTCACCCTTTCTTTCGTCTGAAAAGAAACTCAGCGGCAGGCGGGTGATTTTGTGGTAAATGTTGGAGCGCAAATCGCGCACAATGCCCGTACGCATAGGCACGAGCATAGCCGCCGAGGCAAAATAACAAGAGGTCTTGAGAAGGGTGGCGGTGATGAGAAACAGACCGATGAGCAATAGCGCCATCGCCGCACCATAGTCGGCCACAATCTGCTGCGTGAAATAATACATGTTGTTGATGACAATGTCTTTCATCGACACGTCGGCAGCATCCCATGCAATGAACTGATAGACGTTGTTGTCTACCTTGAAAAGCAGGTTGAGCATCGGTATCAACGTCATAAACGAAAAGACGTTGAGCAACGCCGAAAGCAGGTTGAAGAAGAGCGAGCCTGCCAAGTATTTGCGGTAGGGCTTGACGTATTGGC
>JBJFGJ010000180.1:0-10031 GCA_051892575.1 Alloprevotella sp. | reverse complement strand
ATTGACATTCCCGAGCCGCCGCCTAACTTGCGCCGCAGGCGAAAGTTAGTGCAAGGCGAGAGACACGAATTTTTCCGTTGCCATTCCCGAGCCGCCTAACTTGCGCCGCAGGCGAAAGTTAGGGCAATGTGAGAGGCATGGCAAGAAAAACTTTGCGGCCTTTATCTCGAGTCTGTGGTCATCATCAATAAAACAAGACCTCACTTTCCGGCAATTTCCCTAATTTTGTATCAAAATCAATCAGAGTCATAAGCCTTATTATGTCATTAGAAAGCGCCTTTGTTTCGGTCTTGGCCGGACATTTTCCACATCAATTTACTGACGACCAGTCTGAAGCCGTAAGTCAGATGGCCCGTTTCATCTTGCAGCCGCAGGCCGACGAGGTGTTTGTGTTGCGTGGCTATGCCGGCACGGGCAAGACCTCGTTGGTGGGTGCCTTGGTGCGCACACTGACCGATTTGCACCGCGAGGTGGTGTTGATGGCTCCCACCGGTCGTGCGGCCAAAGTATTTTCGGCTTATGCCGGCCAAAAGGCTATGACCATTCACAAGGCCATTTATCGGCAACAGACCTTTCAGGGTGAAGGTACGCGGTTCTCGTTGGGCTACAACAAGCGCAAGCACGCCCTTTTTATTGTCGATGAGGCTTCGATGATTGCCGTCGGTGGCAGTGGAATGGGCACCTTCGGCACCGGCGAACTGCTGGCCGATCTCATACGGTTTGTGAGTGAGGGTGAAGGCTGCCGGTTGATGTTTGTAGGCGATACGGCCCAGTTGCCGCCAGTAGGCGAAGAAGAGAGTCCGGCTTTGTCGGCCGACCGTTTGCGGCTTTATGGCGTGCGTGCTATGGTGGCCTCGCTCACTCAGGTCGTGCGGCAGACGGCCGGGTCGGATGTTCTCGTGGAGGCTACTCGGTTGCGCGAGATGATTACGCAAGGCATTGACGCCCTCCCTCTTGTGGCGGCCAGCCGTGAGGGAGAGGTGCGCTATCTGCCCGGCAACGAACTCATCGAGGCACTCGTCTCGGCCTATGCCGATTGCGGTACGGACGGCACCATCGTGGTGACCCGTTCCAACAAGCGTGCCAACATATATAATAATGGTATACGTGCACGCATCTTCGACCGCGAAGACGAACTCACACGCGGCGACCTGGTGATGGCCGTGAAAAACAATTACCATTGGACCGAACTGGCCCATCGTCCCGAGTCGGATGAAACGCCATACACCGGACTTTTCTCGTTCATAGCCAACGGCGATGCCGCCGAGGTGGTGCGCCTGCGCAATGTTCACGAGATGTATGGCTTCAGATTTGCCGATGCCACTTTGCGCTTTGCTGATTATGACGACGAAGAGATAGACTGCCGGGTGTTGCTCTCCACACTCAGTTCTGAGTCGCCTTCTCTCACAGCCGACGAGCAGCAGCGACTTTTCGACGCCGTGATGGCAGACTATGCTGACGTGCCGAGCAAAAAAGAACGGTTGAAACGTGTGCGTGAAGATGCTTACTACAACGCTTTGCAAATCAAATATGCCTATGCCGTGACGTGCCACAAGGCCCAGGGCGGGCAGTGGGAAAGGGTGTTTGTTGACCAAGGTTATGTGACGCCCGAGATGGCCGGCATTTCTTACCTGCGTTGGCTCTATACGGCCATGACCCGCACCACCGGCCGACTTTATTTGGTGAATTGGCCGGAAGAGCAGAAGCGGCAGGCTGATGAAAATGAGGCGTGATTGATGATGTAGGGGATTTAATCCGACTGTCGGCGGCTCAAGCGGCAAAGCCTTTTTTGCCAAAACAAAAACAGACCGAAAGGCCAAACGGGCCAATAGGCCGGCCGACGCAAAGTGGCGAAAGGCAAACGCGAAAACTTTATCTTCTTATAATGCGTTTGCAGAGTTTGTTTTATTCCTTTTCGTTCAGACGGCGTGAAGTGGTCCGGCAGTGTAAACGCCTCACGGACTACGCCTATATAGGTGCGCCAAATGTAGTCCTCGGCTATGCTCAGTGTCGTCTTGTCCACACCCTCTTGTTCCAGCTTTTCCCTTAATAATGCATTGGCTCTGACAAAGTCCAAACGTGCCGCTCCCGCCTGGTGAGTGGCCGACTGTGCGTGTTGGCGATAATAATAGACGGCCTCGGTCGGCACCACACGGCGTGAGTGGAGCAGGTGAAGGTAAGAGGTGGTGTCGTCCGAGTAGGTGCGCAGGCTTGTGTCGTAGGGCCACAGCCGGTGCAGTTCGCGGCGCAGGGCATAGACGCCGTGTATCTTGTGCGCCAAAGCCAGTCGGCAGGCGGTGGGTCCGTCCCAGCCTCCGGCGTCTTCAGACTGTGCATAAACCTCTTGCCGGCCGTCGGGATGGGTCAAGACCAACTTCACCAGCAAGGCGTCGGCTTCGGGTTGTGACGTGGCGGCTTGGTCCAGTATGTTGAGTGCGTCAGGGGCCAAATGGTCGTCGGCATCCAGCATAAGGATGAAGTCGCCTGTGGCCTGCGGCAAACCTAAATTGCGCGCTACGGCCTGACCGCTGTTGCAGGGTTTCTGCATCACGAGTATATGAGGGAAGCGGGTGGCGTATTCCTGCAAAATCTGCAGAGAACCGTCGGTAGAGCAGTCGTCAATACAGATGTGCTGAACGTCGTGCCTGCCTTGCGCAATGACCGAGTCGAGACATTGACGCAAGTAGGGCGCTGCATTGTAAACGGCGGTGAGAATGGTGAACGACATCGTGTGTGGACCGGATGATAAACAAGTTTCCCATCCCATATTGGATGGGATGGGAAACCTAAATGATGCTTGTGGGCGAATTATTTGACAAACTTGTGGACGCGTTGGCCGTCGGCGCTCTTGATGATGACCAAGTAGATGCCTTTGGGCCAGCCACTCAGAGAGACTGAGAGGGCGTTGGTCGTCGTGCCCACTTGGGTCGAGGCCTTCGCGGCGCCGCTCACGTCTACCACTTTCACGCTTGTGCCGGCTTCGAGGCGGCCACTGATGTCAAGGCGGTTGTCGTCGTGACGGATGACGAGTTCGTCCACGTCTTTCTGATTAGCCTCAATGCCGTCGGCAATCTGATTGAGCGGCGAGAAGCGGAGCGTGTAAGAGCAGGTGCCCGAAGACGGCGTCTTGTAGGTATCGAGCACGCCTGTTTTTTGTCCGCAGCTACCGTTGCCCAGACCTTGCTGCATATAGTCGAAGTGGGCGTAGATCTTGTTGCCGGCCGTCAAATCCCAGCAGTGGCGTGTGGCGCGCAACGTGGCGTCGTCGTAGTTGAGCAATGAGAAGGCTACCTGGCCTGATGTCTCAATCTTGAAGCCGTTTTCGCCGGTCGGATCTTTGAGCACGAGGTAGCGCAGGTCTTCGTGGTTGCCACAAGACTGCGGGCTGGTGAGTTCTTCAAACATATCGCTCACCGTGGTGGTGTAGACGCCCAGGCGAGAACCGGTCTTGCGGTCTACGTAGTTCGACCACGGGCCACGCGCATAGTAGGTCACGTCTTTATAAGCGAGGGGGAACTGCATCGCCATACCGATGCGGCGCAGGTCTGATACGGCAGGAGTCATGTCGGCCTTGACGAGCACCATACCCGAGTTGTGGATGGTATAGGTCAAGGTGTAGGGGCACTTGGTGCCGGCGGCCGTCACCACGACAGTGGCTGAAGAGCCGTCGTCGGCCAAGGTGAAGGTGGCCGATTTGGTACCCACACCATTGCTTGAGTCATAACCGTCACCATAGTAGGGTGCTGTCGGGTCGTCGTTTTCAACCCAGCGGTAGTCGGCAAACTCCGGACTGTCTGAACTTGAAGAGATGACCGTGGTGTTGCCGAACTTCCACGTGCTGATTTCGCCCTTCTTGTTGAAGGTGATTGACACCTTGGAGTTGGCTATGACATTGTTGTAGGTGTTCTCTGTCAGAGTGAGTGCGTCGGTTGTGGCGGCCGGTTGGGCGAGTGCCGGGCGACTCTGGAGGCTAATCTGATGTGAGGCTACCGAATAGCCGGCTTCGGCCCAGGCGGTGCTTTCTTTCAACACCACGTCGAGATTGAGCAGGTATTCGGCCGTGTTGTCCACCGTAGTGGTGAACGGAACGGTGACGGTGCGGGTGATGCCGGGAGTGAACGACTCGAGGGCCGTGGTGCCTTCTTCAACCACCTCGCCGTCTTTCAAGACTGCATATTTAAGTTCGCAATTGTCGAGGGTCTGGAAGTTGTAGGCGTTCTTTATCATTACGCGCTTCGAGCTGGCCAGATAGTTGGTGAACTTCACGTATTGGTACACCTTCTTCACCTCAGTGAGCTTGGATGTCCAGGCACGGTCGGCCGTGATGAGGCCATTGTTGACGAAGTTGAACTGGTGCGGGCCACCGAAGTCATAACCGCTCTTGTATTTGTTGAAGCCGTTGACGGTGAGCGTATTGTTCTGGATGTCGCTTGCGGCGTAGATTGACTGGTCTACCCAGTCCCAGATGCAACCGCCAATGCCGTAATTCGACGACTCAATGGCGTCCCAATATTCCTGCAGGTTGCCCACGGCGTTACCCATGGCGTGGGCATATTCACACATAAAGAAGGGCTGGCCATAAGTGTTATAGTTGGCCTGTACGTCTACCACGTTGGCAATGTTGGGATACATCACGCTGTAGAGGTCGGTGGCAGTATCTTTGGCGCGGGTGGCACCTTCGTAGTGGATGATGCGCGGGTCGAGGGCACGTGTGGCGTCGTAGGAAGCGTGGAAGTTAAGGCCGGAGTTGCTTTCGTTGCCCAGACTCCAGAAGATAATGGAGGGGAAGTTGCGGTCGCGGAGCACCATACGCACGGTGCGGTCTACGTATTGGGCTTGCCAAGACTGCTGGAAGGTGAGGCAGGCTGAGCCGGACTCTTCCCAGCTGTAGTGGCATTCCACGTCGGCCTCGTCCATACAATAGAGACCGTAGTAGTCGAACATGGCATACATCTTGGCTTGGCGCGGATAGTGACTGGTGCGCACGGTGTTGACGTTGGCCTGCTTCATCATTTCCACGTCCTTAAGCATAGTGGGCACGTCGATGCTGCGACCGTGTACGGGATGCGTGTCTTGGGTGTTGACACCTTTGAAGAGTATGGCCTGGTTGTTGATAAAGACTTTCTTGCCCGAACCCGTGCTCTTGATTTCAATGTTTCTGAAACCGTATTTCGTAGAGAAGGCCTGTTCTTCCACGCCGTTGCTTTGTTGTGAGAGGCAGACGGTATAGAGGTTGGGCTCTTCGGCGCTCCAGGGCTTAAGGTCGGTCAGTCCTTCAAAGGTCAGATTGGCCGTTTTGTCGCCACCCTCGTCGTCGGCAAAGGTAAACTCGGCCTGCTTTGTGGCCACGGTGTTGCCCTCGGGCGAGAGCAGTGTAGCCACTACGGTTTTGCTGGCGGCCTGACTGTCGCGGTTGTTCATCGTCACGGCCACGTTGAGGCTGCCGCTGGTGAAGTCGGCCGTCGAGGGCGTGGCGGTGATGTAGTGATCGCGAATGAAGGTCTTGGGCGTAGCATAGAGATAGACGTCGCGGTGGATGCCGCTCATGTGCCACATGTCCTGGCCTTCGAGATAACTGCCGTCGCACCAGCGGATGACTTGTACGCTCACGTTGTTTTCGCCTTCGCGCACCACGGCGGTGACGTCGAACTCGGCGTCGTTGTTAGACTCTTGCGTGTAGCCCACATATTGGCCGTTCACCCACACATAGGCGGCGCTGTAGATACCGTCGAAGTGAAGGAAAACGCGCTTGTCGCCCCAGCCTGCGGGCAGGTCGAAAGTGCGGCGGTAAGAGGCCACCGAGTTGGTCAGTCCGCTCTTCATCGTGATGGTGGGCGGCGTATTGTAAAAGGCATAGTTCACGTTGATGTAGAGCGGCGTGCCGTAGCCTTTCATTTCCAGACAAGAGGGCACACTGATGGTATCCCAGGCGCTCACGTCGACATTGTCGCCCCAGAAGGTGTCTTCGCCCGGGCGTAGCGACGGCGAGGTCACATAGTTGAGTTTCCAAACGCCGTTGAGGCTCATCACATTGTCGCTTTGCGGGTCGAGCCAGGGCTTGTCGAAGCGGGCGTCGGCCTTCATCTGAGCCGTGGTGGGGTAGGGCATATAGGCGGCGTGTCCCGGTTCTTTGTTTTCTTCAAAGAAGGTCTCGTCTTCCCAGTTGTTTTTGGGTGGATCGGGAGGCGTCGGGGTGAAGGTCAGCGTGAAATAGGCCGCGGCGTCGTTGGTGGTTGTCTTGTTGACCGAACCGTCGGCCGATACTGTCAGATAGTAGGTGGTGCCGGATTTGGTATAGGCCAGTTTATAAGTGTCTTCCATGCCGCTTACGGGCAGGAACGTACAAGCCTGGTTAACGCTCTTCGTGGTAGGTGTCCATTGCAGCGGCGTCTTGTTGTTGTTGTCCAGTGCGACGTCGATGGCCTTTTGACCGGTCTTATTATATATAATGTATTGTCCCTCCCATTCTGAGTCGATCAACTGCCAGATTTGTGAAGTGTTGTCGGCCTCGTAGGTGTCGCCATAAATCAAGGCGTCGTTTTCGGCAATGCCGCGGTTGGAGAGCACGAGTCCCGTGTTTTTGTGCGTCAGGGTGTAGCACCAGTTCATTACCGGTCGGCCTGCCGACTTGCCGGTGTCGACGATGGTGAAGACCGAAGCGTCTGAGATAACGTCGCTGCCCACGGTGAGCGTGCCGTCGGCGTCGCCGTTGAGTGCTTTCAGGTCGGTGGCGGCATAGAGCAGGCGATAGGTGCCGGCTGCCTCATCGACGGCGGCGAAACGGATGCGCTGGTTGGCATTGGTATCGTCGAAGGTCCATTGCAGCGGCGTGGTGCTACCGCTTTCCAGCGCATAGTCGATGGCCTGCTGGCTGAGCGTGTTGAACACCACATATACGCCCTCTTCGTCGGTGGGCACGAGAGCCCAGTCTTGGCCTTCCGAGGTATTGTCTATGGCGGCCAATGAGAGTGCGCCGCCTTTGGTGGCGTCGTCGCCGTTGGTCAGCGCCTTACCCGTTATTTTACTGACAATGTGATAGATATGGCCGGGGGCAACTTGTGCCAGAGCGGGCACGAGGCAGACCATAATGCTTGCCAGCATCACGAGCAGACGTTTCTTGAGTGCGAGGTGAGTCGGTTGAAGTTTCATAAGGTGATAAAGGTTATTAAGGAATAGTGTTTTCAAGTAAAATCAAATCGTTCAGATTTTGACGCGTCAAAGTTAGTGCAAACGAGAGCAAAGGCCAAGAAAAAACTTGTTTTTTGTTTTGCCTTTGCCGAGTGCAGCCTAACTTGCGCGCAGCGAAAGTTAGTGCAAGGCGAGCGCGACAGGCCTGAGCGATACCTTTTTGTTGACTTACCCGAGCCGCCGCCTAACTTGCGCGTAGCGAAAGTTAGTGCAAACGAGAGCAAAGGCCAAAGAAAACTACTTTTTTGCACCAAACCGACAGCAAACCCATACAAATCCTGCGATTCCTTACGCCAAACAAAAGGTTGCCCAAAACCGGGCAACCCTGCATGTTTTTGGCGTAAATGGCCGATAGTCAGAAGAATGTGGAGTGTAGGGTTGACTTGCCTAACTCTGCACAACCGTGCATTGCCGTGGCCAACGCTACATCGCATCTGCCGTTATATAAGCGTCAATCCTCGTCGAGGTCGAAGTCAAAATCTTCGTCCATAAAGGTGGGCGCCGTGAACTCGTCGAGGGCACGGCGGTCTTTTTTCGTGGGTCGGCCGGTGCCTCGGGCGCGATTGACGAAACCGCTTATTTTACTCATCTCGAGCAGTTCGTATTGCGCGGCGTCGGTGATGTTTTCCAGCACGTCGGGCAGCAGTTTGGCACCGACACGCTTCTCAATGGCCTGTTTCACGCGGAAAGTATAGGTGACCGGCGGTTTTCTCACGCCCACCTCGTCGCCGGCTTTGACCGTGCGTGAGGGTTTGGCTTGGGCGCCGTTGATGGTGATGCGGCCGTTTTTGCAGGCGTCGGCGGCTATGGTGCGCGTCTTGTAGATGCGGGCGGCCCAGAGCCATTTGTCGAGTCGTGCTTCCATAGTTGTGCAGACTTACTTGTGGTTGAAGTGGTTCATAGTGAACTGGATGCCCGAGAGGGCGAAACTCTTCACCATATCGCCGGCCGTTTTGAGGCGGTCGTCCATAGTCTTGAGGTCTTCTTCGCCAAATTCGCCCAAGACAAAGTCCACCTGTCCGCCACGGGGGAAATCGTTGCCAATGCCAAATCGCAGTCGGGCATATTGCTGTGTGCCGAGTGTGGCGGTAATGTGTTTCAGACCGTTATGGCCGGCTTCGCTGCCCGATGGTTTCATGCGCAGGCTGCCGAAGGGCAGGGCCAGGTCGTCCACTACGACCAGGAGGTTTTCGAGCGGGATGTTTTTTTCTTTCATCCAATATCTCACGGCGTTGCCCGAGAGGTTCATGTAGGTGGAGGGTTTGAGCAGGATGAGCGTCTGGTTTTTCACCTTGACGGTGGCGACGGCGCCATAGCGCTTGTCTTCAAACGCCACACCGGCTGCCGCTGCGAGGGCGTCAACCACCATAAAGCCGATGTTGTGGCGTGTGCGGGCATATTCCGGCCCGATGTTTCCGAGTCCGACGATTAAGAAGTTCATCTGTGGGTTGGCCTGAGTGGCTTGGTCTTTGCCTTCGGACTTTTGGCCGAATAGTTTTTTCAAAAAATCAAGCAGCATAGCGCGTTGGCCGATTGTTTGGGGTTAGTGGGAATGTGTTGGAGTGTGCCCGGAGGCAGCGACATAAAGAAGCGGCCTGCATCCACGCCACAGTGTGCGCAGTCGCAGGCCGCTTATGAGCGTGATGTATCGTTTCAGACGGCTTAGGCCTTGGCAGCTGCTGCGGCAGCACCCATAGCGGCACGGGTCATCTTGACGGTGCAAACGATAACTTCTTTCGGGGTGACGAGCTCGAGACCTTCAAACTGCAGGTCGCCCACCTTGATGCTCTTGCCGAGCTGGAGTTTCGTCACGTCGATGATGAGCTTCTCGGGAATGGCGCTGTAGAGAGCTTTCACGTTGATCTTGCGCACCATGCACATCAGACGACCACCGGCGCGTACACCTTCGGCGAGGCCTTCGGGAGCGATGGGCACACCCATCACGATGGGCTTCTCGGCGTGTACTTCGAGGAAGTCTACGTGGAGCACGTTGTCTTTCACGGGGTGGAACTGCACCTCCTTGAGGATGGCCTTGTGGTCGGTGCCGTCGATGTTGATGTTGACGAGGTAGATGTGGGGAGTATAGATGAGCTTGTTGATTTCCTTCTCACATACGGTGAAGTGAAGGGCTTCGGGCAGACCGTTTTCGTCTTTCTTCTCACCATAAATGACACAGGGAACACCACCGTTCTTACGGATTTCTTTGGCAGCTTTCTTGCCGAGGTCGGCACGCACGGTGCCGTTGATTGAAATTTCTTTCATTGATGTTTGGATAAAAATTGTGTTACTCTAAATTAAGTTTACGCTTAATTCGCCATCACACGCGAGGCCTAAACCCGACCCCGGGAGGACAAATCGCCGCAAAATTACGCATTTCAAGTGGTTTGGCCAATATTTCCCTGTTTTTTATTTTCGGAGTCAGGGTTGGCGGGCTTTTCAAAACAAGTTTTTTCGCGGCCCTGTAAGCCCTGAAAGGGCGCAACATAATAGCCCAGGTCGTAAGGCCTGGGTATTGTGATGTTTCCTCTATTCCCCGGCCTGAAGGACCGGCACATTACGGGAATGAATTCTTGTGGTAACATGTTGATAATTATATGTATGTTGTGCCGACCTTACAGGCCGGAATTATAGCGTATATAGTATACCCAGGCCTTACGACCTGGGCTGATATGTGACGCCCTTTCAGGGCTTACAGGGCTGCGAAAAATAGTCAATAATTAATTTCAATCTCAATCTCATTTTTGAATACCCTCGTTGCCGGGGCTTGATTTTCCGAGCTAAGCGCATTGATGGCGGTCGTCCGGTCATTGTTTGGACTTCTTGTTGCCTTTGGCGTCGAATTT
>JBJFGJ010000179.1:0-10193 GCA_051892575.1 Alloprevotella sp. | reverse complement strand
TATTTCAACCAAAGCGCCGCTTAACCTTCGCAGATTAAGCGGCGCTTTGTGTACTCGAAGCGGGACTTGAACCCGCACGACCATCACTGGCCAAAAGATTTTAAGTCTTTCGTGTCTACCGATTCCACCATTCGAGCCGGAATTTTCCGTGTGCAAAAGTATGTAAAACTTGTGGAATTACAAAACTCTTGCTCTGCTTTTATTCTTGACCCATCGTGGCCGGCTGGTCTTCGAGCAGTTCCAGCATCTTGATGGTGGCCTTTATGGCGGCGTGGGTCTGGTCGGCGTCGAGGCCGCGTGTGCGTATGGTGCGGCCGTCTAAAGTCCAAGTGATGACGGCCTGCACAAGGGCGTCGGTGCGACCACCCGGCGGGATGGTGACGTAATAGCCCGAGAGGGTGGGGAAGGGGCGGCCGAGACGGTGCTCGTAGATGTCGCGCAGACCGTGCATGAAGGCGTCGTACTGGCCGCCGCCGGTGGCATGGGCCTCGTAGGTCTCGCCGTCTATTTCCACTTTGAGCGAGGCTGTGGGCATGAGGCCATAGGCCGTGGTGGCAAAATAGCTCAGCAACTTGACGCGCGATTGCGGCGTGGAATAACCCAGCACGTCTGAGACGATATAAGGCAGGTCGTCTTGGGTGACCACCTCTTTGCGGTCGCCCAGTTCGATGATGCGTTGCGTCACCTGCCGGGCCTCGTCCGAACTCAGTTCGAGGCCATAGGCTTCAAGGTTTTTCAGGATGTTGGCCTTACCGCTGTTTTTGCCTAAGGCATATTCCCGCACGCGGCCGAAACGCTCAGGCAAGAGGGCGTTGCAATAGAGCGCCGACTTGTTGTCGCCGTCGGCGTGGACGCCGGCAACCTGCGTGAAGACATTCTCGCCCACAATCGGCCGGCCGGGAGGCACCACGATGCCGCTGTAGCTCTCCACGAGACGGCTCGTCTCATAGAGCCGGCTTTCGTCTATCGAAGTGGCCATTTGCAGGTGGTCGTGGATGACGGCGACAAGGCTCGACAGCGGGGCGTTGCCGGCCCGCTCGCCCAAGCCGTTGACAGCAGTGTGGAGGCCTTGCAACCCGCAGCGCACAGCCGTGGCGGCATTGGCCACGGCCAGGTCGTAGTCGTTGTGGGCGTGGAAGTCGAAATGCAACTCCGGCCAGCGTGAGCGCATGGTCTTGAAATAGGTTTCGGCCGTGAAAGGATTGAGCACGCCGAGCGTGTCGGGCAGCATAAAGCGCTTCACCCCGGAGTCTTTCAGACCGTCGATGAGGCCGGCCACATAGTCGGGGCTGTCTTTCATGCCGTTGGACCAGTCCTCAAGATAGAGGTTGACGTCCATACCAAGCGACACGGCATAGTCAATCTCGCGCCGGATGTCGGCCAGATGCTCTTCGGGCGTTTTCTTCAGCTGGAGCGTGCAGTGGCGCAACGACCCCTTAGATAGCAGGTTGACCACCCGGCCGCCGCAGCCGTAGATCCAGTCTATCGACACGTGGCGGTCTATGAAGCCCAATACTTCCACTCGCCTCAAGAGTCCCTTTTGGGTGGCCCAGGCACAGATGCCGCTCACCGCTTCACGCTCGCCCTCCGACACACGCGCCGAAGCCACCTCGATACGGTCCACCTTGACGTCGCGCAAGAGTTTGCGGGCAATCTGGAGCTTCTCGTGAGGCAGGAAAGACACGCCGCTCGTCTGTTCGCCATCGCGGAGCGTGGTGTCCATGATTTCGATGTGTCGCGGCATAGGTTTTTCGGTGAGAGATGAAGTGGAAGGCGCCCCTTTAGCGGGCGTTGGCGCGTTCATAGTCGAGGGTTTTGTCTTTGTTTTCCATCAAGAAGTCGATGTCGTCGAGGGCATTCTCGAGACAGTATTTCTTGTAGCCGTTGATGTCGAAGTGTTCGGTCTCGTCGTTGGCCTTGTTGGTGATGGTCTGATTGGGCAGGTCGATGACCACACGCGTGGCGGGGTCTTTTTCGATAGCCTCAAACAGTCGGGCGAGGAAACCTTCGCTCACCACGACGGGCAAGACGAAATTGTTGAGCTCGTTTTGCTTGTGAATATCGGCAAAGAAGCTGCTCACCACGGCACGGAAACCATAGCCGGCTATGGCCCAGGCGGCGTGTTCGCGGCTCGAACCGCAACCGAAGTTCTTGCCGGCCACGAGTACGCAGCCGCCATATCGCGGGTCGTTGAGCACAAAGTCGCGCTTGGAGCCATCGGGGGCGTAGCGCCAGTCGCGGAACAGGTTTTCGCCGAAACCTTTCTTGTCTGTCGCTTTGAGGAAGCGTGCAGGAATAATCTGGTCGGTGTCGACATTCTCAAGAGGGAGAGGCACACAAGTGCTGTCGATGATATTGAATTTTTCTTTCATGATGAAGCTGATGGAGGTTTACATTAAGGTGCGCGGGTCGGTGATGACACCCGTTACGGCTGCGGCTGCGGCAGTGAGCGGCGAGGCCAGACAAGTGCGGCTGCCGGGACCCTGGCGGCCTTCAAAGTTGCGGTTTGACGTCGACACACTCAGGCAGCCTGCCGGGATTTTGTCGTCGTTCATGGCCAGACAGGCCGAGCATCCCGGTTGACGGATTTCAAAGCCGGCCTCTTCCAAAATCTTGTCGAGACCTTCGGCCTTGATTTGTCCCAAAACCAACCACGAACCCGGAACGAGCCAGGCGGTGACAGAGGGAGCCTTCTTGCGGCCTTTCACCAGGCCGGCAAAGGCGCGGAAGTCTTCGATGCGACCGTTGGTGCAGGCACCGAGGAACACATAGTCCACGGGGTGGCCCAGCAACTGCTCGCCGGCGTTAAACTGCATATATTCCAAGGCTTTGACATCGGAGGCATTGGCCGGCTGGGGAATGGAGGCGTCGATGGCCATACCCATTCCGGGGTTGGTGCCGTAGGTAATCATAGGTGCAATGTCGGCAGCGTCGAAGCGCACTTCTTTGTCAAACACAGCGTCGTCGCCGCTCTTGAGCGTGCGCCAGTAGGCCACGGCCTTGTCCCACTCTTCACCTTTGGGCGCATAGGGTTTGCCCTTGATGTATTCGAAAGTCTTTTCGTCGGGAGCGATGAAGCCGCCACGGGCACCCATCTCAATGGACAGGTTGCAGAGCGTCAGACGGCCCTCCATAGACAAACCGCGCACGGCCTCGCCGGCATATTCCACAAAATAGCCCGTGGCACCGCTGGTGGTGATTTGACTCATGATGTAGAGCGCAAGGTCTTTGGCGGTGACGCCTTGGCCCAGTTGGCCGTCTACGGTGATGCGCATGGAGCGCGGTTTGGCCTGGAGAATACATTGTGAGGCCAAGACCATTTCCACCTCTGACGTACCGATGCCAAAGGCTACGGCACCCAAACCGCCGTGGGTAGACGTGTGAGAGTCGCCGCAAACGATGGTCATGCCCGGCAGAGACAGTCCCTGCTCAGGACCAACGACATGGATGATGCCGTTGTTGGGATGGAGCATACCGAAATGCGTCAGACCGAAGTCTTGGCAGTTTTTGGCCAGCGTGTCGACTTGTTTTTTCGACACGGGATCGGCTATGGGTTTGTCTTGGTCGTGGGTCGGCGTGTTGTGGTCGGGCATACAGAAGATGCGCTCGGGCCGGAAAGGCTTCAATCCACGTTCCCGCATACCGGCAAAGGCTTGCGGACTGGTCACCTCGTGCATATAGAGGCGGTCGATGTAGAGTTGGTCGGGACCATCCTGCACATGCTGAACCACATGGCTGTCCCAGATTTTATCGAAAAGCGTATTCATTATATTATAATAGGAATGGTTGCGGTTTGGGTTAGAGGAATGGCAAGACGAGCGCAGCAGCTGCTATCAGCACATTGACCAAGGCCAAGGCCAGAGCCAGACGCTCGTGCTCGTGACGGTGAAGCTCAAGGCTGAAGAAAAACAAGACCACCGGCGCCAGCCACAGCAGGTTCTGGACGATGTAGATGAGCACGTTGACAAAGCCCGACGAACTTGGCGCGATGAGTTGCACGTTGCCGAAAAGATAGAGCGGTGCGGCCAATACCGACACCAGACTCACGAAGGCCGGGACGAGCAGACGTTTGGGGAAGATGCCG
The DNA here is from genome assembly GCA_051892575.1 of Alloprevotella sp. GTDB lineage: Bacteria > Bacteroidota > Bacteroidia > Bacteroidales > Bacteroidaceae > Alloprevotella. The sequence goes on along the minus strand of JBJFGJ010000179.1, from coordinate 6,109 downwards.
TTCATGCCTTAAACTTATTGATGCAGTCAATATAAGCCTCGACGCTGGCCGCCACGATGTCGGTGTTGGCACCAAAGCCGTAATAAATCTGGCCGTCGTATTCCACCTGCATGTGTACTTTGCCCACGTCGTTGCTGCCGCGGTTGATGGCCTGGATGGTAAACTCCTTGAGCACCATCTGCTTCTTGATGATGTCTTTGAGAGCGTTGATGGCCGCATCCACCGGACCGTTGCCCTCGGCGGCAGCATTGAACTTCTGGCCGGCAATGTCGAGGATGATGGCTGCCACAGGACGTATGCCGTGGCCGCTGGTCACTTGCAGATAGTCCAGCTTGATGCTGTTGGCATTGGCTCTTTCCGAACCGGCCAGCACGAGGATGTCGTCGTCGGTGACTTCTTTTTTCTTGTCGGCCAGTTTGAGGAACTCTTCATAGATTTTGTCGAGTTTCTGGTCGGTGAGGTCGACACCCAGCACCTCGAGACGGTGTTTCAGGGCCGCGTGACCCGAGCGGGCCGTGAGGATGATGGCGTTGTCGTCGATGCCCACGTCTTTGGGGTTGATGATTTCATAGGTTTCGACATTCTTCAACACGCCGTCCTGATGGATGCCCGAAGAGTGGGCAAAGGCGTTGCGGCCCACGATGGCTTTGTTGGGCTGCACGGGCATATTCATCAACGAGCTGACCATACGGCTGGTGCCGGCAATCTTCTGGGTGTTGATGTTGGTCTGTATGTCAAGGTCGTGGTGGCACTTGAGTATCATGGCAATCTCTTCTTCGCTCGTGTTGCCTGCGCGCTCGCCGATGCCGTTGATGGTCACCTCTACCTGACGGGCACCGTTGAGCACGCCTTCAAGCGTACAGGCCGTGGCCATGCCCAGGTCGTTGTGGCAGTGGGTGGAGATGATGGCGCGGTCGATGCCGTCCACGTGGTCCATCAGGTATTTGATTTTCTCACCATACACGCGCGGCAGGCAGTAGCCCGTGGTGTCGGGGATGTTGACCACGGTGGCGCCGGCCTTGATGACGGCCTCTACCACCCGGGCCAGATATTCGTTGTCTGTACGGCCGGCGTCTTCGGCATAAAACTCAACGTCTTCGACATATCGTTTGGCATATTTCACCGCCGCCACGGCGCGCTCGATGATTTCTTCTCTGTTGGAGTTGAACTTGTATTTGATGTGGCTGTCGCTGGTGCCGATGCCCGTGTGGATGCGTTTGTGCTTGGCATACTGCAAGGCCTCGGCGGCGCAGTCGATGTCTTTCTGCACGGCGCGGGTGAGGGCACAAATCGTGGGCCATGTCACGGCCTTTGAAATCTCTATGACCGAGTTGAAGTCGCCCGGGCTCGAGATGGGGAAGCCGGCCTCAATGACGTCTACGCCTAAGGCCTCGAGCTGTTTGGCCACTTGGATTTTTTCTACGGTGTTGAGTTGACAACCCGGCACCTGCTCGCCGTCGCGGAGCGTCGTGTCGAAAATATAAAGTCTGTCGCTCATTTTGTGTCGTTTTTATTGGTGTATTGTTTTTGTTGGCTGGTGGAACTTGTGGATAAGAAAAAGGCCTTTCGTCACCCTTCGGAGTGAGAAAGACCCGTATGTCTTAACCTTATCGAACAGAGAAAAACTCTCGGGTATGCCACAGCATCTCACTTCCGCGCTTCTTGCGAAGATAGAATGAGGCTGCTAAGTCGGCCGATAATGGTCAGGTTGTGACTGGTCATACTGCGTGTTTTGTTGTTCTTGCATTTGCAAATGTAGACATTTTATCGTTAACACGTTCATTATCTTGCAAAAATATGGTTTGTCGCCGTCTTTTTTTAGCGAAATGGCACGCTGACCACGCCGAGTGTGTCGTAATTTCTGCGGGGATAAACGTTAAAAAGGCTTATAAAGGCCGGCATCAGGGACTAAGCCACTAACTTTGCAATACATCTATATATAATATGTGTCCAATGATAGCAGAAAAAGACCTTTTGCAGCATGTGCGCGACCGGCTCCAAGAGATGGCCGAGCCCGCTTATGCCGAAACGTCACGACGACTTTTGCCCTCAGACGTAAGGCCTTTGATGGGTGTGAGAGTGCCTCGGTTGCGTGCCTTGGCGCGTGAACTGGTGGCGGCCTATGGCTGGGAACCCGTCTTCAATGCCTTGGCCTGTCCTGCCACGTTTGAAGAGCAGATGCTCTGTGGCATGGTGTTGGGCTGTGGCTGCAAAGACGGCCGGCGGATGCTTGAAGTAGTCGACCGCTTTGCGGGACTTGTCGACAACTGGTCGGTTTGCGACTCTTGTTGTGCCACGTTCAAACTCGTGCAGCGTCATCGTGAAATTTTCTGGCCCTATCTGGTTTCTCAGGCCCACAGTCCGGAAGAATACCGGCAGCGTTTTGCCCTGGTGGTGTGGCTGAGTCACTATCGTGCCGCTATTTGGCGCGAGGATGTGCTTGAAGAATTGACGCAAATGACCCTACGTGACTATTATGCGCAAATGGCAGCGGCTTGGCTGCTCTCCATTTGGGTGCTCGACAAACCCGAAGCGACCCTTAAGGTTATCAGTTCGCTGAAAGTGCCTGCCGAGGTGGGACTGATGGCCCTGCAGAAAATGGCCGACTCGCTGCGCACGCCAGCCGAGGTGCGTGGCCGACTGTCGGACTTGGGCAAGCAACTGCGTGCCGCCATCCGTAAATAACGCCTCAAGGCGTGCACAGACTTCATTTTGTTTATGAAAAAAAATCTTTTTCCTCTTTTCCTTCTCTTCCTTTTCGTGTCGCCTTTGACCATAAAGTCACAGCGACCGGCCGCCGTGCAATTTGTGCCGGCCGACAGCGTGGTGGCCTGGGGCGGCGGTGAGGCCGATTGGCGCGGGATGGCCGTGGCCTTGTTCCCTGACGTGACGGAGAAAACCTTTATCCCGGCGACGTCGGCCAAGAAGCTTTTGAAACACTGGACCAAGCATACCCGGCCCGGCCTGGGCGTGTTGGGGATGAACGCTGCCACTGCCGACGGACGGGTGGAGGCTGATGCCGCACTGGTCGATGAGGCCGCGCAGCTGTTTGTGGCTACCGGTAGGGCCGATGGTTTTGAAGCGATGGAGCGAGTCGTGCACGGACGGTTGTTGCAGTTGGTGCAACCTTCTGCCGGTCGCTCTTATGTCGGGCATCAGGCCGCTCAGGCCCTGACCACGGCGACGGGCCGCGTCTATGCCGTTGATGATGAGGGTATTTGGGTCAATCTTTTTCTCAACAACACGGCACAGATGTATGCGGCAGGTACACCGGTGGTCGTGGACCAACTCACGACAATGCCCTACGACGGCCGGGTGAAAATCCGCCTGTCGGGCCTTCGCCACGGCGGCTATCCCTTGACCGTCAGAGTGAGAGTGCCGATGTGGGCTGCCGGTCTCGACGATGTGAACCTTTGGGACGGTTGGCTTCGCTCGCCTGCGTTGCCATACGTGGTCTATGTGAACGGTCGCGAATGGTTTGACGTGAAGATTGAGCGCGGCTATGTGGTCATCCGCCGCAAGTGGAACAGTGGCGACGAGGTGCTTTTTGACCTGCCCGTGCAGCCCCGTTGGGTCGACATCCCCGGCCGGAGCCACTCCAAAGCCTTGCGGCGCGGTCTGCTCTTTTACGCTCTGCCTGCCGAGGCTTCGGTCTCAGTTTTTGGCGAAGATGTGGAGATGGAGGAAGTGTTGAGCGAAGCCGGCCTGCCCGATATTCGTCTGCGCGATAAAGCCGGCAGGGTCCACCAAGCCTCCCCCGCTTTCTTGACCGATGGCGACGGCGTGTTTCATTTTGAATAAACCTCTTTCCTTTATGGCCGTGGCCATTAAATCAGCCATAAAAAAGCGGACCTGCCTTGTTGATGAAACAACAGACAGGTCCGTTTTTGCTTTGTTCGGAATGATAAGTCCGGCAAAGTGTTTTAGGCTTCTTTCTTTGAAGTCTGACGACGCTCTTTGATACGAGCTTTTTTGCCGGTAAGGCCACGGAGGTAGTAGAGTTTGGCGCGGCGAACTTTACCATACTTGTTGATCTCGATGCTGCTGATGTTGGGCGACTCCATGGGGAAAATACGCTCAACGCCAACGTTGCCCGACATTTTGCGCACGGTGAAGCGCTTTTTGTCGCCATGGCCCGAGATTCTGATAACTACGCCACGATAGAGCTGGATACGCTCTTTGTTGCCTTCAATGATTTTGTAAGCCACGGTGATGGTGTCGCCGGCCTTGAAGGGTTCGTACTGCTTGCCAGTGGCAAATGCTTCCTCAGCGATTTTAATTAAATCTGCCATTTTTTTGTAGAAATGATGGTTATTTTCGTTCGGCGGGCATAACGGGGAACACTCATCCTGACAGCGGCCCACCGAAAAAGCGGTGCAAAGTTGCGTTTTTTTTCGTTAACAGCCAAGTCTTGCGCCTTTTTTCTTGCTTTTCAGCCTTTTGGCCTACTGCAAACAGTCTTGTGACCGAATGTAAGTGTAGGCGGGAGATGGCTCCGTCGTCAGTCGCACATGATGAGGGCGAAGATCAGCATAAGTACGAAATAGAGACCGCTGGTGCCGAGTCCGATGAAGGCCAAAAGTTTACCGGCAGAGGCTGTGGCTTTCATTTTGTCGTAGGCTTTTTCTCTCCAGGCACTGCGGGCTTTGCCGGCTTTGACCAATGAGAAGATGCCCGTGCAAGTGACGAGCAGCAACATCAGTATGGCCGTGAACACAATGAGCATACCGGCTGCTTCAAGATTGTTGTTGTTCAGATAGATATAGTTGTCGCAATAATAACAGTGGCGGACGCTGGAGCGACAACCGTCCACGATGATGGCTATGGCGCAGACAAAGCTGGCAGAGACGAGTATCCAGGAGATAATGTTGAGCCAAAGGCCGCTGCCGGGACGTTTCACGCCGTCTTCGTTAACATTGGACGCGGGAGGGGCCGGCGGAGTCTCGACGGTGAACGAGGGTGTGGATGTGGCCAAGACGCCTGCCAATTCGGGGCAGTTGCCGGCTTGTTGCCAAGAGGCCATACCTTGACACCACACCATAGTCTGGGCGGTGATGCCATAGGCGGCAAACTCGCTGACCTCAATGGGACCGCGCTGTTCGCCTTGGGCGGTGAGATAGTAGTATTGCATAATCTTTTGGGTTTAGTCTTGTTTGCAAAGGTAGGCAATCTGTCGCATTATGACGGCGTTTGGCCTTGATTTTGTGCGGTATGCCTGTTGTTGCGGTCTTTAGGTGGAGGGGTTAGAATAGAATGATGGGGAGCGAAAAGGCCGCTTGTGCCCTTTGGCTCCCCATCATGGAAGTACGGTGAAACCGCCTTTTATGAGAGGCTATGGTTTATTTTTTGCCGTGTACTTCGTCAGAAACGGTGAGTTTCTTGCGACCTTTAGCGCGACGAGCGGCGAGTACGCGACGACCGTTAGCGGTCAGCATGCGCTGACGGAAACCATGCTTGTTGTTTCTCTTTCTGTTGTGGGGCTGGAATGTTCTTTTCATTGTGATATGTTGTTTTTGATTTTTTATTGCCTTGCGCTGTGCAGGTCGGGAGATTCTGCCGCACGCTATTCGGGGTGCAAATTTAGATAAATCTTTTTATCCTGCCAAGTGTCTCTGCCTTTTTTGTTTGTCCCTGCAGGTTTTCACCTCAAGTTTTTAGAAAAGAGCGGCTAAGCGGCCGGGACTGGCATTATCGCTTTCCTTCTCGTCTTATTTGATATCAGCCGTATAGGTTTATGTCCTATCATATAGACAGTATGTACGAGCTATCTCTTGTCCACTCTTTTGGCTACTTTAATGCTTACCTCATATAAAAGATATAATGGTATAGTGACTAAGATTAGTGTCATTAAGTCTGGCGGTGTGATAATAGCAGCTACAACCATAATGATGAGAAAGGCATGTTTGCGATATCTCGAAAGCATTTCAGATGTGATAAACCCAAATTTTGTCAATGCAAAAGCTAAGACTGGCAGTTGAAATACAATGCCCATCATTAGTGTTAGAGTCGTAAACGTCGAAATGTAAGAGTTGAGCGTTATGGTGCTATGTATTTTCTCTGAGACGCTATATGTGCCCAAAAACCTAAAAGAGATGGGAAAAAGAATATA
>JBJFGJ010000178.1:0-10240 GCA_051892575.1 Alloprevotella sp. | reverse complement strand
CCCCTAAAAGGCCTGAAGGGCTTGCTTGGCTGCATTGAAATAACAAAAACCAATCTCAATTTCAATCTCAATTAAGAACACCTTACCTACATGAGGCCTTATATATTTTATTGGTATGGATGTGGCATATCAAGCGACGAAAAATATTCTGCGAACTGCGCCTGTGCGGTCAAGAAAAGACGAAGTATCTTCTTATAAACGCTCGTAGAGAAGAAAAGTTTTCTGTCAAAGCGTGAAACAAAGGCCGAAATAAAGGCGGGAGCGTCAAAATCTCTAACTTTGCATCGTCAAATCTATCCTGACACACCCCGACCTAACCTATGCCTATATGAACAGCCGACAGCAGTTCTCACTTTTATATTTCTCCTCACTCATCTTGTTTCCGGCCATGTCGGTGGCTCAGATTGTGCCCGACAGCATTGCTCCAGACCAAAAACTCCAAGACGCCGTGGTGCGCACCACACGCAGCAATCGCGCTCAGACGCGCATCGAGAATGTGGAGCTTATCAGTTCGGCCCAGCTCAAGCGTGCAGCCTGTTGCAACCTTGGCGAGTCGTTCACCGCGAGCCCTTCTGTCGACGTTACCTATGCCGACGCCGCCACCGGGGCCAGACAAATCAAACTGCTCGGCCTTGACGGCACCTACGTGCAGATGCTCACTGAGAATGTGCCGAATCTGCGCGGCGCCGCCATCCCTTATTCGCTGGGCTACGTGCCGGGACCGTGGATGCAGTCCATACAGGTGAGCAAAGGCGCTTCGAGCGTGAGAAACGGCTACGAAAGCACGACGGGCCAAATCAACATTGAGTATCTCAAGCCCCAGGCCGAAGACGGTGTGCGTGCCAACGGCTATTTCGACTCACAGTTGCGCACCGAGCTCAATGCCGACGGCAACATCCATCTAAACGACCGGCTCAGCACAAGCCTGCTCCTGCATTTTGAAGACCGCCGGCGCAATCACGACGGCAACCACGACGGCTTTATGGACATGCCAAAGCTGCGGCAGTATAACCTCATGCACCGTTGGGCCTACATCGGACCGCAATGGATAAGCCAGTTCAGCGTGCGCCTCTTGCACGATGAGCGCGAAGGCGGTATGTCGCGTCACGCCGATATGGCGACCCATATCCCCCGCTATGGCATTTGGGTCGACGCCGACCGCTATGAGGCACAATGGAAAAACGGTTTCAACTTTTCCACAGACCAGCCCACGTCGGTGGCCCTTATGCTGCATGGGTCGTGGCAAGACACCGACAGCCGTTTCGGCCATCAGCGCTATGATGTCACGCAGCGCAACGGCTATGCCCAGCTCATGTTTGAGCGTGACTTTACGTCGGCCCATCAGCTCTCGGTCGGCGCTTCGGTCAATCACGATTCTTACAGCGAGTGGTTCGTGCCCACGACCGCCGGTCCCGATGCTCCGACCACCCGTGAGCGTCGCGGCGGCCCGGCCAAAGAGACCACTGCCGGCCTCTATGCCCAATACACCTACCGCCTCGGCGACAAGCTCACCGTGATGCCCGGTCTGCGCCTCGACCACTCTTCGGCCTACGGCTCATTCCTCACCCCGCGGCTTCACGTCAAGTGGGCGCCCCACCGCCTTTTGTCTCTGCGTGCCTCGGCCGGCAAGGGCTACCGCTCACCCCACGCTCTGGCAGAGCACACACCCCTTATGGCCAGTGCGCGCACCTTCATCTTCCCTGCAGAGATAGGCCAGGAAGAAGCCTGGAACTACGGTCTGTCGGCCTCGCTCCGTCTGCCCGTGGCCGGTCGTACGCTCGAACTGAACGCCGAATATTTCTACACTCATTTCCTCCATCAGCTGGTGGTCAACGTAGATGGCGCCGGGAGCGCGGGTACGGTCAGTTTCGAGAACCTTTCGGGTCGCAGCTTCAGCCATACCTTTCAGATTGATGCCACCTATCCGTTTTTCGACGGCTTCACGGCCATGGCGGCCTTTCGCTACAACGACGCCCGCACCACCTACGACGGCCTTTTGCGTCGGCGGCCTTTCACCAACCGCTTCAAAGGCCTGCTGACCCTCTCTTATCAGACACCCCTTCAGCTTTGGCATTTCGACGTCACCGCCTCGGTCGCCGGTAGCGGAGTGCGTTACGACTTCACTTCTTATCCCACCTACTGCCAACTCCAAGCCCAGGTGACGCGCGACTTCCGCCATTTCAGCCTCTATGCCGGCGGCGAAAACCTCACCAACTACCGCATACCCTCGCCCGTGATAGGGGCCGACAATCCTTGGCAGCCGGGCTTTGACGCCACCCAGGTGTGGGGTCCCACTGAGGGGGCAATGGCCTATGTGGGCATACGTTGGCATTTGAATTGACACGTTGTTTATCATAAATAAAAGGTATATGAAAAAGTTTTTGTTAATGCTCATCATGGCCGTGTCGGGTCTGACGGCCTCGGCGGCCGTGCAGTCTGACAAGGCACCCGTTGACACGCTCATCGTCACGACGACGCCGCAGATGCACTGTGCCGGCTGCGAGGCCAAAATCAAGAACGGCCTGCGATTTGTCAAAGGCACGAAAAAAATTGAAACCTCTGTCGAGCAACAGCGCGTCACCATCGTCTATCGGGCCGACAAGGCCAAGGCCGAAGACTATATCGAGGCCCTGCGCAAAATCGGTTACGAGGCCGTCAAGGTGACCCGTTGAGTCCTGACCGCCTTTTTGCCTCCGGCCTATCGCTTGCCGACGTTTTGTCTTTTGGCAGAAGGCTCCGGCGGCGTATATTTGGAATAGCCAAAAAGGAAGAAGCTCCCTTGTGGGAGCTTCTTTCGTATTCTCGGCCTAAAAGGCTTGTTTCCTGTCAGTATCGCAGTTTTTCCTGTCCTTATGGGAGGAAAAACTGTCCTTATCCCAGAACTAAGAAAAATCTTTTCCGGCATCGCCGAAGTGCTTTTTCGGCAGTTTTTCAAGTAGTCCGGTTTCTCCTCTCCTTTTAATACGTTGAAATACAATAGGATAAGACAAGGCGTTGTGCTTGTTGGGAATAATTAACCAAATCCGGCGCGTTTGGCCAATAATTCTCAAAAATCTTAATAAACTCATCGGCGCCATCACTCAAGACCCGCCATTTTGTACGTCCGACGGGCGCAAAACGGCGTCGTTTTTCGGCCACTTTTTCTGCCGCCCCGGCAGATGTCACGTCTATGTCGCTTTTTTTTGCTAATTTAGCAAGCTCTATTATGCGCAATTGTCAAAACTGGCAGTGGCGACTTCCCTCTCCGATAATAAAAAAACGACATACCACCCATGAACTACAAATGGACATACGAAGACCCCACGCCCGAAGAAGCGGCGGCGGAGGCCCTACTGGCCGGCGAGACAGGCGTGCATCCTGCTCTCGGTCGGTTGCTCCGGCGTCGCGGCATTACGACAACGGCTGAGGCCCGGCGCTTCTTTCGTCCACAACTCACCGACCTGCACGACCCGTTTCTGATGAACGACATGCAGAAGGCCGTAGACCGGCTCAACGCGGCACTGTGCCGCAACGAGCGCATCTTGGTCTATGGCGACTACGACGTGGACGGCTGTACGGCAGTGGCGCTGGTCTACAAGTTTTTGGTGAAGTTTTATTCCAATATCGACTTCTACATCCCCGACCGCTACGACGAGGGCTACGGCATCTCGAAAAAAGGTGTGGACTTCGCTGCCGAGACCGGCGTGAAACTTATCATCGTGCTTGACTGCGGCATCAAGGCCGTCGACGAAATTGCCTACGCCAAGAGCCTCGGCATTGACTTCATCATTTGCGACCACCACGTGCCCGACGAAATTTTGCCCGACGCAGCAGCCATTCTCAACCCTAAGCGCAAAGACAATGTCTATCCCTACACCCACCTCTCAGGCTGTGGCGTGGGCTTCAAATTCATGCAGGCCTTCGCGGCCAATAACGGCATAGAGTTTAATCAACTCACCCAATTGCTCGACCTCTGTGCCATATCGATTGCCTCAGACATCGTGCCCATTATGGGCGAGAACCGCATCCTGGCCAGCCACGGACTGCGCTGTCTCAACAGCAACCCCGGCATTGGCCTGCAGGCCATCGTGGAAGTGTGCGGCCTGGGCGACCGTGAACTGTCGATGGGCGACATCATCTTCCGCATAGGACCGCGCATCAACGCTTCCGGACGTATGCAAAACGGACGCGAGGCCGTCGAACTCCTTGTGGAGAAAGACTATCAGGCGGCCCTCGAAAAAGCGGAGCGCATCAACCTCTACAACGAAGCCCGAAAAGACCTCGACAAACAAATGACCGAAGAAGCTGTAAGCCGGGTGGCCAAAATGGCAAACCTCGACGACCGTCGCAGCATCGTCATTTACAACGAAGAGTGGCACAAAGGCGTCATCGGCATTGTGGCTTCGCGACTCACCGAACTGTATTACCGCCCCGCCGTCGTGCTCACGCGCTCTGAGGGCATGGCCACGGGGTCGGCTCGTAGTGTGTCGGGCTTTGATGTCTACAAGGCCGTGCAAAGCTGTGCCGACTTGCTCGAAAACTTCGGCGGCCACACCTATGCCGCAGGCCTCACGCTCAAGGCTGAGAACGTGGCCGAGTTCAGCCGGCGCTTCGAAGACTACGTCACTGAGCATATCCAGGACGAGCAGACCCAGCCTGCGCTCGACATCGATGCTTATCTGGACTTCAAGGACGTGACCTTCAAGTTTTATCAGCAACTCAAACGCTTCGCTCCTTTCGGACCGGGCAACGAGCGACCCACCTTCTGCACCCGCCGTGTATATGACTACGGCACCAGCAAAGTCGTGGGACGCGGCCAGGAGCACATCAAACTTGAGCTCGTAGACAACAAGAGCAACAACGTGATGAACGGCATCGCTTTCGGGCAGAGTTCGCAGGCCAGATATATAAAGACGAAACGCGCCTTCGACATCTGCTATGCCGTGGAAGAGAATACGCACAAACGCGGTGAGGTGCAATTGCAAATCGAAGACATCCGCCCCTGTGAATAACTATTATGGCCGACAGATTCAGCGACATACTGCACGAATACTGGGGCTATGATGATTTCCGCGGCATTCAGGCCGACATCATCCGCAGCATAGCCTCGGGTAACGATACCCTGGGCCTTATGCCGACGGGCGGAGGGAAAAGCATCACCTTCCAGGTGCCGGCGCTGGCGCTTGAAGGAATGACCATCGTGGTGACACCGCTCGTGGCCTTGATGAAAGACCAGGTGGACCACCTCAAACGCCGTGGCATCCGTGCTGCCGCCATCCACTCCGGTATGTCGCGCACCGACATCGTGGCTTGCCTGGACAATTGTATCTTTGGTGCTTACAAGTTGCTTTATCTCTCGCCAGAGCGTCTTTCAAACGAACTTTTTGTGGGTAAACTCAGGCGGATGAAAGTGAGTTTCATCACCGTCGACGAGGCGCACTGCATTTCGCAGTGGGGATATGACTTCCGGCCGGCCTATCTCGAGATTGCCCGACTGAGAGAGCATCTGCCCGACGTGCCTGTGCTGGCGCTCACCGCTACGGCCACACCCCGCGTGGTCGACGACATTTGCGAGCGACTGCGGTTCCGCACTGACCACAAGGCGGTTTTCCGAATGAGTTTTGCTCGGCCCAATTTGAGTTATGTGGTCAGGAAGACCAAAGACAAGACAGCCGAACTACTCCATATATTATCGCGCGTAGACGGTTCGGCCATCGTCTATACCCGCAGCAGGCAGAAGACGCGCGAAGTAGCCGAACTGCTTCGCGAGAAAGGCTTCACCGCGCTCAACTTTCACGCCGGACTCACTGAACTGGACAAAGACGTGCGGCAGCGCCTTTGGCACGACGACGAAATCCGGGTCATGGTGGCCACCAACGCTTTTGGTATGGGCATCGACAAGCCCAATGTGCGCCTGGTCATACATCTTGACATGCCCGACGCCATCGAGGCTTATTTCCAGGAAGCCGGACGTGCCGGCCGAGACGGACAGACCGCCTATGCCATATTGCTCTACAACGAGAGCGACGCCACGCGGATGGCGCGACGCGTCGAAGAGAATTTTCCTGCCAAAGACTACATCGCCGACACCTACGACGATCTCGCCTATTTCTTCCAGTTGGCCGTGGGCGACGGCCAGTCGGTCACCTATGAGTTCAACGTCGAGCAGTTTTGCCGAGTGTTTCATCGTTTCCCCCTGCCCGTGATGAGTGCCTTGCAGATATTGAGTCGGGCAGGCTACATTGATTTCAGAGAGAGTGAAGACAATCTGTCGCGGCTTATGTTCCTGCTTTCCAGAGACGACCTCTATCGCCTGCACCGGCAGACGGCCAACACTGAGAAGGTCATCGCGACCATCTTGAGGCGGTATGGCGGCGTCTTTGCCGATTATGTGTTCATCGAGGAACGGGTCATTGCCCAGCAAACAGAGCTCAAGCCTCACGAAGTCTATGAGATTTTGGTCAATCTCAATCGCCAGCGCGTCATTCATTATATCCCACGCAAAAAAGTACCACACATCACCTATTTGCAGCGACGTGTGGACCGTGTGGTGCTGAGCCGGGCCGTCTATGAAGAGCGGCGCGACAACTATGAGCAGCGCAGTCGCGAGATGTTGCGTTATGCGCAGCAGGAGGAGGCTTGCCGGAGTGGCTTTATGCTCAATTATTTTGGAGAGAAAGAAACACCCGATTGTGGGCGTTGCGACGTGTGTCTGACAAAAAAGCGGGCGGCAACCGATGTCACCGGGCTGGCCGAGCGGCTGAGGCGGCAAATCGCTGCGGCCAAAGGTCTCGCTCCCGACCGGCTTGATTTTGATGGCTACAGCACCACACTGCGCGACCGCGCCCTGGCACAGCTCCTGGACGACGAGGCGGTGGTGATGGTCGACGGCAGGTTTTATGCCAATTGAAAGGTTTGGCCGTGGCGGCCAAACAGTTTAGGATTGTTTTGTGCGCTTGAAACGGGAAAGCAAGAACGCTACGCTTTCTTCGAAAATTACGACTTTCAGCGCTTTCATCATACCCACATAAAGCACAAAGGCGGTGGCGACTTTGGCCAACAGGCGCCAGAGGTCGGAGGCTATGCCTTGCGACACCGCCCAGGCACCCAGCATGGCGAGGGCTGCACACACCACAAACGGCAACAGGTCGGCCAGGGCCTGCCATAAGGTCACTCCGTTTGTTTTCCAGATAAAATAGTGCCAAACCGGCAGCCACAAAATACCCAAAGCCACATAGACCACCACCATCACCGTCACGCCAAACGGATAAAGCACGAAGGCGGAGAGGGTCTGCAAGAGGCAAAGGCTGATGGTGCACCACATGAACACGTTGCTGCGGCCCTGGCTGATGAGGTAGTTGCTGTAGAAAGACGCCACGGGGATAAACGCGCCGCCAATGCTTAAGATCTGCATCAGGTGGGCACTCTCAATCCATTTGTCGGTAATGAGCAAGGTGATGAATTCGGGGGCGATGAGCGCCAAACCGAAGAGGAGGGGGCAGGAGGCGAAAGCCGTGAAACGGAACATTTTGCGGAAGGCGCGCCTTTGGCGGTCGATGTCGTCGATGCGGGCAAAGACGGGCTGCGTCACGTTCCAGAGCATACCGTTAAGGAAGGTGTAGCCCTGGAATGTCCATTTGTTGGCCTGGTTATAAAGACCCACCTGCCTTTCGCCGTAGAAACGGCCGAAGAAGATAGAGAAGATGTTGTTGTTGATGCCCGTGAAAATATTGGTGATGAGCAGGCGCGAACTGAAGCCTATCATACCGCGCAGCGGCCTAAGGTCGATGTGTAGCGTAGGCCGCCAACCGGAGAGTGTCCAGCTGAAAATCGTCATCACGCCGCAATACACAAGGTTTTGTATGGCAAGTCCCCAATAGGCCATGCCGAGGGCGGCCAGCGTGATGCCGGTGAGGCCCGAGAGCAACAGGGCCGTGAGGGTCATACCGGCAGTCTTTTTGACCAGAAGGTTACGGAAGAGATAGGCCCTCGGGGCTGTGCCCAGCGCGGCCAGGATGATGCTTAAGAAAGATAGTCGCGCCAAGGGGATGAGCACGGGCTGTTTGAACCAGGCCGCAATCAGAGGGGCACAGAAAAAGAGAATGACATACAGCGAAACGGCACAGATGACATTAAACCAAAACACGGCGTTGTAGTCGGCGTGGGTGATGTCTTTTTTGCGGTTGAGTGCCGAGATGAAGCCGCTCTCCTGTAGGGCCGAGGCTATGAGGGCAAAGATGGTGAGCATCCCTACCATGCCATAGTCTTCGGCCGTGAGCATTCGGGCCAGGAAAATGCCGAACACGAGGTTGAGCAGTTGCTGGCCGCCGTTGTTGATGCCGCCCCAAAGCAGGCCTTTGGCTGTTTCGCCTTTCAAACTCTTCTCTGCCATAAAGTGGGTTGTGATGGTCTGTATCAAAACAACAGGGCCGTGCGCTGTAGTGCTTCACGGCCCTATTATTGTATTACGTCAAAAAGATGAAGTTACGAGAGGAATGCCAGCAATACCAGTTGGGCTACGATGATGCGCAAGAACATAGAGAGCGGGTAAACCGTAGAGTAACCCACTGCCGGCGCGTCGTTGCCTGCGGTCTGGTTGGCAAAGGCCAATGCGGGAGGGTCGGTATTGGAACCGGCAATGAGACCCATCAGCGTGAAATAGTTCAGCTTCAAGACCTTTCTGGCCACTACGCCCATGATGAGGATGGGTATGATTGTGATGAGGAAGCCCGTCCAGACATAGGTCACACCGCCGGCCTGGAGCGTCGACCAGAAGGTGGCGCCGGCCTGGATGCCGACACTGGAGAGGAAGAGCAGCAGACCGACTTCGCGGAGCATCAGATTGGCCGAAGTGGAAGTGTAGGTGTTGATGCCATAACGGTAGCCGAAGGCACCCATCAGGATGGCCACGATGAGCGGACCGCCGGCGAGACCCAGTTTCATACCGCCGCCGAAGTCAATCTGGCCGAGCATCACGCCGAGCATAATGCCGAAGAAGATGGCACCCACGTTGGGGTGGTCGAGGCGTTTCACGCTGTCGCCGATGGCGTCTTTGAGGTGTTCCACGTCTTGCTCACGACCCGTCACGAGCAGGCGGTCGCCCACTTGCAGGCGGAGGTTGCGGTCGGCAAAGAGTTCCATACCGTTACGGGTGACGCGCGTCACGTTCACGCCATAGATGGTGCTGAAGTGGAGCTGTCCGAAGGTTTTGCCGTTGATGTTGTCTTTGGTGATGACCAGTCGGCGCGACACGTATTTGGCGTCGGCCACGTCGGGCGTCCATTCCTCGTCGACGGCTTCACCCATCAGGGCGGTGATGGCTTCGGCCTCGTCTTCGGCACATACCAGGTGGATGCGCATGTCGAGTTCGAGTTTGGTGTTGCCGTCGGGCACGATGATTTCATCGTTTTTGATGCAGCGCGACACCACAAACTCGCGGTTCAGGAACGTGTGCAGGTCGGCCAGTGAGCGGCCCACCACGGCTTTGTTGGTGATGTTGATGATGAGGTGCTTGGGCGTGGCGTGCGGGTCGCGTTCCTGCTCTTTGCGGATACGCTCCTGCTCTTCGTCAAGCTTGATTTTGCAGATGAAGCGGATAACGATAGTGGCCAGGATGATGCCAACCACACCGAGCGGATAGGCGCAGGCGTAGCTGGAAGCCAAGTCCGGGATGTTGCCGTCGGGGAAGACGCCGGCCATGTCCTTAATCACGGAGTTGGCCGCACCGAGACCGGGGGTATTGGTCACGGCGCCATACATTGTGCCGACCATCATACTCAGTTCATACTTACCGCCGCCATAAACCAGGAAGTAGAGACCCAGCATGACCAGCACGTTGAGCGCCACGATGCCTACGGCAATGAGGTTCATACCTACGCCGCCTTTCTTGAAGGTGGCGAAGAAACCCGGTCCCACCTGCAAGCCGATGCAATAGACAAACAAGATGAGGCCCAGTTCCTTGACGAAGTTAATCACGGCCTTTTGGGCGGAGTGGTCGATAGGTTGACCGGCCGTGTCGGGAATGAACTGATAATAAATGTGTCCGAGGAGGATGCCGGCGAAAAGCACAAACGTGACACCGAGCGCCACGCCGCCGAACTTGATCCTACCCAGTTTCACGCCCAGACTAATCACCAAGGCGTAAATCACCACGAGGTGCGCGATAGACCCCGGGTCCTGAAAAATGGTTTGTATCCAACTCATACAGAAAATAATGTAATTACAAGTAAAAATACCTTTTGAACTGCAAAGTTAGTGCAAG
>JBJFGJ010000177.1:5261-36192 GCA_051892575.1 Alloprevotella sp. | reverse complement strand
TATGTCTTCGCCGACCAGATACCCGAGGGGGCTTCAGTGAAAATCGAACTCCAAAGCCAGACCAACACCACCGGCTTGCAATATGACCTGACCGAAGGACTCAACATCTTCCTCTGCGGCGACGACGCCACGCTCTATGTGTTTTACCAGGCTGAGTTTGTCGACGACACGCCGCCCCTGCTTTCCGGTTTCCCCGACATTAAGGTCCACATCGAGGGCGGCGAGGTGAACGGCTATCTCGACCTGACCCGAGGCGACGACAATGCCGACTGGCAACAACTGCAAGCCCACCTGCTCAGGGCCAGCCCCTACCTGAACATCAAGGGCCGCCGCGTGGTCTTCTCCATGCGCAAGGCAGAGGTGGTGAGCGCTTGCCCCGAAAAGATGGTGGAACTCTGCGAGGTTTGGGACAAGATGGTGGACGCCGACTACGAACTCATGGCCGTGAGCGACTTTGACGGACGCTTCAACAACATACTCAACGCCTTTACCGTCTATAACGAAAAAGCTTATATGTATGCCACCAACGGCGGCACGTACTACAACGCCTATACGCTCTCAACGGTGATGAACTACGAGACTATGGCCGGCACCGGCGGCGCCATATGGGGACCGGCCCACGAAACGGGCCACGTGCTCCAGCACCTTATCAATATGGGCGGCCTCACGGAGGTGTCGAACAATCTCTTTTCGAATGTCGCCGTCTATAACATCGGACGCTGCACGTCAAGGGCCGCGTCGATACAGACCACTTTCGACAGTTTCGCAGCAGGCACCTTCTTCAAATTGCGCAATATCTGGGAAATCACTCACTTCTATTACCAACTTTTTCTCTTCTTCCACGTCCAGGGCTATAACCCCGACTTCTATCCCAATCTCTTCCGGGCGCTGCGCCAAGACCCCATCAACAACAGCCGTGAGGCTTTCGTGCCGGCGAGCGAGGAATGTCTGAAGTTCTACAAGAAGTGCTGCGAAGTGTCGGGCTATGACCTCACAGAGTTTTTCGAAGCCTATGGTTTCTTCAATATTCCCACACTCTCTGAGCATACGATTGGCGACGTGACCCAAGAGGCTCTGCTCATCGATGACTATGGCAACTACTACCTCACCTTCTCACAAGACGACATCGATGCCGCCAAGCAGGCCGTGGCCGATATGAACCTCAAACCGTGCAACATCATCTTCATCGAAGACCGCATCACCGCACCCGACGCCACCTATGAGGGCGCTGCAGAAGGCGAAAAGAAAACGGCCATCAACGGAGAAGAATATATGTCAATAGGCCTGGGCAACGTGGGACAATACACCGACTATACGCCCAACTGCCAAAACGAAGGCATGACCTATACCTACGAAACATCCGAACAAGACGGCGCCACCGTGGTGACGATGACGGGCGAGGGAGCCGTGGGCTATAAGATCTACAACGCCGAGGGACAACTCGTGATGTTGGCCAACACCAATACCTTCACTCTGCCCGACGGGCTCACCGATTACGTCATCAAGGCGGCTCAAAGCGACGGCACCGACGTGGCCGTGCCCTCAAGCGCCGACTCGCCCTATACCCTCACGGCCTATTACGGTTCGGCCTCCTCGGCCAAAACGCTCTACAGCGACGGAACCTCGGCCATCAGTCTGCCCGACGGCGCCGTGGCTTGGTATGAGGGTGAAAAAGAAGCGGCCAACGCCACACTGCTCGCTTCGCCCGGCGTGGTCTACCGCTCGGGCAGCAGTTACGTGGCCGATTGCATCACACTGGCCGACAAGGTGGACTTCTATCCCGGTCCCTCGGCCTTCACCGCAGCCGAAGCCACCTACAGCCGCACAGGCACAGCACTCTACAACTCCTTCTGCCTGCCTTTCACCTTCTCTGCCTCCGATCTGCCCGAAGGCTCCACCGTCGAGACACTCAGCGGTTTCGAAAGCGACTCAGAGGGCATCACGGTGGTGCACTTCGCCACGACATCAGCCGATGTGACAGCCGGTACGCCTTGTCTCGTTTGGTGTCCCGAAGACGTCACTTCACTCGTCATCAACAAGACCGACGCCGTCTTCGCTCCGACTCCCTCCACTGCCGAAGTGACACAGTCTGCACAGAGTCTGGCCTTCAAAGGCTCATACACGGCCGGAGTCATCGGTGCCAACCGCTACAAACTCAACGCCGCCGGCACCAAACTGGGCCGGACCACGGCAGCCGGCCGCATCACGCCTTTCAGAGCCTGGCTCGAACTTTCGGCAGCCTCGGCCACACTCAGAGTGAGCCACGACACACCGGCAGTCACCGGCATCGGCAATCTTGTGCCGAACAACGCGCAGACGGGCCATACGCTCTACGACCTCCAAGGCCGCCGCATCAACCAACCACAAAACGGCCGGCTTTACATTCAAAACGGGAAGAAAGTCATCTTTTAAACCAAGACACCTACGACAATGAAACACTATATCACGCCCCGCAGTCTCGCCATCGGCTTCGCCACCGAGCACGCCCTGCTCTCGCTCTCTTCCACCGACGAAAACGTGGACGACAGCGACAAGACCCAACGCCGGGCCGGCTATGGCCGCCATCCCATTTGGGGCAGCGATGGTGAAGCCGACCTCTAACTGGGTGGCTTGTAGTCTATTTCACCGACACTTTGGCCCATTCAGCGGTTGGGCGGCCGCGTTTTGCCCCTTGAGCCCTATCTTTGCAGCACCATTTTCACATCACGACAAAGTATCAAAAAAATGACTGCATCTTTCAAGAAATCCCTTTGGCTCATTGCGGTGCAAACTGCCATAACGCTCTCGGCCGGCGCCCAGACTTACACGCTCGACAGTCTGCGGCAAATGGCCCTGCGGCAAAGCAAAACGATGGCCATCAGCCAGGCCGAAGAGACCAAAAGCCTGCATCAGCAAAAGGCCGCCCGTACGGCCTATCTGCCCAAAGTAGCCCTCTCGGCCACCTATATGCGCACGGGCGACGAAATCTCATTGCTCAACGACACACAAAAGGCTTCGTTGCCGCAAATGGGCACCGGCCTGCTGCAAAGCCTCGGACCGGACGCCGCCATCATAGCCGCACAATATCCCGAACTGGCCGCGCTCTTCCCCAAAATCGGCGAAGGACTCAACCAAGCCGGCGCCAATCTCGTCGATGCACTCAAAACAGACACGCGCAATCTCTCGCTGGCTTCGCTCATGCTCACACAACCGCTCTATATGGGCGGAAAAATCCGTGCAATGAACCAAATCACCGACGAGGCGCGACTCATTGCACGGCAGAAGGGACGCCAGGCCGAACAAGACCTGCTGCTGGCCGTGGAACAGGCTTATTGGCAGGTGGTTTCGCTTTCTGCCAAACGCCGCATCGCCACCCAGTATGTCGAAATGACGCAACGACTTGAGGGCGATATGTCGCAGATGATCAAGGAGGGTGTGGCCACCAAAGCCTCCGGTCTGAGCGTAAGCGTGAAAGCAGGCGAGGCCGAGATGACCCTGACCAAGGTGAACAATGCCCTGACCCTGTCGCGTATGGCCCTGTGCCGTCTCTGCGGCATGCCACTCGACAGCCCCATCACCCTGGCCGACGAAACGCTCGAAGAGTTGCCCGTGCTCCAAACCTCGGCCACAGATGCCTCTACAGATACGCTGACAGCCTTCACCCATCGCCCCGAACTGCAGATGCTGGAGAGCGCACTGACCATCAGCCGCCGGCAGGTGGACGTGGCACGCGCAGACTTCCTGCCCCAGTTGGCACTCACCGGCGGACTGCTCACCACCTATCCGGGACTGACGAATGGATTTGAGAAGAAGTTCAAAGGCACTTGGGCCGTAGGCGTAGCACTGAAGGTGCCGGTTTGGAATTGGGGCGAAGGGCGACATAAGGTGCAGGCCGCCCGTGCCGATGCCACCATTGCCGCACTGCAACTCGACGAGGCCAAAGAGCAGATTGCCCTGTCGCTCAAACAGGCCGGCCAACGTGTGGAAGAGGCCGACGAACAATATGCGCTGAGCCTGCGCAATCTCTCCAAGGCCGAAGAAAACCTCACCACCGCACGTCAGGGCTTTGCCGAAGGCGTTGTGGTCACCTCCGACCTGCTCGCGGCCCAAACGGCATGGGTCGGTGCACAAAGCGACAAAATCGACGCCCAAATTGACCAGCGCATCAGCCGCTCGGCATTGCTTAAAGCACAGGGCATCTTAGGCTTTTGATAAGCCGAACTGACAAAACGAAGCATTTATCTTAAAAATATCATAACAAAACGATGTTTTAGGCCTCAAAACTTGACAAGTGGGCCCGACGGCCGTAAATTTGCATTGTTTTTCATGGTATTAGATTTAAGGTTAGTAAAGATTGGTTGTCGTGAGACAATCAATTTTTTTTGTTTTAATGCGGCGTGAGTTGGTGATGAGCCGCCCGGAGTTTCATCCCTAACATACAGCTCTGCGTCGGCTGTTCATTTCCCAGGCTCCTGTGTGACGTAAAAACCTGATAAAATTTCTTCAAAACGGCTTGGCTTGGTCTGTATGTGTCAAAAAACGGCCGGATAGCAGCTCATAGTTCCCCCACATAGGGACTGAGCCGCCTGACATAAGGCCGGAAAAAACTGCGATAAGGCCGGGAAAAACTCTCCTTATGCCCGTAAACGTCTGAAAATGAATAAAAGAGGCCCTTTTGAGGTCTCTTCCCTTTCTCTTACCTCAAAGTTAATGCCTCTCTCACCTCAAACAAAATACAATTTGACTAAGACTGCCTACAAGCATTAGCAACAAGCCCAACTTTTAGAACATTACAACGGTGTTTTGGTTCAATTTGTGTCAATGAAACTTAAAAGTTTGGCTGTTAAAAAAATAAGCCCCACATTTGCCGTTGTTATCCTAAATAATACAATCTTAACAACCTGATCTAATCACTATTTGGAAAACGTAAAGCAAACGCGCCACGTTGTGAAACGAGGCGCGTTTTTCGTTTGCCACAGTGTCTCGAGGTTGGCTCAGATGCGGTCGAGAACGGTGGCGATGAGGGTGTCGATGGTGTTTTTATAGTTGGGATTGGCACGTCCGGCAAGGCGGTTGGCAATCACCATACAACAGGTCAAGGCTTTGTGGCCCATGAGTCGCGACAAGCCGGCCACAGCACTGCTCTCCATCTCAAAGTTCGTCACCTTGAGGTCGCCGTAACGGAAGGCCTCAATCTTGGCGTTCTGCTCGGGGTCGGCCAGCGGCAGACGGAGTTCGCGGCCCTGCGGACCGAAAAATCCGCCACAGGCCACGGTGATGCCGTGAACCATATCGGTGGAGGCGATGCGGCGGATGAGTTCGTCGTCGGCACTGACGCAATAGGGATGGCTTATGCACGTGGAGCCTTGCCAGCCCATGGCGGCAATGAATTGTTGTTCCAGTCGAAGGTCGCATACACTGTCGCGGCCGGCATAGAAATTGAGCAGGCCGTCGAAGCCAATGCTCTTGACGCTGGCCACGAAGGTGCCCTCGGGCGTTTCGGGCTGCAGACCGCCACAGGTGCCAATGCGCACGATTTCAAGACTACGCAGCGCAGGTTTGACTGTACGGGTGGCGAAATCTATGTTGGCGAGTGCGTCTATTTCGTTGAGCACGATGTCGATATTGTCGCAGCCTATGCCGGTAGACACCACGGTGATGCGCTTGCCGGCATAGGTGCCGGTGATGGTATGAAACTCGCGGCTTTGCACGTCACACTCCCGACTGTCGAAGTGGGCAGCGACGGTGGCCACACGACCGGGGTCGCCCACAAGGATGACCTTGTCGGCCAGATGCTCCGGCAAAAGATGGAGATGAAAGACCGACCCATCGGGATTGATGATGAGTTCGGAGGGAGAGAAATACGGTTTCATGGCTGAGGTTTTAATTTATTTTTGAAGCATCCTTATTTGAGGGCTTGCCTTTCGAGTATGCGCATCGCCTTCGACTGCTCACTGACCACACGGCGCAGGCTTGCAGCCTTTTGTTCGAGGTTGGCAATGTCGCGAGCCGTGGCGGCCAGGCGCTTTTCGCCATATTGCCGGCGCAGGCTGTCGAGTTTGCGCTCGGCCACCTCAAGCGAGGTGCGGGCTTCAAGCATCTGCTGGGCGGCTTGGCGGGCGTTTTTGTCTTTGAACTGGGCCAGCGAGGTATAGACCACACGGTCTGAAATGACATATTTCACGCCGCCTGCGGCACCGGCGTCCACGCTGCTCCCGGCTGCTTCGAGGCGCTCGCGGACGGCTGCCATCTGGCGGTCGGAGGCTTGGCTGTCGGCCAAACGGTCGATGCGCGCTTTGCTGATGACGTCGGCCTCGGTGGCAGTGGAGAGGTCGTAGACTTCTCTCGAGTCGGAGGGAATGAAGCGGTAGATGCACACCTTGTCGGCCGGTTGTCGGCGGTCGGTGACGAAGAGGCCCAAGCCTGTGGTTTCGTCGATGGCCATTAGGAAGTCGTTGGCCGGAGAGTTAAAGGGCATACCCACATTCTCTGGCTTGACAAAGCCGCCGGTGCCTGAGTTGTAGCGGGTGACGAAGATGTCGTATCCGCCAAGGCTTTCTGGTCCTTGCGCACCATAATAGAGCGTGACGCCGTCGGCACACAAGAAGGGATAGTCTTGCATCTCTTCGGCTTCGCCAAGTCCCTCGAGTCTCACCGGCTCACTCCAACCGTCGGCCAAGCGGTCGGCCGTGAAGAGTTTGAGCAACCGGGCCGTATCGGGGGCAGCGAAGACCACGCGGTCGCCGAAGTCGTTGACGTAGGCCACTTCGCCGGCAGCGTCGACTGATGGAACGATGCCTTTCAAGCCTTCGGCCGTGAGCAGGCGGCCTCCGTCGGCACTCAGACCGAGATGGGCCCAGAAGTCGGCGCGGTCCACCACGAGGCTGTCTACGAAGGCCACGCGCTCTGTGGCACGCAGCATATTCTCGCCCAGACGCGCACGGCGCAAGTTGTCTTGTGCCATAGGGTCGAGAGCCGTCTTGGCGCGCTCGGCAGCAGCCTTTTGTTTTTGCAAAACGGCAGCCGCTTCGGCAAACTGATATTCGTCGATGAGCTGTTCGGCCGACTTGGTCTCGACCGGCGTTTTGGCTACAGTGGAGGGGTTCTTGACAGTGCGACGCTTTTGGGCCGAAGCGCCGGGAGCAGCCACGAGGCCCACAAAAAGAGCAGAGAAAAGTATGGAGGTAAAGGTTTTCATCGGTTGATAGGGATGTAAAAACAAGAATGGATTGTCAGAAAAAGGAGGCGGCAATTTGCTGCTGTTTTGGTGTCTTTCATAATGCCGGCAAAGGCTGTGACCGTCGACAGCAAGGCTCTCAGACTCCAAAAATACGCATTTATGCCGACACGCGTGGGGCCGTCGGCGTTTTTTATGTATTTTTGCAGGCAACACATCCCTTTATACTATGCAGACATTAAGGCATATCTTTTCAAAAAAAGTCATTACGGCAGCGATGATATGCGTCGCCTCGTTTGGCTTTGCGGAGGCCCAAACCACCCATAAGGTGGCAGCCGGCGAAACGCTTTATGGCCTTTCGGTGAACTATGGCGTGAGCCAGGAGGAACTCATCAAAGCCAACCCGGGACTGGAAAGCACCGGACTCAAGGCCGGCCAGACCATCGTTGTGCCGCCACGGCAGGTGGCGGAGGCTCCCGTGGCAGGCGCCGTGAAGACGATGCACAAAGTGGCCCGCAAGGAAACGCTCTTCGGCATAGCCAAAAACTACGGACTCACTCTCGACGAACTGCTCTCTGCCAACCCCGACATCAACCCCGACGGGAGCAACCTCAAGAAAGGCAAATTCTTGGTCATTCCCTACACCAAGGCCGAAGTGGAAGCCTGGCACGAAGCCCATCCCACAGGACTGAAACACATCAAACTGGCCGTAGTGTTGCCGCTCACCTCGGGCAAGACCGAAGCACGCCGAAGCCTGGAATTTTACAGAGGCCTGCTCATGGCCGTAGACCACTTCAAGGCGCAGGGCATTGACACCGACATCACTGCCATTGACGAACCCGCCGCCGACCGCTCTATGGCGCCGGCCATCGGCAAGTTGCGCGAAAGCCATCCCAACTTCGTCATCGGACCGCTCTATCCCGACCACTTCGACGATATGTCGCGACTGGCCGGCCAGACGGATATGATGGGCTGGGTGTTGCCTTTCTCGTCGAAATATATGGGACTGAAAACCGATGCCAAAGTGCGTATGATCAACACGCCGGACGAAATCAAGGCTGCCTTAATGGCGCGTCTGCTCAAAAAGTCGTTCGCACGGCCGAAAGTCATTTTCCTGAACGGTGGCACGATAGGCAACGAACTCATTTTCTCTGCCGCCCTGCGCAATGCTTTGGTGGCTGAAGGCATCACCGTAGACGACCTCCACGTCTCGACGGCCGAAGAGATGAAACCGAGACTGAGCACCGACTGCCAAAACCTGTTTTTCATCGAAAGCCACGACCCCTTACGGGCCAAGACGCTGGCCGACGCCATTGGCTTACTCGCCACGATTGCTCCCACAGCGAAGGTCAGTGCTCTGGTTTCGTCGGAACTGACCACGACCGGCATACTCCCCTCCTCCACCCTGCACGCCGCCGATGCCTTTGTCTTCACCGACTGTTTCCCCTCCGGCAGCGCCTCCGTCACCCTGGAGCGCGATTATACCCGCTGGTTCAAAGACCCCATACAAGACGTGACGCCACGAATGGCTCTGTTGGGCTACGACCTGGGGCTCCACCTGCTCACGGGCCTCGGCAAATACGGCACACGCTTTTCTACCCAAAAGATGCAAGCCGAACCGGTGCAGAGCCACATCCGCTTCGAACAAATCCCGGGTCAGGCCGGCCTCGTCAACACTGCGGCCTATTTCATTCACTATAAACGCGGCTCCAACGGCGCCGAACTCATTCAAGCCAAATGAACGCCCCCACTCTCTTTAGCCAAAAGGCCTCGGCTCAACCACATCGCCCTTTCGCTCAGAGATGGCGCCTTGTGGCGATGGCTTGTGTGTTCTTTGCCACGGCGGGCATCAAAGCCCAAATCGGCGAACCGCGTCGCGGCATTGCCATGGGCATCAACGCAGGTGTGGCCATGAACAGCGTGGGCTTCGAACCTACAATCAAGCAAAAGATGGCTATGGGTCCGACCTTCGGACTCACACTGCGACTGACAAGCGAAAAATATTTCAGCACCATCTGCGCCCTCCAGGCCGAACTCAACTTCGCCCGACTGGGCTGGAAAGAAGACATACGCAGCAGTGCCGACGAACCGCTGCCTGACACCTATCGCCGCGAGCAAGACTGGCTGCGTCTGCCGCTTATGGCCCGACTGGGCTGGGGCCGCGAGACACGAGGCTGTATGGGATATATCATCGCCGGTCCCGAATTGGGCTACCTCTTGGGCGAGCGCTCGAAACGCAGCGACGTGTGGACGCTTGACGCCGAAGGCAATCCCGACCGGCCCAATGGCCTCTACGCCCAATATGCCATGTCGGCCGACCACCGCTTTGACTACGGCATCACGGCAGGAGCCGGCTTCGAACTCTCCACCGCCGCCGGCCACTTCATCTTGGACGGCCGATACTATTACGGCCTGAGCGACCTTTACGCCAACAGCAAACGCGACGTGTTCCAACGTTCCAACAACTCCACCATCACCGTCCGGCTCACCTGGCTTTTCGATTTGAGAAAAGAGAAAAGCAAGTAGCCACGCATCCGCCTGTGGGGCAAAATAATAGACAAAACAAAAAGAGAGGCCAAATGGTCTCTCTTTTCTGATTTCGTATGTCAAAGATAGCGTCAAACGCTATGCGACAAAAGACAAAGCAGTGCGTCAGTGCATCGAACCGCCGACAATGTCGAGCAATTCAGTGGTGATGGCTTGCTGGCGTGTCTTGTTGTAGGTGAGGCGGAGTTCGCGCAAGAGTTCGTCGGCGTTGTCGGTGGCCACCTGCATGGCGACTACGCGAGCGGCATGTTCGCTGGCCAGACTGTCGAGCCAGGCGGCATAAAGATTAAGGCTGAGACTCTGCGGCACAAGGGCCGACATCACCTCCTCACGACCGGGCTCAATAATATAGTCGGCCGCCCAACTGCTCGTGGTCTTGACCTGTTCTTGAGGTTCAAGGCGAATGGGCAGATAGCGCTCAGAACGCAAGATCTGCGTGCCTGCACTCTTGAAATGGTGATAGATGATGGTGACCTCGTCGGTGGCTCCGCTCAGATAGTCTTGCATCAGTATGCGGGCCAAATCAGAGGCCGGGGCATAGGCCGGATGGTCGGTCTGAGCCACATAGGTCTCGTCTACGGGGTAACCGCACCGACGGGCTGCCTCAGCACCTTTTCGTCCAAAACACCACACACGCACTATCTCTATGCCACGCGCCCGGTAGTCGGCGATGGCGTGGTGCATGGCGGCAATGGCATGGGCATTGAAACCTCCGCAAAGGCTGGAGTTGGATGTAAAAACCACCAGAGTGGCACGCTTCACTTCGCGCTCGGCAGCCAGTGGCGAAACCAAACCGTCACCGTCAGCCCCCGACATAAACGACGCCATAATGCGACCGATGGCGGCCTCGTAGGGACGCATCTGCTCAATGGCGCTCGAGGCGCGGTGGAGCTTGGAAGAAGCAACCATCTTCATGGCACTCGTAATCTTACGGGTGCCCGTGACCATCGAGATACGGTTTTTGACTTCTTTGAGTGATGCCATAGTTGAGTGGGGATTATCGGGCTGAAGGAGCGTACTGGCCGGCTATGTCGGCTGCCACGCGTTCCATCTCTTCACAGACTTCGGCAGAGAGATTGCCGGCCTTCAGTTGGGCCAGAACGGTCTCTGCGTGTGAGGCGCTGAGCACCTGAAGATAGTTGTCCTGGAACTCACGCACGCGGTCGATGGGTACATTGGCAAGCAGGCCGTGGGTACCCAGATAGAGTATGGCCACCTGCTGCTCCACGGGCATGGGGCTGTATTGCGACTGAATGAGCAACTGGTTGTTTTTGCGACCTTTGTCGATGGTCATGGCCGTCACGGCGTCCATATCAGAAGAGAACTTGGCAAAGGCTTCGAGTTCGCGATACTGGGCTTGGTCTATCTTGAGCGTACCGGCCACCTTCTTCATACTCTTGATCTGTGCTGCGCCACCCACACGGCTCACAGAGATGCCGACGTCGATGGCGGGACGGAAACCTTGGTTGAAGAGGTTGGTGTCGAGATATATCTGACCGTCTGTGATAGAAATCACGTTGGTGGGAATGTAAGCCGAAACGTCACCGGCCTGAGTCTCGATGATGGGCAGAGCGGTGAGCGAGCCGCCACCTTTCACTTTGCCGCGAAGACATTCAGGCAGGTCGTTCATGGCCTGTGCCACCTCGTCTTGTTCGTTAATCTTGGCTGCACGCTCAAGCAGACGGGAGTGGAGATAGAATACGTCGCCGGGATAGGCCTCACGACCGCTGGGACGGCGCAAAATGAGCGATACCTCACGATAGGCCACAGCCTGCTTGGAGAGGTCGTCATAGACCACAAGGGCGTGCATGCCGCGGTCGCGGAAATACTCGCCGATGGCCGCACCGGCAAAGGGGGCAAAATATTGCAAGGCAGCAGGTTCGGCGGCAGTGGCAGAGACCACAATGGTATAGGGCATGGCGCCGTGAGCCTTGAGGGTGTTGACGATGCCGGCCACGGTGGAGGCCTTCTGACCTATGGCCACATAGATGCAATAGACGGGGTCGCCTTTGTCGTAGTTTTCTTTCTGATTGATGATAGTGTCGATGGCAATGGCGGTCTTGCCGGTCTGACGGTCGCCAATGATGAGCTCACGCTGGCCGCGGCCGATGGGTATCATTGAGTCTACGGCTTTGAGTCCGGTCTGGAGCGCTTGGCTCACGGGCTGACGATAAATCACGCCGGGGGCTTTGCGGTCGAGCGGCATAAGGAATTTTTCTCCGCCGATGGGAGCACCACCGTCGAGGGGCTGGCCAAGAGGATTGATGACGCGGCCCAACATCTCGTCGCTCACCTCAATGGAGGCTACGCGGCCGGTGCGCTTGACGGTCTGGCCTTCCTTGATACCTTCAGAAGGACCCATCAGCACGGCGCCGACGTTGTCTTCTTCAAGGTTCATAGCCACGGCCATCACGCCGTTTTCAAACTCCACGAGTTCGTTTTCGGTGACGCCGTCGAGGCCATAGATACGTGCCACACCATCGCCGATGGTGAGTACCACGCCGACTTCTTCAAACTGAATGTGGGCATCGATGTCTTTGAGGCGTTGAAGGAGCACCTGCGACACTTCTGCGGGTTGGATATTGCTTGGCATGGATGTTTGCTGTTTGTTTTGCTTTTAATGAAAATATAGCGCAAAGGAACGGGGAGTGAAACACAACTGTCTCCCCGCCTATGCTATTGGGCGGAAAGCTGGCGCCGCATTTGGGCAATGCGTTGGGTGAGGCTGGCGTCAAGACGCTTGTTGTCGTATTCCAAGACAAAGCCGGCGCCAATCTCACTGCGGCAGACCACTTCGAAGTCTACGCAGCACTGAGTCTCTTTCTCGAGCAACTGCCGCAATTTCTCCGTGAGCGCCGGGTTTAAAGGCTGGGCCACGGTGAGACGGCCTTCAACCACATGGTTGGCCCGACGATAGAGACTGCCATAGGCTTTGGCGATAAACAACATCGCCTCGGCCCGGCCGCTTTCGACGACAAGACGCACAAATCGCTTGCCGGCGTCAGAGACCTTGGCTTCGCCTCCGGCGGCTTCGACGAGCAGGCTGACTTTGTCTGCTGCCGTGACAACGGGATTGTCGAGAGCGGCAGAAAGTCGCGGCAAGGCCATAAGGCTTTCCGCGAGATGGTTCATCTCACGGTAGACGGCCTCGGCTTGGCCCTGCTCTGTGGCGTAACGGAGCAATGCCTTAGTGTAGCGTGTGGCTACTATTCCTGTATCCATATAATAATAGGTATGTAGGAGATTGGATGACTGGAGACAGACGGTTTAGGCCTGGTCTTGTTCAACCTGCTGGAGAAGTCGCTCCACATAGGCCTCTTGGGCTGATTGGCCCTGGAGTTGGCTAAGCAACAGTTGCTCTGCCACTTTCACAGAAATGCCGGCTACCTCACTACGGAGGCTGCCAAGGGCATTTTCTCTTTCGGCATTGATTTGTGCTTTGGCCTCTTCCAAGATCTTGTGCCCCTCGGCCTGAGCCTTCTCTCTCGCTTCGCTCAAGATGGCTTCTTTGGTGGCCATGGCTTCACGGAGGATGGCGGCTTGCTTGTCGCGTGCTTCGCGAAGAATGGCGTCACTCTCTGCCTGGATATGGGCCAACTTTTCGTTTGCTTCGCGGGCTTTGGCCAATGACTCGTCAATGAAGGCCTTGCGCTCCTCCACCATTTTGATGATGACGGGGAAGCCGTAACGCCACAACAAGACGAAGACAATGCCAAAGGCAAGAAGCATCCAAAAAAGCAACCCAAGGTCGGGAGTCAATATGGATGGCAACTGCATAATGGTATGTGCCTTATGATAAGATTAAAGGAAAAGACAAAGCAGGCAGACGATAACTGCAAAGAGAGCCACACCTTCGACAAGAGCTGCGATGATAATCATGTTGGAACGGATGTCGGAAGTGGCTTCGGGCTGACGGGCGATGGCCTGCATGGCAGAGTCGCCGATGCGACCGATGCCGAGACCGGCTGCGATGGCTGCGATACCGGCGCCAATGGCTGCGCCTAACTTAGCAAGTGCTGCTGTTTCCAATAAAGCGAGAAGTAACATAACTGTGGTGTTTTTTTAAGGTGAATGATTTGTATTTCTATTGTTGTAGTTGTCTGTAAAGAGATAAGATGGGTGCTCAATAAGCGGCGCGGCTGCGGCAATGACGCTTATTTTGAGTGGTGGTGCTGCGGATGGGCCAAACCGATGAACACGGCACTGAGCATAGTGAAAACATAGGCTTGGATAAAGGCCACCAGCAGTTCGAGTGCGTTCATGAAAATCATCATGATGAAGCTCACGAACGAGAGCGACGCGCCAAGAACTACGCCCAACTGGCAGGTGATGAAGATGACGCAAAGCAGTGAGAGAATAATGGCATGTCCGCCCATCATATTGGCAAAGAGACGGACCATCAGGGCAAAAGGCTTGGTGAAAATGCCAAAAAGTTCGATGACAGGCATCAACGGCACGGGCACTTTGAGCCACGTGGGCACGTCGGGCCAGAAGATTTCTTTCCAATATTCCTTGTTGCCGAAGATATTGACGGTCAGCAGTATGATAAAGGCCAGGCAGAAGGTGATAGTGATGTTGCCTGTGACGTTGGCACCGCCGGGGAATATCGGTACGAGGCCGAGCAGGTTGGTTACGAAGATGAAGAAGAAGGCCGTAAGCAGCAGGGATGCATAGCGTGGTGCTTTTTCGGCTCCTACGCCTGGCTTGATGACATCGTCATAGATCATCACGACAAACATTTCAATCAGACCCACGAAGCCACGCGGTGCATCGTCGCAGGCTTTGCGGTGGCGATACCAACGGGCCGTGCCGATGATGACAAACAAGACGACAAGCGCGACAATCCATATCTGCACAACGTTTTTGGTGATGGAAAAGTCGAGGGGTTTGACCGCAGAGCCGTCGGGCAACCGCTCATAGACTTTGCCGTTTTGTTCGGCGTCTATGTAGAAGCCCTCATAACTTTGGCCGTGTGCCAGTCGCGACGAACTGAAGACGTGCCAGCTGCCGTCTTGTCCTCTCACGATGACGGGCAAGGGTATGCTGACATGATGGCCGTTCCAAGTCAGTATGTGCCATTCGTAGGCGTCGCTCATATGTCCCAGCACCACCTCTTTGACGTCAAGGCCGCCTTCGCCGCCGGCTTCTGAGGCACGGGCTTGAAGGGGAACCAACGCCATACACAGGGTGAGAAGGCAGAGTGTGGCTCTAATTTTATTTATCATAATGGTCTTGCTGATAATCATGGTTTGGTTTGGGAGGCCCTACGCTCAGACTTGATGGCCATAAGGCCGGTGGCCACGAGCGTTACGATATAATAGGCCATGAGGTTGATGGCAAAAAGCAGATGCCCTTCTTTCATGATGAAACAATAGCCCACAACGAGCAGAAGCGCCAAGAGCATTCTCACCACGCTGCCGCCAAGGAGGGCTTGAGTGAGCCGGCGGCTGCCGTTACTGCGCAGGCGTTCCAGAAAAGAGAGCCACAGCAGATGGTAGGCAAAAAACACGACGGCAATCACGGTGATGGGCGCCGCCTGACGTGAGGCGATGTTGCCGGCTGCGGCCACTTCTATCCAAAGCAACAGCGGACCGAGCAGAAGATAGACAACCGTGAGCAGAAGCAAGGGCTTGAGTGGTTTCATCGTGATGCGGCTAATAATGAAAGAGACGTTGACAAGCTGGAATGGCGTGCGTTATATATGCCGACTCAGAGCGGTTCGACGCAGAGTGTGACACGATTGTCGGCCACCTCAATAAATCCGCTTTTGATGTCGAGTTCGAGCGTTTCGTCGCCGGCACACACCACCCTGCCCTCATCGAGGCCGGAGATGATGGGTGCATGGTGGTCGAGCACCTCAAAGCGGCCCTTCTGACCCGGCACATTGACGAGTCGGGCTTCGCCTTCGAAGAGTGTCTTTTCGGGAGACAAGATGGTCACGTACATATAATATACTTTATCTTTATGCAGAGATTATGGCAATGGCACACGAGCCCAACCACAAGGTTCGTCCGCGGCCTTGCCGGGTTTTAACGACCTGCTGCAGAGAGAAGTTTCTTACCTTTCTCTATGGCGTCGTCGATGGTGCCTACGTTGAGGAAGGCCTGTTCGGGAAGATCGTCGACTTCGCCGTCAAGTATCATGTTGAAGCCGCGGATGCACTCTTCGATGGGTACCATCACGCCGGGCACGCCTGTAAATTTCTCGGCCACGGTGAAGGGCTGGCTCAAGAAGCGTTGCACGCGGCGAGCACGGTTCACGGTGAGTTTGTCTTCGTCTGAGAGTTCGTCCATACCGAGAATGGCGATGATGTCTTGCAGTTCTTTGTATTTCTGCAGGATTTGCTTCACGCGCTGTGCGCAATCGTAGTGGGCCTTGCCGATGACGTTGGGGTCGAGAATACGTGAGGTAGAGTCGAGCGGGTCGACGGCGGGATAGATACCGAGTTCGGTAATCTTACGGCTCAACACGGTGGTGGCGTCGAGGTGAGTGAAGGTAGTGGCCGGTGCCGGGTCGGTCAAGTCGTCGGCCGGCACATAGACGGCTTGGATAGAGGTAATGGAGCCGTCTTTGGTAGAGGTGATGCGCTCCTGCATAGCGCCCATTTCACTGGCCAGCGTGGGCTGATAACCTACAGCCGACGGCATTCGGCCAAGCAGTGCAGACACTTCAGAGCCAGCCTGTGTGAAACGGAAGATGTTATCAATGAAGAAGAGGATATCGGTGGCCTTGCCTTCTTTGGCACCGGCGTCGCGGAAGGCTTCGGCGATGGAAAGGCCCGACAAAGCTACAGAAGCACGCGCTCCGGGGGGCTCGTTCATCTGGCCATAGACCAGTGTGGCCTGACTCTTTTCCACTTCGTTGTAGTCTACTTTGCTCAAGTCCCATTCGCCGCGCTCCATGGCTTCGACAAATTCTTTGCCGTAGCGCACTACTCCCGACTCGATCATTTCCCTGAGCAGGTCGTTGCCTTCACGGGTACGCTCACCCACGCCGGCGAAGACGGAGTAACCGTCGTGGCCTTTGGCGATGTTGTTAATCAGCTCCATGATGAGCACAGTCTTGCCCACACCGGCACCACCAAAGAGACCGATTTTACCACCTTTGGCATAGGGTTCGAGCAGGTCGATCACCTTGATACCCGTATAGAGCACCTCGCTGCTGGTCTTGAGGTCTTCAAACTTGGGCGGTTCGCGATGGATGGGGTAAGCGCCCGTAGCCTTGCTGAGCGGCTGAAGACCATCGATACTCTCGCCGATGACGTTGAGCATACGGCCTTTGATTTGTGCACCCGTGGGCATGGTGATGGGCGTACCGAGACGCACGGCTTCGAGGCCGCGTTTGAGTCCGTCGGTATTGTCCATGGCTACGCCTCTAATGGTGTCTTCGCCGATATGCTGCTGCACTTCGACCACGATTTTGCGGCCGTCGGGGTGCGTCACTTCAAGTGCTTCGTGAATGCGCGGCAACACTTCTTCGGCTTTTTTCCCTTCGGTTTCAAAAGCCACATCGACCACGGGGCCGATGATTTGCGAGATATGTCCCACGTCGTTTTTCTTGGGGTTGCTCATAGCTTTATGTGGTATATTTATGGATTATCGTGTCAGACTTGTGGCGCCATTGGGGCCAAGTCGTTTGCAAATATAGCTTTTGTCGGCGGATATGGGGCCTTGCTTGGCGGTAAAAATGTCATTTACCGGCAAAATAGTCCCGTTTTCCTGCGTTTCCGACCTATGGCCGGCCGGGCGTGTCCTCCGGCACACATAGCGCCCGGGGCTTGCACACCATATTATATATATTATATGGAGAGTTCGTCCAGGACTTTGATGAGCTGTTTGTCGAGCGGTTTTTGCTTGCCTACGGCCTCGATGAACGGCACGTAGACCACTTCGTTGTTTCTCACGCCCACCATCACGTTGCGCTGGCCTTTGACCAATGCTTCAATGGCGCCCACGCCCACGCGACTGGCCAGGATGCGGTCTCTCGCCGAGGGGCTTCCGCCTCGCTGCAGGTGGCCGAGAATGGACACGCGCACGTCGTAGTCGGGATATTCCTGCTTCACACGGTCGGCATAGTAGATGGCACCGCATTTGGGGCTTTCGCTCACAATGACAATGCAGCTCTTTTTGCTCTTGCGGATGCCGCGCTCCATGAACTTGATGAGTTGGTCGCTCTCCATTAAGTCTTCGGGGATGATGGCGGCCTCGGCTCCGGCGGCTATGGCGCTGTTTTGTGCCAAGAAACCGGCGTCGCGCCCCATCACTTCGACGAAGAAGATGCGCTCATGGCTGGTAGCCGTGTCGCGTATTTTGTCCACGCAGTCGGTAATGGTGTTGAGCGTGGTGTCGTATCCGATGGTGCTGTCAGTGCCATAGAGGTCGTTGTCAATGGTGCCGGGCAGACCGATACAGGGGAAGTCATATTCTTCGGCCAGCGCCATGGCACCGGTCAGCGAACCGTTGCCACCAATCACCACGAGGGCGTCGATGCCTTCCTTGCGCAGGTTCTGATAGGCTTTGAGGCGTCCTTCGGGCGTCTGGAATTCCTTGCAGCGTGCCGTGCGCAGGATGGTGCCACCGGTCTGTATGATGTTGCTC
Source organism: Alloprevotella sp. (assembly GCA_051892575.1). Classification (GTDB taxonomy): domain Bacteria; phylum Bacteroidota; class Bacteroidia; order Bacteroidales; family Bacteroidaceae; genus Alloprevotella. The sequence continues at coordinate 17,892 of JBJFGJ010000177.1, read as the reverse complement.
ACGTCTTCGGTGGTGAAAGACTTTATTTCGTCATTTATCAGACCATAGTAGCCACGATAGATGCCTTTTATCTTGAAGCCGTTGCAAATGCCGCTACGGGTCACCGAGCGGATGGCTGCGTTCATACCGGGGGCGTCACCTCCCGAGGTGAGCACGCCGACACATCTGATTTTTCCCATAATAAGTATCTTAGTTTAAGTGTGTTTTTCTTGAAGAAGAAAGGATACGGCGCCGAGGCCGTGCGGTTCAGAAAAAGGCCGTGGTGATCCACATCACCACCAAGCCCACGAGCCAACCCACGAGGACTTTGCCCGAAATGTGTCTGAAATACCAGCGCAGTTTCACGCCTTCCATTCTCATCAGTGCCATGCCGGCCACGGTGCTGACCGACAATATGGCGCTGCCCATGGCCGTGGAGTAGCTAAGCAAAGGCCAGAACACCTCGCCCGAGGCATAGTTGACCATGACGTCTGAGTGGGCCGCACCGCCGGCTTCGGGGTTGAAGAAGAAGACGCCGCCCAAGAGGGTCGGTATGTTGCCGAACACGGCCGAGAGGCCGCCCATCACGGAGCCCACCAGATAGACATTGTCCAGGTCGGCGGCAATGCGCGAAAAGAAACGTGCCGGCAGACCCGTCTCTTTCAACACGCCGAAAGTGAGCATCAAGCCCATAAAGAGCAGCATGTTTTGTATGTTGACATACTGCAGGGCCATAGGCTTGCGCTGGCGCACCATCATGTCGCTGTTCATCAGCGTGCGGTTGCAGATTTCGTTGACAATCCAAAGCAGTGAGAGCACACAGAGCGCCCCCACGAAGGTGGGCAGGCCGGTGAGGTTGTGGAAGGTGGGAATGAACCACAATCCGCCTATGCCCACAAAGAGCAGCACCAATCGCCACAGCGGCGAGAGCACGGTGTCGTCGCCACGATATGGCATAGCCGTCTGCATCAGTGAGAGCCGCGAAGGCAGACTCCGCATGACAAGACACAGCGTCGTGGCCAGGGCGGCAAGACAAGGCAGGGCCACCATGGCGGTATAGGCCGACGGCGTCACCTTGCCGTTGCTCCAAAGCGTGAGCGTGGTGATGTCGCCGATGACGGTAAACGCGCCTCCGGCTGCCGCCGACACCACGACCACCGAGCCAAACACCATACGTCCCCGGTTGTCGGCAATGATGGTGTGCATAATGCCGAGCATGAGGCAGACGGTGGTGACGTTGTCCAGGTTGGCCGAGAGCAGGAAGGTGAGACCGGCCAGGGTCCACATGAACCGTTTGGGGCTTCGCGTGCGCAGCCATCCTCCAATGAAGTCAAAGCAGCCGTTGTTGCCAAGCACTTCCACGATGGTCATGGTGGCCAGCAAGAAGAGAATGACCTCGGCAGCCGTGAGCACGTATTTGAAAAAGAGGTTTTGGGCTATAAACGTCTTGACCGTCTGACCGTCCACGCCGGCCGTCGAGACGTAAGAAAGAAAATCTATGGGGTGTTCGGCCACGACGAAGTGCGTGCCATACATGATATAAACCAGCCAGCACACCACGCCCATAAACATGGCGACGGCGGCCTTATTCATCCTGTTGACGCACTCGGTGGCCATAAAGACGAGGCCGCCTACGAAAACACAGAGGATGATGATTGCCGCCATAAACAGTATATATAATAATGTGTGGGGTATGCCCGGGGAGTGGGGAATATAGCTTGAGCGGCAAACGGGGCTCGAACCCGCGACCCTTGGCTTGGGAAGCCAATGCTCTACCAACTGAGCTACTGCCGCGTTACGCTTTGTTCAATTTATTGCAAAAATAAGCGATTATTTTCACACGACACACGCTTTGTGCCGTTTTTTTGTGAAGACCGTTGTTAAAACGACAGACAGGCGGCCGGCGAGAAGAGAAACGACAAGACATTGGGGCGGCGAAATCATTGGTCCGGAAGGTTCAAGATGGCGACCTGCAATGACAAAAAAACTTCACATTTCCGGCCGTGTGGCTGCCGGAACTGACCAAATGGCTTCGAGGAAGACGAAAATGGGACGCTGCATCGCTCGGAACAGGGCAAAATCTCACGGCGATAAGCCCGGTTTTTGCTGCCATAAGCCCCGGGAAAACTGTCCTTATTGCCGTAACGCCCTAAAACACAATAAAGAGGCCCCTATCGAGGCCTCTTCTTCTTTTCTCACCTCAAAGGTAAGCCTGGAACGGCTCCGAACCAAATACAAAAATCCGGGCAGTGCCGGGAGGCTCCTCACGTCCTCGCCACACTGCCCGGATGGGTTTTGAGTTTCAACTTCCCAATTTATCAATAAGCGGCGTTTTGCGGGTCAAACTCGGTCCAGCCGTTGAGCCAGTTGTCGCCGGCCGCAAAAGCACCGATGTAGTTCACGCGACTGAAGAAGCCGGCCGTGATGCCGTCCCAGCCTGCTGCGCCAATGAGCGGACTGCCTGCGGCAGGCACCACGGGCGTGGTGAGCGAAGGGGCGTAGGTGCTGGTCTGCAGCGAGAGCGAACTGAAGGGGACGTTCTGGTTGCCGGCTCCGGAAAGGAAGAAGCGCGAAGAGAACGAGGTCTGTGTAGCATCGGTGATGGGCTTCTTGTCGGCGTCGTAGCCGGTGACGAGCACATCGCTGTAGAGTTTGTTGGCGTCGGAACCGGTGATGTCCATATCGGCAAGCCATACGTGGTTGAGGATAAGCTGTCCGGACTCTGCGGCAGACTGGGTGTCGCCTTTTTCTCCGTCATAGATCACGCCGATGGGCCAGCCTGCGGCCAATGAGTTGATGCAGTTGAGGCGCGAACCGCGGCGTATCTGCATTGCGGCCTGGAATTTGCCCAGACCCGAGCCGTTGTTGGGGTTAAGGCTGCCGCCGGTGATGTAGGAGGCGTCGTTGACGAAATCGTCGGCGGTGAGTTTCGGACCGATGAAGGTGACGTTGCTGAAGGTGGCGGAAGTGCGGGGAGAGGCCGAAGAACCGCTGGCGTCGTTGTCGCTCTCGAAGCCGTTGCTCTGGCTCTTGTCGGCGATGCGGGCATCGCGCACTGCGAGGGCAAACTGCACGTTGCCGCTGTAGCCGTTGTCGGTGTCGAAGTCATCGTCCCAACCCTTGTAGGCCACGAGGTATTTGGCATTGACGTTGCCGCCGAACCATTCAAAGGAGTCGTCGTTTGAATAAGACACCTGGATGTGGTCCAACTGCGTGCCACTGCCCACAGAGCCAAGCGTGAGGCCGTTGATTTCCTTGTCGGTTTCGTAGGGATAGCCGGCAAATTCCACACGCACATAGCTCAAAGCGCCCGAGCAGTCGGCCGGTTGGTCGCCGCCGTGTTTGGTGCGCGGTCCGCCTTCGATCTGGGCTTCGCCGGCGTTGTGGGGTGCACGGCCGCAGAGGATGAGACCGCCCCAGTCGCCGGGACGTCGGCTGCCGGCAGGTTGTGCTGAAGTGAAGACGATGGGTTGTGTCGATGTGCCCTGAGCAAAGAGTTTGCCGCCACGTTCCACGATGAGCGTGCCTTTGGTCTGCTTGTCGCCTTTGATGATGGTGCCGGGTTCGATGGTGAGTTCGGCACCGTCGGCAATATAGACGAAGCCTTTGAGCGTATAGGTGCCTTTCGGCAGAGTCTGCTTGCCGGTGAAGACAAACTCGTCGTCGCCGTTGCCAATGACATTGCCCTCAAAGAGCAGGTTGTCGGCAGCGCGGAGCCCGCCGTCGGTGCTCCAGTGGCGCTCGGGGTTGGTGATGTTGTCTTTGTCGTCGTCGCTGCACGCGGTGAAGCCCAGTGTGAGCGTCAGAGCGGCCAGGGGCACAATGGCTCCCGAGATGAGGTGTTGGATTTTTTTCATTTCCATTTTGGTTGGATAAAATTATAAATGGTGTGTGCTTAGTTTTGTTGCTTCCCAGAAGATTGTCTGTGGTTCTTCTGCTTTTGACACTGCAAAGTTGCGGTTATGATGTGACGGCCCGGTTGCAGTGGCGTTAAGTTTTTGTGTCGTTTATTAGGGGAAACAAAAAGCCGAAAAGACAAAGAGATAAAGAGTAGGCTTAGCCGCTCATCCACTTTTAGACTTTTGTCTATTAGTCTCTTGGTCTTTTCGACTTTTCAAATGATTAAGCCTCAGAAGGTATAGGTGAGGCGCAGGTTCAGGGTGCGGCCGGGACGGTAACTGCGTGTGATTTCGTCGACGTGGCGTTGGGTGCCGTCGTCAAGGGTTACGTCGTTGGTCTGCTTGAAGTTGACGCGCTGTGCCAGCAGGTCTTTCACGCCGAGTGTGACGGTGAAGTGGCGCCAAGTGTGTGAGGCCGAGAGGTCCACCACGTGGCGGGGCATTTCATAAGCATCGGGGATGTTGACGGTCTGGTCGGCTGTCGATCCGAGGCTGCGGCCCACACCGATGAGGCGTTTACCGATGCAGTTGTATAACACAGAGGCATTCCATGGGCCGTGGGCATAGAAGAGTCCGGCATTGACCAGATAGGGCGACTGTCCCTGCATGGGGCGGTCTTTTTGTCGCGACGTGGCGGCAAAGTTGACGCGACTCTTGATGAGTGAGGCGTTCATCACGAGGGTGAAGTCTTTCAAGCCCATAAAGTCCAGGCTCTTGCGCACGTCAATTTCCACACCGTAGCTGTGTGCGCCGTCGGCGTTTTGGTAAGAATAAATCAGGTCTGTGCCACCCGAAACGGTATAGGTCCATTCAATCGGCGCATCAAAGTGTTTGTAGAAGGCAGCCACCGTAATTTGGTCACCCTTAGAGGGATAGAACTCATAGCGCAAGTCGAGATTGTCCACGTGGCAATCGGTCAGTTCGGGATTTCCCTGCACGGAGGCGGAGAGGTCAAAGTCGTGGAAGACCGACGAACTGACTTCGCGGAATTCGGGTCGGTTGATGCTGCGGCCGTAAGAGAGGCGCATCTGATGGGCGGTGTTGAAACGCCAGTTGGCATTTATCGAAGGGAAGAAGTTGTCGGTGTCGTAGAAGGTGCTCTGGTGGCTCACTTCATACGAGCGGGTGTTGCTGATGAGCTCCATACGGCTGTGTTCGTAGCGCACGCCGCCATAGAGACCGAGTCGGCCGAGGGTGACGTTGGCGGCCAGATAGCCGGAGGCCATGAGGTGACGGCCGCTGTAGTCGTCGCGGCGGTTGGTGTCGTCGAGCAGATAGAGGCCGCGGTCGCCGTAATAGTTGCCGGCCAACAAATCGTTGGCAAGGTCGAGATAGCGGAAGTCGGCGGGCAGGTCGTTGGCGGCAGGGTCCCAGCCATAGATGAACGAGCGCGTGCGGTATTCGCGTGAGCGGTATTCGGCATAGGCGCCGCCGAGCAACTGGGGTGCGAACACGTCGGTGCCGAGATCGTAGCGATAGTTCAAGGCGGCGGAAGCAATGTGTTCGTCGAGGCGCGTGAACTCACGGTTGATTTCGTTGCCGGTGGTAAGTCCCACGCGGTCAGGGTCCAGCTGGTTGTCGAGCGTATAGCGGCGGCGGTCGGGCAAGTTACGATTGGCATAGGCATAGCCTGCGCTCCAGTCCATTCGGCTGCGTTCCCAGACGTATTTTGCCGTGAGTTGCGTGTTGTAGGTGGTTCGGCTGCTGTAGTAATACTCGGCCTCTTTGATGCGGTTGCTTTGTGCGTTAAAGCCTTCGCGGTCGGTGTAGCGGTCGGTGCCGAGTTGGTTGAAGATGTTCTTCCACTCGTATCTCCCCACCCCTTTGGCCGGCACGAAGGTAAAGTTGAGCATGGCGCCGAGTCGGGCGTTGTGGCTGTATTGCCGGTCGGTATAGTTGTGGAGCAAGACGCTGCGGTCGTTGGTCAGGTCGTAGGCGCCAAAGAGCGCATTGGCCATAGGGTCGTAAGTCTTGTAGGTGTTGGAGTAATTGAGCGAACCGAGCACGGCCAGCACGGCACCGTTGGCGTAGTCTTTGGAGCGGTTGAAATCGGCCGAGAGCGAGAGGTCGGCAATGGGCGAGAAGCGTTTGACGCGCCAGTCGTTGTTGAGCCCGCTATTGGCAATGTCGATGCCGCGACCCAGCGGCGTGGTGGGCAATACGGCGTCGAGACCGCCGGGCAGCGACCGCAGTCCGTTGTCAAATCCGAGGAAGTCGGTGCCGCTTGACCGTCCGTGGGCAAACGAGGAGAAGTGGGTCTGGTCGTTGATCGAACCGCCCACGGCTATGCGCGCACTGTTTTCGTTGGGCACTTCTTTGGTGTCTATCAGGATGAAACCGCCCGAGAAGTCTGCCGGGTAGTTGGGGGCCGGCGACTTGACAATCTGCATGTTGTCTACCTGCGACGAGGGGATGATGTCGAAAGAGAAGGCTCTTGAGTCGGCTTCGCTCGACGGCACGGCGGCCCCATTAATCCAGACGTTGTTGTAGCGCTGTGAGAGTCCGCGCACCATGACAAACTTCTGGTCGATGATGGAAATGCCCGGCACGCGGCGTATCACCTCCGAGGCATCGCGGTCTTGCGTCTTGGCGATTTGTTGCGCCGACACGCCGTTTTGCACCACAAGACTTTGCTTTTGCAGGTTGACCAGCGCCTGTTCGGTGTTGCGTCGCGCCTTGGCTGTGACGGTGGCCACGCCGAGACTCTCCTCATAGGGTTTGAGCGCAATGACGAGCAGCGTGTCGGTGCGTGCAGGATAGACGGTGAGGGTTTGTTTTTCGTAGGTGATGTAGCTGCACACGAGTGTGTAGCCGCGCTGTCCGAGTCCGCCGAACTCAAACAGACCGGCGTCGTCGGTGGTGGCGGTTTTTCCGGCTTGGAGTATTTGCACGGTGGCACCGGGCAGCGTTTCGCCGGTCACGGCATCAATCACTTTGCCTCTGAGCACGGCGGCGTTGAGCTGGGCCACGGCCATCGTGAAGGCAACAATCAGCAGAGCGACAAGACGCTCACAGTTCAGAAAACGTTTTTTCATTGAAATGTCATATTCGATTATTCACCGGCAAAGTTCCCACGATGATGTGACAACCGTTTGACATCATTGTGACGGTATGGTTACAAAGCCCGGGCCGACACCAATTTGCGCCAGAAGCGGCAAACGGGGAAAGACAAAAGCGTAACCGACGAACCGAAACGACATAAAAAAGGCCAAATGTATCCGGAAGTAATTGAGAAACCAAATACCATCTATCCGTGTTCTTCCGTCACATTTGGCCAAGCATACCTTATCCTTTATATGCTTTGGGAGTGACGCCGCCAGGGGGAGACAAGTCGGGAAAACTATGCGCGTTGTCCCTCATTGGCGACCTTATTTGTCTGCAAATATATTTACAACGAGGCAAAAAGTCACAATAAATCCGCCATTTAATCCGCGATTTTGTGATATTGACTCAAAATTGTTTGATTGAAGTGCAATTTCTCTCTAAAGAGGCCCCATCAGACCGTCAAAAGGCAGTCAGCCCCGCCAACGGTTTGTCGTCGTTGGCGGGGCTGACTAAAAATTTGGCGATTGCCTTGCGGACTTCGCGATTAAGCTTCGGCGGGTGCTTCAGCCTCTTCGGCGGTCTCTTCGGTGGCAGCAGCTTCAGCCTCAGCGGCAGCAGCTACGGCGGCAGCCTTCTTCTCGGCTACTTTCTCGGCAATCTTGGCGTTCATTTTCTTTTCCTCTTCGAGGCGGGCGGCTTCGGCGGCCTTCTTGGCTTCAGCGTTCTTGCTTACGATAGCTTCGGCGGCTGCGTCTTTGCCTTTCTTCCAGGCCTCAAACTTGGCCTGAGCGGCGGCTTCGTCAAAAGCGCCTTTCTTCACACCGCCGCGGAGGTGCTTCATCAGCATAACGCCCTCGGCAGAGAGGATGTTGCGAACGGTGTCGGTGGGCTGTGCGCCGGTTTCTACCCAGTAGAGGGCTCTCTCGAAATTCAAATCGATAGTGGCGGGATTGGTGTTGGGGTTGTAAGTACCAATCTTCTCAGTAAATTTACCATCACGTGGTGCGCGTACGTCTGCGATAACAATGCTGTAGAAAGCGTAGTCTTTGCGTCCGTGACGCTGGAGTCTGATTCTTGTTGCCATTGGCTTTTAAATAATGTGTTAAGGTTTGAATGGAGTGCCGTTATCTCGTAACAGCGGCGCAAAATTACGATTTTTATTTGTTTTGACGAATATTTGCCTTGTTTTTTCGCTGATTTCTAATGTTTTTGGTCTTTTTCTTGATGTGGTTGGGCTCAGATGAGTGCCTCGGCGCGCCACATGGCTTCGTAGGCGGCGGCTTTGGCGGCGAGAGGTGCGGGATAGGCGCGGCTGGTGCTGGGCATGCGGTAGAAACGGAGACGACGACCGGCCACGTCGATGTCGACACACTGCCCAACGGCCGGGGACTTAATGCCATAACGCTCTGCAAGGGTCTCGGCCGACTTCTGTCCCGTGGCAGCGATGGCGGTGCATAGGGGCAGGCGGTCGACAAGGGCATCTATGTCGGTCGGAGTGACGACTTCGAGATGTTTGTCTGAAGCGTTGCCTTGCAGGCGTCGCACACGGCAAGCGGTGTCGTAGAAGGCGAGCCCCTGCCCACTGAGCCAGTCGACAAGGGCCTGGTGGCGAAAGCGTTTGGCCGCCACGTCGACAAAGGTGTCTTTATCGCCGAAAAACACGAGTCCCACGATGCGCCACATGTCGTTGAGATAGTTGGGATAGAAAAAGTCCATGCACCAGCGGCGACGGGGCGGCGGGAAACTGCCCAGCATCAACACGCGCGCCGAAGGCGGCAAGAAGGGCTGCAAAGGGTGGGACTCGACGGCAGGAGCGGTCATTTTTGAAAAGAATACGGGTGGAAAGGTGTTATATATATTAAATAGGAACGCGCGCGCGGGGAGGGTCAGCGGTATTGCCGTTTGCGGTTGAAGACAAAGCCGGCATATACGTTGAGATAGCTGATGTTGTTGCTCACGGAGTAGTTGTCTTTTTGGAAGTCATAGAGATGGGTGACGAAGGAGGCTCCGGCAAACCAGCGGGTGTTGTTCCAGACGAGTCCGGCGCGGCCGATGAAATCGAATTTGAAGTTGCGGATGTTTTTCCATATTTCCTGAGCCTCGAGGCGCTCTCCCCGACTCTTCTTGAAGCCAAGCGACGGAGCGAAAGAGAGCGACAGCAGGCAGTTGCGGGCAAACACCCAGTTGTAGGCATAACCGGCATTGACACTGAAACTGTAATAGTCAATCTTTTCAATCTTCAACTCGTCGATGAGCGGGCTGTCGCCTTCGGGCACGCTTGGCGTGATGATTTCAGAAGGCAGCCGGCGGTAGTCAAACTTTATGCGCTGTTTGGAATATTCCAGTCCGAGGGTCCACGAACCGCAACTCTTGCGCTGCACGGTGGATTGGGCGAAGGCGGCAGGATAGGAAAAGTGGCGATGATTAAAGACGTAATAGAGGTTGATGCTTGACGTGTAGGTGTCCATGCCTGAGAATTTCAAGCCTTTGACGCGGTGATTGGTGTTGTCGCCAAAGCCACTGACCTTTTCAATGGTGAAGTCGCCCGAGTTTTTCACCCACACGAGGTCGCAGCCTATCATGCTGCTGTAGAGGCTTAGGTTAAATTCGGTGGTTTTGGTAGCCTGTCCGGGGTGACCTACGTCGAAGGTGTAGCCCAAAAAGAGCCAGCGCCAACCGAAATAGGGACCGATTTTGAAGCCCGGCGTGGGCGCCACGTTGAGCGACTGCTGCACGCCGTCGGCGTTGGTGCCCTTGATGCGGAACGACTGCGAGAAGTTGGTGTTTTGCAGCATCGCCGTGTAGTTGTAGTAGTTGGGCGAGATGTAAGTGGTGTCGTATTCGTCAAACTGCTTGACGAAGCGCATAAACCAGTTGCCCTTTTTCGCCTTCACGGGAGCGGCTGTGGCCGGAGCGACAGCGGCACTGTCGGTCACCGCGACAGGGTTTGTCTCCACCGTCCCGACCTCCTGCGCCATCATCGCTGAGGGCAGGATAAGCCAGCCCCACAAAAGCAGGACTTTGGCTGAGAGTCGGCAAAGACGTTGAGGCAATTTGAAAGACAACATACGATTTTTTCATCCTTTCGCCCCGGCGCGTGGGCGTTTTCCCATACGCCTGGGCAGCGTTCAGAGTTTGCCCAAAATGCGGTCTACCACCCAGTTGACCGAAGTGGCACTCACGCAGTCGCAGGTGCAGATGGATTTGTTTTGTAAGTGTTCGACCACATTCTTGATGAGGGGCAGTTGCACATAGGGCGGATTGGGCACGACGAATTCTTCGCGCCCCTTGGCCGTGTAGAGTTCGATGGGGGCATAGGTGAAGACCGAGAAACTGAGCGACCCGCTGTCGCCGATGATTTCGATGCGGTCTTCTCGGGCACTCTCGTGGGCCACGAAGCACCAGGAGCCTGAGGCCGGCAATCCGTCGGAGAAGCGGAAACAGGCACTCACGGTGTCTTCGGTTTCATAGAGGCCGCCACGACTGCCCTTGTAGCCTTCGGCCTCAATGATGGGGCCGAACATCTGCTGGAGCAGGTCGATTTGATGGGGCGCAAGGTCGTAGAAATAACCGCCACCGGCAATGTCGGGCTGCACACGCCAGGGCAGGTTGGTGCGGTTGTAGTCGAGGTCGCGCGGCGGCACGGCGAAACGTATCTGCACGTTCATCACCCTGCCCACAGCGCCCGAGCGCACCAGTTCCTTCACTTTCAGGAAGTAAGGCAGATAGCGTCGATAGTAGGCCACGAAGCAGGGCACGCCGGTTTTTTCGGCTATGCGGTTGATGCGGCAACAGTCTTCATAGTTTGAGGCCATAGGCTTCTCCACATAGACGGCCTTGCCACTCTTCATGGCCATGATGGCATAGGTGGCGTGGGTGGAAGGCGGCGTGGCAATGTAGACGGCATTGACGTCGGGGTCGTCGACGAGGCGTTGCGGGTCGTCGTACCAGCGGGCAATGCCGTGTCGCTCGGCATAAGACTGGGCCTTGGCTTTGGTGCGGCTCATCACGGCCACCACCTTCGAGCCCGGTATCTCGGCAAAAGCCGGTCCGCTCTTTTTCTCGGTCACTTCGCCACAACCGATAAATCCCCAGCGTATTTGTATGGTATCGCTCATGTTTGTTGTTTTTTGGCATAGGTTATTTGCAAAGATAGGCATTTTGCCGTAACTTCGCCTCTCATTAGACGATATATCCCCATGAAAGTAAAACAAAAAACCATTATTGACCACTCGATAGCCGCGTCGGATTTCCGTTCGCCGCGGCCTAAACTTGCTCCGCTGGGCCACCGTCGCAGTCTGGCCGGAGCCGTGGCCGACGGTTGGCGCATCCTGGCCTACCGTCCGCTGGCCTATCTGAAGGCCTACCGTCTGGCGGCCCTGCTGACGGGTGTGGGACTGGCCGGTCTCCTGCTTTGTCTCACGCGTTTCACGGCCTATCACGTGTTGCCGGCCTTCAGGGCCGTGAGCGATATGGGCCAGAAACCCGACGTGGCCATCGCCATGTTTGCGCCCACGGGCCGCGACAATATCGTCTTCGGCCTTTTGCTGTTCGTGAGCCTCTTGTGTCTGACGATTGGCAAAGGCAGAGTGTGGGCACAGATTGCCTTTTTCAAACATCGTGGGCGCCTGCCATTCGACCATAGTGAGGCCGAAAGCAACGACGGGAAGGCGAAAGGACTGAAGGCCCTGCTTTCGCGATTGTTCCGCCCTTGTGCCTTGACGCGGCAAGACCGCCGGGAGTTGCGCCAAACCACGTGGAAGACGGCTCTGAGATGGTTCGTCTGGACGGCTCTGACGCTCGTGCTGGCTCTTTTGCCTATCGCCGTGTTTGCGGCTTTGGCATGGTGGGTGAGCCGTATGTGGATTGCGCTCGTGGCTCTGCCTTTTGTGGTGGTGATCTACTCTATGAGCATACCCGGGCGCTATGACTATGTGGTCATGGGCCGCTCGCTCAAGGTTTCGGGCCGTGCAGCGATGCACAGCGGCTGGAAACACCTCGGCGGCTACTTCCTCACGGCTCTGCTCACGGGCATTCCGCTCGCTCTGGCTTGGGCGGTGTTTTTGCTGCCTCCGGTGGTGATGGGCTTCGGCTTTTTGGCCGATGGCACAGGCGTTTTGACGACCGATCCCTCCGGCATGCCGGCCTGCGCCAATGCCTTGTTCGTGGTCGTGGCCGCCATCGGCGTGGCACTGTGTTACGTCACGGCGACGATGCAGACGTGGGCCTTGGCTCTGAAGTCGGCCGGCGTGGAAAGTGGGCACTAAAGGGCAAGGACGCGGTGGCTTGTCTTTTTTCACAACTGACCAACAGGCTATATTTGCCTTAGCATAGGAAAAGGGAGGTCCGTCGGGGCCTCTCTTTTTACGTTTTATGGGCTTATGGGAATAAGGACAGTTTTTACGGGGCTTATGGGAGGAATTTCTGTCCTTATGGGCACATGTTTTAGGTTTGGTTTTGAGTGTGTGAATGTCGGATTGGCGGTATGGCGGGAGGGTTTGAGGCCGTTTCGCGAGGCGTGGCGAAGTTTTTGAAAGAAAGTGGAGATTGTTTTGTCACGGGAGAACGGAGAATTGTACTAAAGTCGGAGAAGCGAGATTGTAAGGGAGGTTGGGGCTTCACTAACAAGTTTTTCGTTTTGCTCACCGCTCGCCTTACACTAACTTTCGCCTTCGGCGCAAGTTAGGTTGCGCTCGGCAAAGTCCAAT
>JBJFGJ010000177.1:0-5161 GCA_051892575.1 Alloprevotella sp. | reverse complement strand
CGCCTTCGGCGCAAGTTAGGTTGCGCTCGGCAAAGTCCAATAAAAAACAAGTTTTGCAGCTTTGCTCTCACTTACACTAACTTTCGCCTTCGGCGCAAGTTAGGTTGCGCTCGGCAAAGTCCAATAAAAAACAAGTTTTTTTTGGCCTTTGCTCTCACTTACACTAACTTTGTCCCCACAAATGAAGCAAACCATCCAAAACATACTGCTCTGCACCTTTTTTATAATAGGTTGCGGCACAAGCACGGCACAAACCGATACGACTCTCGTACAAGCGACGGACTCGGCACAAATACAGACGGAAAACGCCGCCGATACCATCCAGACCAAAAAGGGACTGGTGCGCAAGGTGGTGGACTATTTCATCAACGCCGACCGGCACGCGGGCAAGAAATTTGATTTCGGCTTCTTGCCGGGACCACACTACTCGTCGACCGTGGGACTCGGTCTGGGTATGGTGGCTACCGGCCTCTACAGCCTCGACCGCAGCGACTCCACCCTGCAAAAGTCTAACGTCACCATCTATGCCGACGCCACGACCAAGGGCTTCTTCATGACGGGCATTAAAGGAAACAATATCTTTAAGAAAGAGCGCTACCGTCTTGACTATCAACTTTATATCTACACGTTTAAGACAGACTACTGGGGTATGGGCTTTGACAACGGCAAGGTCGACGACAACGAGACCGACTACAAGCGCATACGCTTCAACGCGATGGTGCGCTTTATGTTTAAGTTGGCCCCCAAGACCTACCTCGGCCCCATCGTGAGCTATGGTTTCTATCAAGCCCGAGACATTGACCCGCGCGGCGTCCACCTCTTTGAAGGCCAAGACAAGACCGTGCGCTCCACCAAAGCCGGACTGTCTTTCACCTACGACACACGCGACTTCATCCTCAATGCCTACAAAGGCGTGTTTGTGCAACTCGACCAGACGTTTGCACCACGCTTCTTGGGCAACGACTATTGCTTCTCGTCGACCGAATTGACGGCCAGCGCCTACAAGCAGGTGTGGCGCGGCGGTGTGCTGGCCGGCGATTTCCATATGCAATACATCGACGGCCACCCGGCCTGGTGCACAATGAGCGAAGCCGGCTCGACCATGCGCCTGCGCGGCTACTTCGACGGCCGGTATCGCGACAAGAGCATTATGGAGGCCCAAGTGGAACTGCGGCAACACGTGTGGCGACGCAATGGAGTGGCCGTGTGGGTGGGCGCCGGACAGGTGTTTCCCAACTTCTCGGCCATGCGCTGGAACCGCACCCTGCCCAACGCCGGCATAGGCTACCGCTGGGAATTCAAGAAACGCGTCAACATACGCCTCGACTACGGTTTCACCCGCGACGGCGGAGGCGTCATCTTCAACATCAACGAAGCTTTCTAACACCAAATACATCACGTCTAAACACACAGACAAACACAGACACGACATGAACAAAAACACACTATTCTTCACAGGACTTTGCTCACTTATGATAGCAGCAATGCCCACAGTGGGCGCCAACGCCGAAAGCCACACACCCGGCGACGACAAGGCCACGGCCACACAAGAAAAAGTCGAATACATCAGCTTCGGCAACTTCGACAACTGGCTCACGCGCAACATCAAGGAGAGCGGCATCATCGGCGGCAAGACCAAGACGCTCTATGAAATCGCCCCCAACGGCACGTGGAACAACAACAACCCCTACAACGGTCTGGGCGGTTCGCCCTGGGCCACGTCAAACGTGCTGGCCAAAGTGAGCGGCATCACCAAGACCAACACCTCGGTCTATAAAGAGGCCCGTGCCGGCCACGGCTATTGTGCCAAGCTCTACACCCACCTCGAAGAGTGCAAGGTGATGGGCATAGTCAACATCAAAGTGCTGGCCGCCGGTTCGGTCTATCTGGGACAGATGCTCGAACCCATCACCAACACCAACAACCCCATGGCCAAGCTCGACGCCGGCATCAAATTCAACAAACGCCCCAAGGCCCTGATGGTGGACTATAAAGTGCAGCTCTCAGGCCAGCCCAACCGCGTGAAACAGACCGGCTTCAGCAAGGTTCAGGGCGTGAAAGGCATCGACATGCCCGACATCGTGCTCTACCTGCAAAAACGATGGGAAGACGAAAAAGGCAACATCCACGCCAAGCGCGTCGGGACGATGGTCTACCGTTTCAACAAAAACACCAACGGATGGGTCAACAATGCCCGTTTCGACATCCACTATGGCAACATCACCGGACAGAGCTTCTACCAGAACTATATGGGACTCACCACCGGCAGCATCACCAAATATGCCAAAAACAGCAAGGGCAAGATGAAGAAAATCATCGAAGAGGGATGGGCCGACGCCGGAGAGACACCCACCCACCTCGTCCTGCAATTCGACTCCAGCCACGGCGGCGCCTATGTGGGCAGCGTGGGCAACACGCTCTGGATAGACAACGTCAGACTGGTCTATTAAACAGAAAACAAACCCATAAACATCACCTTATATGTACACCGTTGACGAACTGAACGACCGGCTCATCGACCTTGCCTTCTCTGAAGACATCGGCGACGGCGACCACACCACGCTCTGCTGCATCCCCGAAGACGCCATGGGCAAGTCTAAACTGCTCATCAAGGAAGAAGGCATCCTGGCCGGCGTGAGAATTGCTCACGAAATCTTCCACCGCTTCGACCCCACTCTCAAAGTGGAAACCTTCATTAACGACGGCGCCCACGTGAAACCCGGCGACGTGGCCATGATTGTCACCGGAAAAATCCGCAGCCTGCTGCAAACCGAGCGGCTCATGCTCAACGTGATGCAGCGTATGAGCGGCATTGCCACGATGACGGCAGCCTACGTCAAACGGCTCGAAGGCACCCACACCCGAGTGCTCGACACCCGCAAGACCACACCCGGTATGCGTATGCTCGAAAAAGAAGCCGTCAAAATCGGCGGCGGCACCAACCACCGCATCGGCCTCTTCGACATGATCTTGCTCAAAGACAACCACGTGGACTTTGCCGGCGGCATTGCCCAGGCCCTCGACCGCTGTGCGGCCTATCAGAAAGCCCACGGCCTCAACCTGAAAGTGGAAATCGAGACGCGCTCGTTCGACGAAATCGAGCAGGTGCTGGCCCACGGCGGCGCCAACCGCATCATGCTGGATAACTTCTCTGTGGAAGATACGCGCCGCGCCGTGGAACTCATCGGCGGACGCATGGAAACGGAGTCGAGCGGCGGCATCACCTTCGACACCATCCGCGACTATGCCCTCTGTGGCGTAAACTTCATCTCGGTGGGCGCCCTCACCCACTCGGTGAAAGGCCTCGATATGTCGTTCAAGGCCTGCTAAAACCTGCAAATTCAATTATTCCCCACAAAGTCACTGAGCGGCATTGCGCCGCCCGGCGACTTCGTTTATAATCTCCTCAAACCATGATAAAGAAAATCATCACGGCCGTCACCTGCCTCTGCGCACTGGTATGGGCCACTCCCTCACAGGCCTGCACCAACTTCCTCGTGGGCAAGAAAGCCTCGGCCGACGGCTCCACCTTCATCACTTACAACGCCGACAGCTACGGCATGTTCGGCCGGCTGGTCTATTATCCCGCCGCCCGCCACGCCCCCGGCACCATGCGCCAAATCATCGACGGCGACACCAACGAACATCACGGCGAAATTGCCGAGGCTCCTGTGACCTACAGCGTGATGGGCAACATCAACGAGCACCAGGTGGCCATCACCGAGACCACTTTCGGCGGTCGCGAAGAACTGGTCGACACGGCCGGCATCATCGACTACGTGAGCCTCATGGCCATAGCCCTGCAACGCTCCAAGACCGCACGCGAAGCCATCGGCGTGATGACGTCGCTGGTTCAGGAATACGGCTATGCCAGCAGTGGCGAGTCGTTTTCGATTGCCGACCCCAACGAGGTCTGGATACTCGAAATGATCGGCAAAGGCAATGGCCGCCGCGGCACCGTATGGGTGGCCGTGCGCATCCCCGACGACTGCATCGCCGTGCACGCCAACCAAAGCCGCATCCATAAGTTCGACCTCAAAGACAAGAAAAACGTGCTTTATTCAAAAGACGTCATCAGCTTTGCCCGCGAGCGCGGCTATTTCAAAGGCAAAGACGCCGACTTCTCTTTTGCCGACGCCTATGCCCCTGCCGATTTCGGTTCGCAGCGCTATTGCGACGCCCGCGCCTGGAGTTTCTTCAACAGATGGGTAGACGGCATGGAACGCTATCTCGACTTCGTCGACGGCAAACACATCGGTACGGCCGAAGTGATGCCCCTCTATTTCAAGCCCAACCGCCCCGTCACCCTCAAAGAACTCATGATGAGCAACCGCGACCACTATGAAGGCACGCCGTTTGACATCACCCACGACGCCGGCGCCGGCGTCTACGAGTCGCCCTACCGCCCCACCCCTCTGTCGTTTGAGGTGGACGGCAAGCAATATTTCAACGAGCGCCCCATCTCCACCCAGCAGTCGGCCTTCACCGTGGTGGCCCAACTCCGCGGCAACCTGCCCAACGCCATCGGCGGCATCCTCTGGTTTGGCAACGACGACCCCAACATGATTGCCTACACGCCGGTCTACTGCTGTGCCGACCGCGTGCCGCCCTGTTACGACAAAATCGCGGCCAACGACGTGACTTTCTCCTGGGACAATGCCTTCTGGGTGTGCAACTGGGTGGCCAATATGACCTATCCGCGCTACAGCCAACTCTTCCCGAGCGTTGAAGCCGTGCGCGACCGCCTCGAAGACGGTTATATCGCCCGTCAGGCCGAAATAGAGAAACAAGCCCTCGCGCTCTACGAGACCTCGCCCGCCGAAGCCCGCAAGTTCCTCACCGACTACACCGTGACCACGGCTCAAGACATGCTCAAGGAATGGAAGAAGCTGGGCGAATATCTTATCGTGAAATACAACGACCAAGCCGTGAAGAAGGAAAAAGACGGCAAATTCCTGCTCACCCCCGACGGACTGGCCGTGCCGCCCGAACGTCCCGGCTATCCCGAGCAATACCGCCGCACCCTCATCCGCGAGACCGGCGACCGCTATCTCGTGCCCGAGAAGAAATAAGACGAAAGCTCTTTTTGAGCGGCCAAGCACGGCCTGAAGGCTGTTTTTGGCCGCTCAAATTGTGTTGAAGACGTTGCAGGCGTAGATTG
>JBJFGJ010000176.1:0-2518 GCA_051892575.1 Alloprevotella sp. | reverse complement strand
GCCATTTTCACCACGACGAGCAAGGCGTAAAGGCCTGTGGCGGCAGCGAGCAGTGCCGAGACGGGCCAATGCCACTGTTGAGCGGTGGGGTTATGGCCGAGCCGGTCGATGAGCATGAGCGACACACTGAAGCCGGCCATCAAGACCAGCGCCATCACGCCAAAGGTGTCGGTGTTGGTGCGGTCGGCTTTCTCACGCGCCGAGAGGCTATAACCCACGAACGACTTGAAGCTGCGCGACAGATAATAGCGCGAGCGCGCCATGATGCCCAGCGTCAGGATGAAGCAGACCACAATGGCGGCGACGATGCCGTCGTCGGTGCGGAGCGTAGAGGGTATGGGATTGCCGTTGACACCGGCATATTCGGGCAACGCCACCTCGCGCAAGGTCATGGGTCTGTACACAATCCGCCCCATCGTGTCCTTGGGCAAGGGCTGCACGGCGGCCTGCTGCGTGGCACCGGGCAAAAAGACGGAGTCCCAACAGGCCGTAATGGCTGTCGGCGACGACGGAGCTGGTGTATGGTCGACTGTGCAGACTGGCATAGCGTTGAGACTGTGAGATGAAGGTGGGGACCAAAGGCCGTCAATGGCCCAAAGCGGCAAACTTGCGCACCGAGGCGTCCCAGAGCGGAGTGGTCTCGGCGAGATGTAGGGCCTCTTCGGGCGTCGCTGCCACCCGCCAGATGGCCTTGTGGCTTTCGCGCATGAAGCGCAGGTCGACGGCCTTCTGCAACTGTGAGAGCAGCGGGTCGAAATAGCCGTCGGTGTTGAGCACGACGATGGGTTTGAGATAGAGGCCGAGCTGTTTCCAGGTGATGATTTCGAGCAATTCCTCGAGCGTACCGACGCCACCGGGCAAGGCGATGCAGGCGTCAGACATGGCTGCCATGGTCTCCTTGCGGGTATGCATGTCGGGGGTAACCACGAGGCGGGTCATACCCTGGTGTTGCCAGCCTTGATCAATCATAAACTGCGGGATGACGCCAATGGCCTTACCGCCGGCAGCCAGACAGGCGTCGGCGGCAGCCCCCATCAGTCCCGTGCGGCCGGCACCGTTGACCAGCGTATGACCAGCCCGGGCCAGCAACTGTCCGAGCCGGGCAGCCGCCTCCACACAGGGAGCAGGCACCAGCCCACTCGAAGCGCCATAGATGGTAATCGTCATAAAAACAGGTTTTGAAACAGCCGGCGGCATATGGCTCGGCAGAGCGTCGTGGCCGCCACCTATATTATATAATGGAGAAAAGAGGTCGCACCGGCCCTTCCCTCAAAGGGCAGAAGCGGTGCGACCGCGAGCATGGACCGCTTGAGGCCGGTCAGTTCAGGCCGAACTCCTGCTTGATGATATCGATGCAGTCGAGCTTTTCCCAGGTGAAGAGCTCCACTTCCATAGTTTTGGCCTCGCTGCCTCGTCCGGCAAAGGTCTTGACCACAGTGCGCGGCGTGCGGCCCATATGGCCATAGGCAGCGGTCTCTTCATAGATGGGTGCACGCAGTTTGAGTCGGCGCTCGATGGCTTTGGGGCGCAGGTCGAAGAGGCGGCTGATGCGTTGGGCTATTTCGCCGTCGGTCAGACCCACGTGGCTCTTGCCGTAGGTGTCTACAAAGATGGAGATGGGCTCTGCCACGCCGATGGCATAACTCAGCTGCACGAGCATCTCGTCGGCCACGCCGGCAGCCACCATATTTTTGGCGATGTGGCGTGCAGCATAGGCGGCCGAGCGGTCCACCTTAGAGGGGTCTTTGCCCGAGAAGGCGCCGCCGCCGTGTGCACCCTTGCCACCATAGGTGTCGACTATGATTTTGCGGCCGGTCAGACCGGTGTCGCCGTGCGGTCCGCCAATGACGAACTTGCCCGTGGGGTTGACAAAATACTTGATTTCGCCCTGCTTGAAGAGGGCTTTGATTTCTGGCGTCTCCACGCGTTCGTCCACCACGCGGGGAATGAGGATGTCGACGACGTCGCGGCGTATCTGTGCGAGCATCTGCTCGTCGGCCTTTTCCTGGCTGCCGGCCTCCTCGGCCGAGATGAAATCGTCGTGCTGGGTAGAGACCACGATGGTGTCAATGCGCACGGGGCGGCCTTCGTCGTCATATTCCACGGTCACCTGGCTCTTGGCGTCGGGTCGCAGATAGGTCATCTGCCGGCCTTCGCGGCGAATTTCTGCCAGCACCACCATGATGTCCTGGGCCAGCGATAGCGAGAGGGGCATATAGGTGTTGGTTTCGTTGGTGGCATAGCCAAACATCATACCCTGGTCGCCGGCACCCTGAGCGTCGGGGTCGGTGCGCTCCACGCCGCGGTTGATGTCGCCGCTCTGCTCGTGTATGGCACTGAGCACGCCACAGCTTTCGGCGTCAAACTTATAGGCCGCTTTGTTGTAGCCAATGCGGTTGATGGTGCGTCGGGCCACGTCTTGGAGGTCTACAAAAGCGCCTGATTTTACTTCTCCTGCAATGATCACCTGTCCGGTGGTCACGAGCGTTTCGCAAGCTACTTTTGAGTTGGGGTCTTG
>JBJFGJ010000175.1:35297-36445 GCA_051892575.1 Alloprevotella sp. | reverse complement strand
ACTGTACATCGCGATGTTACTGAATACACCATTACGTGTGCCCCTATAAAATCCCTTTTGCAGGTACGTCCTAATACGTATTACCTATATATCAATGCCGACGCCGACAACGGTGGTATCAAATCCAAATCTACAGTATTTGAGGCTTTAAGCAATGGTAGCGTGTTTATCGTAAAGCGTGCCAATGCAGATTGTTCGCTTTACACCATTCAGTGTATTGGTAGAAACAACAAGTATCTGACCGCAAGTGGTTCAACTGCAGGTTCAAACGGATTAACCTTCGAAGAAACTGCTTCAGTTTGGACAGAAGGCACGGGCGCAACATCATATTTCCAACTTGTTAAAAACGGTAATGCAATCAACATTAAGCACCCGGGTGCAAACCAATACATAGGTGATCATAGTGCTGCCCGTCTGTGTATGTATAGCGACCCCAGTGATGATGGCTCCAAATTTACATTGGATAATGTAGTGACCGTAGCCAACAATATGTTGAGCAAAATGCAGTCTGGCGCGCCCAAAGAAGGTACAGTCACCATCTCTGCCGAAAAGCAATCTGCTATCACTTCTGCCATTAGCGCATTTGAAACAGAAGCCAATGCAACGACTATGTCGGCTTTGGCCAATGCGCTCTATCCCTTCAGTACTATTGTTTCTTCATCGAAATACTATCAAATTATTGCCAACCGTGGTGATGTAATCTTAGGCAATTATGCGGCTTATGCGGCTGCTGATGGTACAGTATCAGAAAATGCCGACTCACGTACTTGCGTGACTAAGTTGCCTGCAGACTTCACCAATGCTGATATATGCTCGGCTTTGTGGCAATTTATTCCTCAGGCTAATGGTTCTGTCAAAATGAAAAATGCTAACACCTCATTCCATATTGGAAATGTCGATGAAGATGCAGAAACAAAAATTAAAAATTTGGTAACTACAAAAGATGAGTATTGGGGCCGCGCATACGTTTTCACTCCAGGCGAAAGCGGTCTTTGGGCACTGCACGATGTATCTATGGTCAATACATCTGGCACAAATGACTTCTATCTGAATTCGGTTTATAATCCGGGCAACACTGAGAATAAAAACTTTGGATATTGGAAAGCGGGTGTAAACAACGACGGAAACCTCTTCTACATCAAAGAAGT
>JBJFGJ010000175.1:0-35197 GCA_051892575.1 Alloprevotella sp. | reverse complement strand
GATATTGGAAAGCGGGTGTAAACAACGACGGAAACCTCTTCTACATCAAAGAAGTGACTTCAATTCCTGTCACCATCTCTGCCGTGGGTTATGCCACGCTCAACCTGCCGATGGCTGTAGAGAAAGCCGCTGGCGTCAAAGCATATTACGGCGCACAAGATAACACCAACACCATTACTCTTGCTGAAATCAGCGGCGACGTCATTCCTGCCAATACGCCAGTAATCCTCGTAGCGGAAAACGAATTGACTGATGCCACAGAGTTCAACTTCAATATCTCTTACGACAACGCCGGCACTCGTCCTGAAGTTAACGTCTTGACCGGAACTACCTGCAAACGCAATATGAACTCGGGTGCTGCTGTGTATGTGCTCAAAAATGGTTATTCTGGCATCGGTTTTTACAAAGTAGACAGCACCACCGACTTGACACTCAACGCTAATAAAGCTTACTACGGCAATGCCACTGGTAGCAGCTCAGTTGTACGTTTCGACTTCGGAGGCATCACCGCCATCAACAACACTCCGATGCTCAACGTTGACGACGCGACACTCTACGACCTCAACGGTCGCCGCGTGATGTACCCCACCACGGGCGTCTACGTGAAGTCCAACGGCGAGAAAGTGTTCGTAAAGTAATGGTTCAACTCAAAAATCTAAACGACACAATGAAAAAGCAATATGTAATTCCTGCCAGCACGAATGTGGATTTCTACGTTGAAGGTCCCCTGGCACAGTCTTTCGGAAAACACGAAAGCGATACAGACGGTTCAGGTAACACTACAGCTACCGGTGCCTCTGATGGTCTGACCAATCGCAAAAACAGCGAATGGAACAGCTCGCTCTGGTCTAACTAATCGTTAGGCTGAACCATAACCTCTGCCGGGCCGCCCGAACATTGTTTCGGAGCGGCCCGGCTTTTGTTTACACCCACACCAACCTCCCGCCGACCGGCAATAATCGCCAACAAATGCCAAAAAAGCCTTACAAAACGACAAAAAGAGGAGAGAAAAGCCCAATGTATGACCTTTTTGCGTACATTTGCCGTAAGTAAAAGATGAAAAACGACGCCTGAGTCACTCACAGGCAACTAAAAATGATTAAGCTATGAAAAAGATTTTGTCCCTCATGCTTCTTGCCGCCGTGGGCTTTATACCGGCCTCGGCACAAGACGACGATGTCTATTTCGTACCCTCCAAATCGTCGAAAAACATAAAAAAAGAACTCTCTAATTTCAGTTCACAGGCCGAGCGCATTTCTGCCGAAGAAAACAATACCTACGCCAAACTCTACGAAGTGAGCGACAGGGATATTGATGCCTACAACAGACGCTACAATGCCACCGACACGGTGGACTCCACGGCCGACTATGCCGACGACTACGCCGCCAACAACGAAGAGGGCACCTACACACGCCGACTCGTGCGCTTCCATTCGCCCACGGTGGGCGTCTATGTGAGCAGCCCCTACTATGATGTGGTGGCCGACTATTATTGGTACGACCCGTGGTTCTCGCCATGGTATTACTCGCCGTTCTATGGTCCCAGCTACGCCTGGACATGGTCGCCCTGGGCCTACGACTGGTATTGGGGTTGGGGATGGCACACGTGGTGGCACGATCCCTGGTACCATCACCACCATCACTATTGGTACGACACAGCTTGGCGACCTTCGTTCAACGGCCGACCGGGCAATGGTCGCTACATCGACACCTACCGCCGCGTCACCGCCGACCGTCCGTCGCGCAACTACAACTACGCTTCGGGGTCGACCACATCGCGCACACGTCCCTCTCGCAGCTACAACTCGTCCACATCGACCGCCGACAGAGCCGGACGCCAGTTTGGCAACAGCTCCAACAGTTCTCAACGCTCGTCGCGCTCTTTCTCCGGTTCGACCAACAGCAGCCAGTCCACACAGCGCAACTACGGCACCACCCCCAGCCGCTCTATGGGCAACAGCTCAGTGGGCAGCCGCTCGTTTGGCGGTGGCGGTTCGTCGGTGGGCAGCGGTCACTCCATGGGCGGCGGCAGCCGGTCGATGGGTGGCGGCAGTGGCGGTCGCTCTTTCGGCGGACGTCGATAAGCCACAGACCATACACGCCTATCATCTTTCTAATGGTGTAAATTGACAAAAACGCATTTACGGCCGACCGGCAAAGGCCACGTGCCACCGGTCGGCCTTCACATCAACTTCACAGAGATATGAAACGCAAACTATTCCTCTTGGGCGCAGCCTTGATGGCCCTCACGCCCGCCATGGCACAAGACATTTATAAAATGGAGACGCTCAGCAGCGAAGACCTCAACGGTACGGCACGCTTCGTCGGTATGGGCGGCTCGATGGGTTCGCTCGGCGCCGACATCTCCACCATGGGCACCAACCCGGCCGGCATCGCCATGTTCCGCCGCAGCGACGTATCGCTGACGGGTGGCTTCCACACGCAGGCCGACGCCGTCGACTTCATGAGCCTCGGCAAGACCCGCGCCTCGTTCGACCAGATAGGCTTTGTCTATGCCTGTCCCATCGACGACGACGTGAAATTCATCAACTTCGGCTTCAACTACCACAAACGCCGCAACTTCAAGCAATATCTCGGTCTCGATAACATCGCCACGGGCGGACTCTCTCAGTCGTGGCAGATGATGGACCTCGCCTTCGTCAACGACGGCTGGCTCGACCTCTCCAACAACGACGACCGCGACTATACCACGCCCCTCACGCTCAAAGGCTACGACACACAGCTCATCGCACCGGTCTATGACGCCCAGGGCCGCATCACGGACTATGAGCCCTCCAACGCCCAGAGCTACAACTACCACCGCGCTCAATGGGGTGGCATACAGCAATACGACTTCAATATGTCGATCAACTGGAACGACCAGATTTATGGCGGCTTGACCATCGGCGCCTACAATGTCAATATGCACAGTGCGCTGAGCTATACCGAAGCGCTCATCGACCCTGCCGGCGGAGCACCGCAAAACTATAATATGTATCAGGAAGAGCAACTCTCGGGTGCCGGTTTCGACGTCAAACTCGGCTTCATCTTCCGTCCCATCGAAGACTCGCCGTTCCGTTTCGGCGTGGCCGTTCATTCGCCCATCTTCTTCGACCTTCATTCCGACCAATACCTCCATCTCGACTCGCCCTATGCACAGTTCGACGACAATGGCAACGTCATCAGCCAGCGCAGCACGTCGTCGATAGACCCGGGGCGTAACGAATACAAAATCCACACGCCCTGGCGCTTCAACCTCTCCATGGCCACGACCATTGGCCGCACGTTTGCCATCAATGCCGAATATGAATATGCCGACTTCGCCGCCGCTCAGGTGCGCTATGGCGGAGGCTACGACTATTGGTACGACGACTGGGGCTCTGAAAAAGACGAAGCCCTGAGCCGCGAAGCCAAGCGTTGGCTCAAGCCCGTAAGCACCATCAAAGTGGGTGCCGAAGTCAAACTCTGTCCCGAACTCAGTCTGCGTGCCGGCTACAACTACGTGACCGCCCCGATGAAGGCAGACGCCTATCTCAACCACTTCACGGCAAGCCCCGAATACTACTACAGCTGCAACACCGACTATGTGAACCTCTCCGACATCAACCGCTTCACGGTGGGTCTCGGCCTGCGTCTCGGCAAATTCTATGTAGACGCCGCCTACCTCTATCAGCATCAGACGGCCACGGTCTATCCCTTCCACCTGCCGGCTGCAGGAACCATCGACGCCAACCGCCTCAAGGGCCAAGACATCGATCTCAACCAGAGCCGCGGTCTGCTCACCATCGGCTATAAATTCTAAATCTAATCGCATAACCTCACACCCTTATGAACAAACAACAACTCGTGGCGCAGATCAAGGCCAAACGCTCTTTTCTCTGCGTCGGACTCGACACCGATCTGAAGAAAATACCCGAACACCTGCTGGGCGAAGACGACCCGATTTTTGCTTTCAACAAAGCCATCATCGACGCCACCGCACCCTATTGCGTGGCCTACAAGCCCAATCTGGCCTTCTACGAGTGTTTCGGTCTCAAAGGGTGGCAGGCTTTTGAAAAGACCATAGCCTACCTGCGCCAACACTATCCCGAGCAGTTCATCATTGCCGACGCCAAACGTGGCGACATCGGCAATACCTCGGCTATGTATGCCCGCTCGTTTTTTGAAGAAATGGACGTCGACGCGCTCACCGTGGCGCCGTATATGGGCGAAGACAGTGTGACGCCTTTCTTGGGCTATGCAGACAAGTGGGTGGTGTTGTTGGCTTTGACGAGCAATGCCGGTTCGGCCGACTTCCAGCTCACCCGCAACACCGACGGTCAGGCGCTTTTCGAGCAGGTGCTCACGCGCTCACAGGCTTGGGCCGACGACAGCCGTATGATGTATGTCGTGGGAGCCACTCAGGGCGAGCGTTTCGCCGATGTGCGCAAGCTGGTGCCCAATCACTTCCTGCTTGTTCCCGGCGTAGGTGCCCAAGGCGGTTCGCTCGAGGAGGTGTGCCGTTATGGTATGAATGCCGACTGCGGTCTGTTGGTCAACTCTTCTCGCGGCATCATCTATGCCTCCAAAGGTGAAGATTTCGCCACCGTCGCTGCCGCCAAAGCCGCCGAGTTGCGCGACCAAATGGACGCCTTGCTCAAACAGGGCGGATTGTAAAAAAGAAAGTACATTTCTCCGATAACTTTTTATCACCACCGCCCGACGTTTATTTGCGTCGGGCGGTGGTGTTTGTGTATTGGACTATGTGAAGCGGCCAGGCAGGGCGGCACATTACGGGAATACAGAGCGGCCAGGCACGGCCTGAGAGCGGTAAAAGCCCTGAAAGGGCGCAACATAATAGCCCAGGTCGTCAGGCCTGGGTCTAATATGACCTCCCCAATTTCCGGCCTGCTAAGGTCGGCACTTTAGGGAAATGATTACGTGGATTATATTGCGAGTTGAACGAAAAAGCATAGTTATGTGTGCCGACCTTGCAGGCCGGATTATAGTGAAATACACCATACCCAGGCCTGACGACCTGGGCTATTATGTTACGGCCCTTCAGGCCTTGACTGGCCGCCCACCACGTGCTTCACCATAAACCCCATAAATCGTCGGCACATTACGGGAATGAATGTCTCGTCCTTCCCCAAATTGTTGCCTTTTCCCCAATCACACAATCACGGACTTGTAACGATTTGAATATGTGACAAATGATGTGATTGGACGTTTCGGTCACCTCAATCACACTTTGGTGGCACGAAACGCGAATGGGCGACCGGACAAATTGGGTTTATAGAGGTGTGAGGGGGCTCGCAACAACGATAGATGCCAAAAAATGGATTATCGTCACAAGCGAAGAATGTCCAACATTGCCGGTCGTCAATGACAAAATCTTTTGAAAAACTTTCAAGCCGAGGACCAAAAGCCGTACATACGGACCTCATGAAACAAGACGGCGGCCCGCCATTCCTCCCATAAGCCCCGTAGCTGCTGCGATAAGGACAGAAATTGCTGGCCTAAGGACAGTAACGACTCCGTCTGACTCTTTTATAGCTCTGAAACACAAGAAGGTAGCGCCCAGAGGCACTACCTTCTTTTCTATACTCAAATTTATCGTTTTCTTGCTTGTCGAAGAAAGACAAAAGCGCAGGGCAAGGCCCAATCTTATGTGGCTCAATCGTGACAGACGGCCCAAACGTCAGAGTTTTAATATCACTGCGCCCAAGGCCGGCACCGAAACGAATGTGTGGGTGTCGGGTTTGAGTTCGACGGTTTGCGTGATGCCGCTCAGCAGGTCGATGGCCGAGCGGATGCCGGGACGGAGCGAAAGGAACTCAAAGGCGTGGCGCGGTATGCGGATGCCGACGTGGGCATCGTGGTCGTCGAAGTTGACTACGATGAGCAGTTTCTCTTTGCCCTCGGCACGGAAGAAGGCAAAATGACGGTCGGGGTTGAAACCGCAGGCGCGGTCGTAGTTGGCATACATCAGGTCGTAGCTGATGCCTTCGCGCAGCGCCGTGGAGTCGTTGGAGAGACGCAACACGCGGCGGTAGGTGTTGTAGAGCGATTGCTCTTCGGCCGTGAGGTTGGTCAGCCCCGACGTGATTTTTTGCAAAGACTCCACGCCCCAATAGTCGAAGATGGTGGTGCGACCGTCTTTGCCACTGAAACCTTCGGCGTCCATACCTCTCTCGCCCAACTCCTGTCCGGCATAGACCATAAAGGCACCCTGACGCAGCAAGGCCGACACGATCAAGGCCGGCACGGCCCGACGTCCGTCGCCGGCAAAAAAGTCGGAGGCGATGCGCTGCTCGTCGTGGTTCTCGAGGAAATTGAGCATATGGGTGGAGATGTCGTCGGTGCTTTGCCAGCAGCCGGTGATGCAGGCTGCCGAGGTGTGGCCGCAGACCACGCCACGCAAGGTGTCGTAGAGGCCCACCTTGTCATAAAGATAGTCGAAACCGCCGTGGTGGATGTACGAGCGGTATTCGCCCGGGTTGTAGACTTCGGCAATGAAAAGCACGTCGGGATACTGGTCCTTGACCTTGGCAATGGCATAGTGCCAGAAGTCGCAAGGCACCATCTCGGCCATGTCGCATCTGAAGGCATCCACACCCTTTCCGGCCCAAAAGAGCAGGATGTCGGTCATTTTCAGCCAGGTGGAAGGGGTGGGAGAGAAGTGGGTGGTGTGGCCGCCGAGATAGTCTACGCCATAGTTGAGTTTCACCGTCTCATACCAGTCGTTGACCGAAGGATAGGCGTCGAACTTGTCGTTGCCGGTGGCTTTGGCCGGATATTCGCGATAGGGGCCGAGGTCGCTGCGCTTGAGCGAAAAGTCGTGGTGGAGCGTCTGGCCGGGAATGTAATAGAAGTTGTTTTGAGGGTCGAAAGCCTTGCTCTCATTGTCGTCTTCACCCAGGTCTTTCACTCCTGCTGGCTTGGCGTCAGAGAAATATTGACGGGCCACGTGGTTGGGCACAAAGTCCATAATGAGTCCCAGTCCGGCCTTGTGGGTGCGGCGCACGAGGGCTTCAAACTCAGCCATACGGTTTTCGGGACGTACAGCCAGGTCGGGGTCGATGTCGTAATAGTCTTTGATGGCATAGGGCGAACCGGCACGGCCTTTGATGACGTCGGGATTGTCGCGGCGGATGCCGTAGGCCGAATAGTCGGTCTCGGTGGCGTGTTCGAGCAGGCCCGTGTACCAGATATGGGTGAAGCCGTAGTCGTGGATGCGTGAGAGTTCGGCGTCGGTGAAATCGTTCATTTTGCCCACGCCGTTCTCTTTGAGAGAGCCTCCGGGCGTGTTGTGTGTCTGTTTGTTGCCGTAAAGTCTGGGAAGAACTTGATAGATATTTATTTTCTTTTTCATCTTAATAAGGTTATGCTGGGTAATTACGCAATGCAAAGATAGCCTTTTTAAGCGACTTTAAGCTGGTCTATATGATGTTTGTCTTGTTCCCCTCCACTTGCAAAGTTTAAATAAAACAAACAGACGCGAGCAATTAGCCCACGTCTGTATAATTAGCTGAATATTGTTATTAAATCTTACAAATCGCCATTTGACAGCCGGACAGCCAGACCAATGGCCTTGCCCAAAAGTGGTGGCACAGCATTGCCAATTTGGACAAGCTGTTTATTTTTGGGGCCTTCAAAAATAAAGTCGTCTGGAAAAGATTGTAGACGGGCCATTTCGCGCGCGGTGAGAACTCGGGGAAGGCGAGGGTGGATATTGACGCCACCATGATTTTCCTTTATGGTGCATGAAGCTTCATTCCAAGGACATTTCTTCCATGCATCTGAATATCCTTTATACAAGCTTTGCCCTTCGGGTAATTCAAGCATACGCTGAGCCATATCCGGCCTGTGCTTGGTAGGTACATGATTAAAATCCTTGTTTTCGGGCATATTCATTAGGTCTGCTATCGCCGAACCTGTAGTGATGTATTGCGAAGGTTTGAGAATGGGCTGAGGATGATAATTCTTCAGACCTTTTCTGTTGCCGATAAAAATTACGCGCTCGCGTTTCTGTGGCGTAAAATAGTCGGCTGCGCATAGCGTCATCACATTCATTTCGTAGCCAATATCCCGAAAATCATCTATGATTTTTTTCTCGACCAGGCCTCCGAGCATACTGCGCAACCCTTTGACATTTTCGCAAATAACGAAATCTGGCTGCAAATGCTTGACTATTGTAATGAGCTCAAGGTAAAGAGAGTTTCTCGGATCGTCTACAATTCTATTTCCTGCCATACTGAAACCTTGACAAGGAAAACCGCCCGCCACAATGTCAAGGCGGCGGCCATTCAGTTGTTTCCTGACCGTTTCATAAAACAGAGTCTTGACTTCCTCAGACTTGATGTCACCATTGACAAAGGGATGGGAAAAATTGCGGCTATAAGTCATACAGGCCTCCTTGAACCAATCGAGTCCGCAGATGCCTTCCAAACCAGCCATTTCAAGACCTTTTGACAGGCCACCTGCACCGCAAAACAAATCGACAAACGTCATTTTTGATTGTCTCGGATGCTCCCAATAAGCAGAGATGTCTGCCCAGTTTGGTGAGACAGGCGTGTATTTCAACTCGTCTGTGTTAGCAGCAGTGAAGATTTTTGACTGTGAACAATCTGATTTGCCTTCTGCAGAACGCTGCAGATAAGCCTCCAATGCACTATGGGTTATGGCATATTTTGTTCCAACTTTGGTGCTTTCAATTTCCCCACCGGCCACAATGCGCCTAACGGCTTTTTGGGTCGTTTTCAAAATTTCAGCAACTTCTTGTATGTTATAGACGTTGTTCATTGGTCATTATTAAATACTTCGGGGTATAATTTTCTCATCACAAAGTCTACGCTTTGTTGGATGGCTTCTTCGCTTAACCTGCGAACACTCTGAATGCGGTATTCCACGGGGTCGTATTGATAACACCCTTTGCATCCAAGTTCTTCGGTATATTGCTCATCACCCTCATAAAACGAATAAGGATTACCCGATATATTTTTTGCATCCCAACGTTTATCTGTCTGTCTGCATAACTTACATATCTGACGCTTAATATCGTTGGCTGCCTTACATAAGGGTTGGAAGTCTTCAAGTTTTTGAGTCGCCATTTCCGATACGCGCAAATCGGTCTTACGTCCATCTTTGTGGTCTACCTCAATGAAGGTATTTTCTGACTTGCCGTTTACTCCAAGCATTACACACTTTTGTTTGCAGATGACTTCTTTGATGTCTTGACGAATGTTTTGTTTGAAGTGTTCATTGTCATTATAGCCAACAAGCCTGATGGCGGTAATTGCATTGCCCTTTCCACCTCTTTTGACTTCTACTTTATACTTGCGCTGAAGTCTGGACGATTTCCTTCCCCAACTCCAGCCATTGCCAAGTGCCAAATCCTTGTAGTCTCCCACAAATTCAGAGGTCGAAACCCAGCGGCTTTCGCCCTTCTCATTGGGTTGAGCCAGCTCAAGAAACAAGTCTATTAGATTAGATTTTGCCATATTGACTATTTTGAGGTTTTCTTAAAAACAAAAAGGTATTCATGTTTGAACAGGAAGTTGTCGCTCTTTAGTGCTCTGTATCGCCAAAGAGACTCAAGGCCGATTTTTGCTCTGTTGCCTACAATATCCTTGATTACTATGCCTTTTAATTTGCATTGGAAGTTGCGCTTGATGGCATACATCAAATAAAAAGCCAATGGAATGACTTCGCTGTCCCTATAAATGTCTCCTATGACCAGACAATAATACTTGCCGACTTTCAAATATTGCCAAACATTCCTGGTAGCTTCTACAAATTTCTCAATGAACGCATTGACATTGGATATGTGGGATAAATCTTCATCTTTATCCGTAAATGTCACAATGTCCATATACGGTGGATGTGACATAATCAAATCGACTGTTCGCTTGCCAATGCCTTTTAAGTCCTGCTCTATCAATGACTGAACGTTTTTGGAGTCTGTGATGTTGCAATTGTGAATGTGAAAATTGATAGGCGAGGATGTAATATCCATCTTAGACTCAACATAATTGATAATACTCTCATTTATGTCAAAACCAATATAGTTTCGCCCTAAAGTCTCGCATTCAAAAAGAGTCGTGCCACTGCCCATAAACATATCAAGTACCACTCCATTTTCTTCAGTATAGCGACGTATCATCTGATTGGGAACCTGCGGAACAAAGTTACCATGGTAAACGTTTTCATGTTTGCCTCCTTTGGTCCTCGGACCGATAATCCATAAACTGTCTGTGTTTATGTCAAGTTCTTTCCAGTTGGATTTGTCAAATTTCATAAATGCGTCGTCTATGTCGGTTTGATGGCGTTTTCTTAAAGACAATAGTCATAACACCTTTGGATGCAACGCGTCATAATTACAATCGCAAAAATAAATCTCCACGTCTTCAAACAATCCTGATTAGAGTGTTATCCTTGAAAATGCATAAAAGTTAATTCGTCAATGGGTATGGTTTATTTATTCGTTATGGTCAAGAGGATTTAAAGTTACAAAGACAAATATAAATCTTTTAGAGGCAATCACATCACATACGATTAGTGATTGCCTCTAAAGAACAGTTAAGATTGGAAATGTTATGCCCCTACGCCGCTAATGGTGACGTCGGCGTTGCCTTTGCAGATCTTGGCAATCATACCCTGGAGGGCTTTGCCGGGGCCGCACTCAACGAAGTCGGTGGCGCCGGCGGCTACCATATTGCCCACTTCTTTGGTCCAAAGCACGCTGGCGGTGAGCTGCTTGATGAGGTTGGCCTTGATTTCTTCGGGCTCGGTGTGGGCCAAGCCGTCCACATTCTGATAAACGGGACAGATGGGCTTCTGGAACTCGGTGACGGCAATGGCGGCCTCAAGTTCTTCTTTGGCAGGCTGCATCAAGGGACTATGGAAAGCACCACCAACGGGCAAAACCAATGCGCGCTTGGCACCGGCCTCTTTGAGGGCTTCGCAAGCTGCGTCGATACCGGCTTTCGTACCGCTGATGACGAGCTGGCCGGGGCAGTTGTAGTTGGCGGGTACTACAATTTCGCCGGTTTCATCGGTGATTTTCTGGCAAACGGCTTCAATCTGCTCGTCGGGCAAAGCAATGATGGCGGCCATAGTGCCGGGCACGGCTTCGCAGGCTTTCTGCATGGCAAAGGCACGGGCGGCAACGAGTTTCAAACCGTCTTCAAAGCTCAGGCAGCGGGTGGCCGTCAAGGCTGAGAGTTCGCCGAGTGAGTGGCCGGCAGCCATCTCGGGAGCAAAATCGGCACCGAGGCAGAGGGCGCTGATGACGCTGTGGAGGAAGACGGCGGGCTGTGTCACCTTGGTCTGCTTGAGGGCTTCGTCCGTACCGTTGAACATGATGTCGGTAATGTCGAAACCGAGCACTTTATTGGCCAGGTCAAAGTGTTGCTTGGCAATGGGATACTTCTCATAAAGGTCTTTGCCCATTCCTACGAACTGGGAACCTTGGCCGGGGAAAACGAATGCTTTCATTGTCTTTTGATGTATTTTTAGGGTGTTTTGTCGTTTGTGAACGCTTGCAAAATTACTAATTCTTTTGTTTTCTGAGACTGAGCGGGGCGAAAAAGTGGTTCATTCCGCCGTGGCCTTGTCCCAGACAAACGTCGCGTCCTTCTGCCAAAGCCTGACCGACATATTGTTTGGCCAGACCGACACTCGTGGGCAAGTCGTGGCCGCTTGCGACATAGGCGGCAATGGCGGAGGATAGGGTGCAGCCGGTGCCGTGGTCGTTTTTCGTGTCCACACGCCGGCCTTCGTAGGTTTTGATGCCGTCGGCCGTGACAAGCATGTCGGTGGGCGCGCCCTGTGCGTGGCCGCCTTTGACGAGTATGGCGGGTACGTGAAAACGGCTTATGATTTCCCTGGCGGCTTCTACAGGTGCGGCTTGGTCGCTCAGACATTTGAGTTCGTCGAGATTGGGCGTGAGGAGGTTGACGAGAGGCAGCAGTTGCCTGCACATTGTCTCAAGGGCTGCGGTGTCTATGAGCGGATGGCCCGAACTGGAGCGGATGATGGGGTCGAGCACGACAAACGGCACGGGATGGGTCGTCAGACAATGGGCAATATGGCTGATGATGTCGGCATTGGGCGTCATACCGATTTTGACGGCCTTCGGCGAGAGATCGGATAACACCGCCAGCATTTGGTCTCTAACCAGTTCGCCGTCGACGGCCACCGACCGGCTGACGCCGCAGGTATTTTGGACGGTGATGGCGGTGATGACCGTCGCGCCATAGCAGCCGAGCGCCGAAAAGGTTTTCAGGTCGGCCTGAATGCCTGCACCGCCCGACGGGTCAGAACCGGCCACCGACAGACATATATTATAATGTGTCATGGTAGTGATTGTTGCGATGAAATCATAGAAAAGAGCTTCGTGTCCTTATAAAAACACAGAGCGTCAAAAGACCTGAATCTCTTGACGCTCTGAATGATGGTGGGCAAAGATGGATTCGAACCACCGAAGGCGTAAGCCAGCAGATTTACAGTCTGCCCCATTTGGCCACTCTGGTATTTGCCCATCCCTTGCGGTTATAGTGCAAAAGTACGGATTACTTCTGTAACTGCCAAGCGTAGTCTATCATTTTTATGGCCGTGATGGCAAATTCGTCGCCTTTGTTGCCGAGGGTTCCACCGGCTCTCTCTTCGGCCTGCTGGTGGTTGTTGACGGTCAAGACACCGAAGATGACGGGAATGCTCCCGGTGGTGTTGAGTTGCGCAATACCCTGCGTGGCGGCTTGACAGATGTAGTCGAAGTGGGGCGTATCGCCCTTGATGACGCAACCTATGACGATGATGGCGTCCACGTAGCCGTGTTTGGCCAACTGGGAAGCGCCGAAGATGAGTTCAAAGCAGCCCGGCACGCGGCTAACTGTGATGTTGCTGTCGTCCACGCCGTGGGTGTGGAGCGTATTGACGGCACCTTCGAGCAGTTTGTCGGTGATGTCGTTGTTCCATTCGGTCACCACGATGCCAAAGCGCATATTGGTGGTGTCGGGCACGGCTCCGGCTTGGCTGATGAAGCTGTATTGTTGTGTAGACATATTATAGGCAATCCCCGCCGCCGTCTTGTTTAGACAGCGCGGGGATTTGTCGTTTATTATTTTGTGCGCTCGATATACTTGTCAATTTCAGAGTCGAGCATACCTTGCTGCGACAGGCCGAAGGTGGGATATTTTTCCTTCACTTCCTCGTAGAGGGCGTGGGCATCGGCTTTTTTGTTCTGGCTTTCGAGCAATTTGCCTGCCTCGATGAGGTAGAAGGGCGAAAGGCTGGCGTTGTCGGCCTCAGAGGCGGCA
Source organism: Alloprevotella sp. (assembly GCA_051892575.1). Lineage (GTDB taxonomy): Bacteria > Bacteroidota > Bacteroidia > Bacteroidales > Bacteroidaceae > Alloprevotella. The sequence goes on along the minus strand of JBJFGJ010000175.1, from coordinate 21,896 downwards.
TCTTTGTAGGTCTCGATGGCTTTGTCAATCTGCTTGTCGCTGGCGTAGCAGCTGGCGAGAGTGGCGAGAGCCTGAGGCGAAACGCCGAGATCGCCTTTGGGCGAGAAGTCTTCGAGATATTTAATGGCTTCTTTCACATTACCCATCAAGTAATAGGTCACACCGGCGAGGTAGTTGGCCATATTGCCGGCCTTGCCGCCACCGTTGGCAATCTTGATGAGACCGGGATACTGGGCCTGGCCTTTAAGCACCTGGTTGAACAAATCGTCTACTTGTTTCTTGGCATTAGCGCGATAATCAGCCACTTGCTTCTTGGCAGAGTCGGCATTGGCGGTGGTGATCATACCACCCATACGCATCTGCTGCTCAATAAGTGAGTCGGGAGCGGCAGCCACCTGCATATATTGCTGTTGCATCTGGCGGGCATCGTTGAGTCTTGAGATGCCTTCGGTGAGCTGAGTCTGCGCTTTTTCGTCGGCCGGACCCGAAACGAAGTTCTTGTAGGCATAGACGCCACCGATAATCAGCAACACGACAACGGCAATGATGCCGGCACGTTTGGCTTTGGGATTTTTCAGAAGATTTTTAGCGCCCGCCAATTGGTCTACGGGCTGTTCTTTAGTCACTTTCTTTTGGCTCATAATATGATTTTGTTTTTTGATTTTCAGTCAGAATGAAGTTTAGGCTTAATCGGCGCAAAATTAAGATTTTTATTGTGAGTGGTGAAATATTCCGCCTGTTTTTTTGATGTTTACGGGCTGGAGCGGGGACAAGGAAGGCCAAAACAGGCCATTTCATCGCAAGAATGGTGATAGGATTATTACTCCCTTACGCCCATCTGCAGCACATTGACAAAGGCTTGGGAACGACAATAAGCCGCCCCGACACCGCAAGTTGGCGGATTTTTGTATTTTTGCACTTGTTTCGTTTACACCCAATTATTTTATATGTTTCTCAAAAACCTCCATATCGTCAACTACCGCAATGTGGTGCAGGCCGACTTAGGTTTTGCACCAAAAATCAACGCTTTCATCGGTCAAAACGGTATGGGAAAGACCAATATCCTTGACGCCATTTATTATCTGTCGTTTTGCAACGGGGCGGTGTGCCGCGCAGACCAATTCAATCTTCATCACGATGCCGATTTCTTTATGCTTCAAGGCACGTATGAGGTGGAAGAGGGCAGCGACATGACGGTTTCGTGCAGCCTGAAGCGTGGTGCCCGCAAACACGTGAAGTGTGACGGCAAGGACTATAAGCGTTTTTCGGAGCACCTCGGTAAAATTCCCCTGGTGATGCTTTCGCCCAATGACTCTCTGCTGGTTTCGGGCGGCAGCGAAGAGCGGCGGAGGTTTATGGATACGGTGATTGCCCAATATGACCGGCCTTATCTGGCGGCCATCATTCGCTACGAGCGCACCCTCAAGCAGCGCAACGCCTTGCTTAAGGCCGAGGCCGAACCGGATACCGGTGTGCTTGACGTGCTTGAAGAAATGATGTCGGTCGATGCGGCTGTGATTTATGCGGCACGCGCCCAATTCATCGCACAATTATCGCCCATATTTTCAGACCTTTATGCGCGGCTCTGTCCCAACGACTCTGAGCGGCCGGCCATTGAATATGTGAGTCACGGCAGCCGCGGACCGCTCAGGGAATGGCTCTCGGGCTGGCGCGAAAAAGAGCGTATCGTGGGCTATACGCTTCATGGGCCTCACAAAGACGAACTCGAACTCACACTCGGCGGTTTCCCGATGAAGAAAGAGGCTTCGCAAGGCCAGACCAAAACCTTTTTCATTGCTATGAAACTGGCCCAGTATGTCTTTCTTCACCATCACGGCCACGTCGAAGCACCGCTGCTGCTGCTCGACGACATTTTCGACAAACTCGACGCCGACCGCGTGGCCCGTATCGTAGACTATGTGTCGGGGAGCGACTTCGGACAAATCTTTATCACTGACACCAACCGCGACCACTTAGACGAAATTCTCTCGTCCACAGCCGAAGACTATCGGCTCTTCAGAGTGACAGACGGCCACGTTTGTCTGGAACGTAAAGAAGAGAAATAAACAATGAGTTGTTTATAAGCTATTTATACATCATTATATAAACCAACGCTTCAATATGCATCGCCGCAATTCCGAACCGCTCACCGACATTCTCATGCGCTTTTTGCGCGATGAGGGACTGGAGACGCCGCTCAACCAATACCGCCTGGTGCAGGCTTGGAGCAGCGTGGCCGGAGAGAGCGTCAATGCCCACACACGCGAACTCTATATCCGCAACCAGACGCTTTATGTGCGACTCGACTCTCCGGCATTGCGTAACAACCTGATGTATTCGCGCCGACAGATGGCCGCTCAGCTCAACGCCGCAGTGGGGGCACAGGTCATTGCCGACATACATTATTTATAATAGGACAGTTCTCCGTTCATCATTCATCTTTTCATCTCTTTTGTCCCGCTTTCAAAAAGAGCGAAAGCGAGGTGTGGCCAAAACGGCTTTGCGTATAGGGTTTATAGGGCGGATAACTGCGGTAGGCCTTATAGGGTTTGTATTTCTTGTAAGGTTTGTAGGGTTCGTATTTGGTATATTTCGACACAGCACCCTCCTGGAAACCAACGCGATAGCCTTTGTGGTCAATGACCAGGCCGTTTTCAAACCATCCCAGGTGCTTGCCATTGAAGCCGTAAATATGGAAGTAGTCTTTGTCGGTGGCGAGCAGATAGGCCACGGGCGTACCGTCCCACATATAGATGGCGAGGTCGTCTGAGGAGGCGTCAATGTAGGCGATGGGCTCGCCGTCGGCGTTGAAAAGCGTGATTTCTTCGGCTTTGGCCATGGAGGTCGTGACAAACAAGAAGAGGGCAAAGAGGATTTTTTTCATGGCAAAGTCTGTGTGGGATGAAGGACGGTGGTTGTGGACAGGCCGAAACGTCTGCCTTATTTATTTTTCTCCGATTTTTCGCTTTTCAAGAAGGGGATGTGTTTCATTTGCCGGGCTATTTGTCGGCTACGCTTCTTGACATATCGGCTGGGCTGTTTGCTGCTCATCTCTATGGGATTGGGCAGAGTGGCGGCAATGGTGGCGCAATCTGAGCGGCTCAAAGCGGAGGCGTGACAACCGAAATGCTCTTGTGCCACGGCTTCGGCGCCATAGATGCCGGGGCCCATCTCGATGCTGTTGAGATAGACCTCCATAATGCGCTCCTTGCTCCAAAGCAGTTCGATGAGCACGGTGAAGTAGGCTTCAAATCCCTTCCTCACCCACGACGATTGTGGCCATAGGAAAACGTTTTTGGCCGTCTGTTGGCTGATGGTGCTGGCCCCGCGTCGGCGTCCGCCGGCTTCATATTCGGCCTGGGCGGCCTTGATGGCGTCATAGTCGAAACCGTGGTGAGAGAGAAACTTCTGGTCTTCGGAAGCCATGACGGCCACGGGCAGATAAGGCGAAATGCTGTCGAGCGGCACCCAGCGGTGCTTGAAGTCGGTGTAAGTCTTATCGTCGGAATGGCTCCAGCTGCGGATGTACATGAGTGGCGTGTACTTCACCGGCACCCAGCGGTAGATGAGTACGGCCATAAACGTGGAAACAAAAAATCCCACGACAAGCCACATCAGGATTTTGAAGAATAGTTTCATAATGGTGGGAGAGAGGGAAAAACAAAGAGCCAACACGTCAACAAATGGGCGTGTTGCCGCTCATTGGTTTGGGGGGCAATGAGGCAAACCACTTGTTGATCTGTTGACTCGTTGATTGGTCGGTCGCACGGCTTTGGGCACACCCACGTGGGGATATGCCGCGACCGCATTGGTCAGAACGGCAGGTCGTCGTCACCACCGCCTGCGGCCGTGGCAAACGGATCTTGGTTGGCTGCCGGAGCGGGAGCGGCCGATGCTGCAGGAGCCGGGGCGGCGGGGGCTGCGGGAGCGGCAGCAGGAGCCGGTGCCGTGGCGGGCACTGCGCGCCAAGCGCGGATGTCATTGAACCAGCGGCCGTTGTATTCGTGTGCGTCGATGTCGAAAGACACGGTCATTTCGGCGCCTACGGTGATGTTCATTTCGCGCAGACGGTCTTCGCCAAACACGGTGAACACGCATTTGCGGGGATATTGCTCGTGTGTTTCAATGACAAATTCTTGCGACTTCCAGGGATTGCCCGTACGGTTTGAGGTGCCACCGCGCTCAGGCAGGGCAGCAATGATTTTTCCGGTAATTTCCATATATGTGTTGTAATGTTTAGGTTTTTCTCCGCAAATTTAGCATTTCATTTTCTTTCTCGCCACGATTTCCCGACGAAATACAAAACGATTGGTTAATTTTGCGCCATTGTCTCACGGCCTTTTACGCTTATGCATATGCCTCCATCGTTGTCTTCGGCGTCTTCTGCCGCTGCCGGTTTCGGACTTTATGTGCACGTGCCTTTTTGCCGCACGCGCTGCGTGTATTGCGCATTTTATTCGACCACTTTCGGGTCCGACCTCCAGCAGCAATATGCCGAGGCGGCGGCGCGTGAAATGGCCTGTCGCCGCGACGAAATCGACGGCGTGGTGCAGACGGTCTATCTGGGTGGCGGCACGCCGTCGGTGCTCCAACCGTCGGCACTCGAACAACTTTTTTCGGCCATACATCGCTGTTTTACGCTCTCGCCCGATGCCGAAATCACCATCGAGGCCAACCCCGACGACGTCGACGCCGGCTTTTGCCAAAGGGTGAAGGCTTTGGGCGTGAACCGTGTGAGCCTGGGCGTGCAGAGTTTCAATGACGCGCGATTGCGTTTCCTTCGCCGCCGTCACGATGCCGCCGGAGCCGTCGGGGCCGTCAGGCTTTTGAGCGAAAACGGCATTGACAACATTTCGGTCGACTTGATTTTCGGTCTTCCCGGCCAAAGCCTTGAAGAGTGGCAAGGCGATGTGCAGACGGCGCTGAGTCTTCCCGTCACTCACCTCTCGGCCTATAGTCTGATGGTGGAAGAAGGTACGCCACTGCAACGTATGGTGGAGCGTGGCGAAGTGGCCGACACCGACGAGGCGCTCTATGAGGCCATGATGAACCACCTGGCCAATGCCGCCGAAAAGGCTGGTTTTGAGCACTATGAGATTTCCAACTATGCCCGATCGGGACGGCGGTCGCGCCACAACTCTTCTTATTGGCAGGCAGTGCCTTATCTCGGTTTCGGTCCGGCGGCCCACAGTTACGACGGCCACAACCTGCGCCGCGCCAACACCGCCGACCTTCGCGCTTATCTGGCTGCGCCCGACGGCCAAGTGCCCCACGCCACAGAGCGTCTCACCGAGGCCGAACTGCAAGATGAGATGGTGATGACGGCGTTGCGTTGCCGCGAGGGCATCGACCTGACACGACTGGCAGAGCGCTTTGGCAGCGAGGCAGCGACCGAAATCAGCCGCCTGGCGCGGCCCCACGTGGACGACGGACTGCTTGCGTGGCGGCACGACGGCCGTCTGGCCCTGACGCGGCGTGGCATTATGCTTTCAGACCGCGTCATGGCCGATTTGATGATAGGATGAAATGCAGTCGGTGTGTGTTGTCTTTTTCTCTATCGTCGTTTCGGCGTAAATTTCATCAGAGATAGAAAAAGGAGGCCTTCGCGGTCTCCTTTTTTGGTGGTTTGCGGCCTCAACGGGCCTTATGGCAGAAAAAACCGGGCTTATGGGCATTTTTCCTGTCCTTATGACAAGAAAAATTTGCCCGGTTTTGGTGTTGTCAAAGTGGGTTTTGAACTTTCCGAAACGCTTTGTTGAGAGAAATCCAAGCCTCGGAAAAGATTGTGGCAATAATCTCCGTGTTTTTTGTCACAAACGACCGGTCTTTCTGAACAAGCCACGGCCGCCGGCTGACTTACAACCGCTCAAGGCGCTCAAAGGGCGCGGCGAGAATGTCGCCGAGACGGGTGTGGGTCTCGCTTGCAGCCTGGGCCAACTGGGCGGAAAAATGGGTGGCGATGCTGCCCACAAAACCCACGCTCAGGTCAGGCCGGCCGTAGAGCGACGTCTGACGGGTGAAAAAGCGTTTCATCTCGTCCACAACCAAGGCCGCCACTTCGGGACAGTCGATGTGGGCCGACAAAAACGGACAGAGCGAGGCCAGAAAGCGGTTGGGCGGGACCACAGCGCCTTCGGGATAAGCCTGGGCGGGACGATAGACACGCTCGATGACGGCATCGGCCGTGAGTCCTGTTTCGTCAAAAAAGGTTCGGCAAAGCGACTGCGGCCAAATGCCTCGACAGACATTCACCACCAATTGCCGGCCCAGGCTGGCGCCACTGCCTTCGTCGCCCAATATGTAGCCCATCGTGGGGACATTGCCGGCCACCGCGCCACCTTCAATCAATGCGCTGTTGCTGCCCGTGCCGAGGATGCAGGCAATGCCGCTGCCTTCGCCAAAAAGGGCTCGGGCGGCGCAGACAATATCGCTCTCCACCGTAATGGCGGCTTCAGGCCAAACGGCTGCAAGCAACCGCTGCGTGCGCGCCGTCTGACTGCCGCGCTGACCGGCACCATAAAATCGGATGGCCAACCGGGCCGACGAGGCTTTCGTCCCGATGTGTTCCAAACCGTCCAACGCGCTCAGACGTGGCGCCACCTCACCTGTCAGGAGGCTCGCAATGGCTTCGTCAGAAAGCATAAAGGGATTGATGCCGGGGGTGCGGAAGGAGAGGAGGGAACGTGATTTTTCGTCAGAAGCAACCAGGGCCCAGTCGGTCTTGGTGCTGCCGCTGTCGGCTATGAGATGAAAGGTGGGCATGGGGAGAAATGAGAGATTTTAGTCGGTGACGACATCGTCCATAAGGATGTCGTGAGGCTCGGTGGGGAGAGTGGGGAAGAGTTGGTAACGGAAGGCACAGCCAATCTTTTTCACGCCGGCGAAATCGGAATGTGAGAGCAACCGGTCGTAGTAGCCGCGGCCGCGGCCCAGTCTTTCGCCGCGTGGCGAGAAGGCCACGCCGGGGACAAGTACCCAGTCGATGGCCGCGAAATCAGAGAAGCGAGGACCGGTGGGTTCAAAAATGCCAAAAGCCCCTATGGCGGACTCTTGGGGTGAGGTATAGCCCCGTAGCCAAAGGTCGTCGCCCACAACGACGGGCAACAACACGCGACGGCCACTGATGGTGAAATGCTCAATCAGTGCGGCGGTGTCGGGCTCGTCGGGCAGGGCGGCATAGAGCAAGACCGTCTTGGCCTCGACCAAGTCGTTACGGCTCAGCAACCGGTCGGCTATGCGTCGGGAAGCCACCTCGCGCTCGGCAGGCGTCATGGCCTTTTTGGCCTCCTTTACAACACGGCGGATGTCCGCTTTCGTGGCCATAGGGCTAAGGTTTTGTTGAAAGGCAGGAAAGGAATGGAATTGGCCAAAAGAGTCGAGCGCATCCACATGGAGGCACTGGCGGTCTTCTGTCCGGCACTCTCGGGGGTGAGTCGGGGGAAGGCTTCGCCACGCTTCAAGATTTGCAGAGCCTCAATGATGGCTTGGTCCGACCCGCTGAGCCACTCCGAGGCGGCTTTCGTAGAGACGGTTTCGTCAATGACATTGGCACAAAGCGTCTTGAAGATGAGATCGTGCGACTCACGTATCATGTTGTTGCGGCGCTTGATACCGGCTTTGGCGGCAAAGACGGCGAGTTGCTCCACAATATTCTCCTTGGCCAGGAAACGCTCCACTTCAGTCGCCGTCTGTTTGCCGGCCAATTTGGCGCGGTAGCGGTCGGTGATTTCATAGGCAAACTCGCTGAGCACACCGGAGAGGTAGACATCGCGATACCAAGAAGTGATGCCGAGCGTATCGCGGGGGATGAAGACATCGGGGATGATGCCGCCTCCGCCATAGACCACACGGCCTATCTTGGTGTGGTATTTTTCTCCCGAGGTTTTGATGCTGTCGCGAGAGAAATATTCGCCGTGCTCGGCACGGGTGAGGAGGTCCATTTCATATTCTTCCTCGTCGCCGGGCGTATAGGGCTTCTGCACACAACGCCCCGAGGGAGTATAGTAACGCGCTTTGGTAAGTCGGAGCATAGAGCCGTCGCTAAATTCAATGGGCACCTGCACAAGACCCTTGCCGAAAGTGCGTCGGCCGACGATGGTGCCGCGGTCGTTGTCTTGGATGGCACCGGCGAGAATTTCGCTGGCCGAGGCCGACGACTCGTCCACAAGCAAGACAAGGGGCATGGTCTGATAGGTGCCGCGGCCGTCGGAGGTGTATTCCTCACGCGGCGACTTGCGGCCTTGGGTATAAACGATGAGTCGGCCTTTGGGCAAGAACTCGTTGGCAATCTGGATGGCCGGAGCCATATAGCCGCCGAGGTTGCCCCGCAAGTCGATGATGAGGCGTTGCAGCCCCTGCTGACTGAGTTCGGCCAAGGCCGCCAGCCACTCGGCATAGGTGGTTTCGCCAAAACTCCGAATGCGGATGTAGCCCGTTTCGGCATCGAGCATATAACTGAGGTCGATGCTCTGCACAGGCACGTCGCCGCGTGTAATAGTGAAGTTGAGCGGCTTGGCCTCGCCGCTTCTCACGACGGTGAGGCGCACTTGTGTCTCTGCCGCACCTTTGAGACGTTTGCGCGTCTCGTCGTTGGTGGCCACCTTACCGGTGAAGGGTTTGCCGTCTATGGCCACAATGCGGTCGCCGGCACGCACGCCAACGTGTTCAGACGGGCCGCCGGCAATCACCTTGACCACCCTGACGGTGTCTTTATAAATCATAAACTGCACGCCGACGCCGGAGAAGCTGCCCTGGAGGTCTTCCATCGAAGATTTGGCCTCGGAAGCAGGAATATAGACCGAGTGGGGGTCGAGCTTGGCGAGGATGGCCGGCATAGCCGACTCCACAAGTTCGTCTATTTTCACATCATCCACATACTGGTCGTCGATGATGTGGAAAAGGCTGTTGATTTTCTCGGTGGAATTGTTGATGATGTTGAGCCTTTGGCCTGAAAAGTGGCTGGCATAGAAACTGCCGGTGAGTATGCCCACGACCACACCAATGGCCACAAGTATCGGCGTGTACCTGTAGGTGCTTTCTTTTTTCATAAAATGCTCTGTGGTGAAAAGGAGGGGAGTTTTAGGCTATGCGTCTTCAAGAGGGATGTGTACGATTTCGATGCCGGCCCGTTTGAGGAGGTCGAGTCCTTCGGTGAGCCGGTATTTTCTTGAAAAAATCACACGGCGGATGCCTGCTTGGATGATGAGTTTGCTGCACTCGATGCAGGGCGAATCGGTGACGTAGAGTGTGGCGCCGTCGGAGTTGTTGCCCGAGCGGGCTATTTTGGTGATGGCGTTGGCCTCGGCGTGCAACACGTAGGGCTTGGTCACGCCCTGTTCGTCTTCGCAGACATTCTCAAAGCCCGAAGGCGTACCGTTGTAGCCGTCGCTGATGATCATTTTGTCCTTGACGATGAGGGCGCCCACCTGTCGGCGCTGGCAATAAGAGTTTTCGGCCCAGATGGATGCCATACGCAGATAGCGCTTGTCGAGTTCGTCTTGCTTGTCTTTCATATATAATATGGTGTAGGTCTGTGATTGTCATTGGCGTGAAAGGCCGTCGCGGGCCATCAAAGCATCGATGGAGGCGTCGCGGCCACGGAAACGGCGGAACAAGACGCCGGGGTCTTCGGTACCGCCACGCGAGAGGATTTGTCGGCGGAATTGCGCTGCCGTCTCTCGGTTGAAAATGCCGGTTTCCTTGAAGAGGCTGAAGGCATCGGCATCGAGCACCTCGGCCCATTTGTAGCTGTAGTAGCCGGCCGAGTAGCCGCCGCTCATGATGTGGCTGAACTGCACCGTCATGCAGGAGTCGGCTGTCTCGGGCATCAGTCTGGCTGCCGCCCAAGCCTTGCGCTCGAATGTGCACACATCGCCATGAAATGGTGCCGTAAGGGTGTGCCAAGCCATATCGAGCAAACCAAAAGACACCTGCCTTATGCAACCATAAGCCACGTTGAAGTTGCGGCCCCGGCGTATGCGCTCAATCAGACTGTCGGGCAGAGGCTCGCCGGTCTGATAATGACGGGCAAACGTGTCGAGGAAGTCTTTCTCGGTGATGTAGTTTTCCATAAACTGAGAAGGCAGTTCGACAAAATCCCAAAGCACATTCGTACCGCTCAAACTGGCGAAACGGGTCTCGGCAAAGATGCCGTGGAGAGCGTGACCGAACTCGTGGAGGAAGGTTTCGACCTCGGAGAGCGTGAGCAGGGCCGGCTTGTCGGCCGTGGGGCGTGTGAAGTTCATCACCACTGCCACGTGGGGACGGTCCGTGCCGTTCTGCTCTTCGCGATAGTTGGTCATCCAGGCTCCGCCTTGTTTGCCTTCGCGCGGATGGAAGTCGGCATAGAGCACGGCGAGGAAACGGCCGTCGGCGTCGTTCACCTCATAGGCCACGACGTCGGGATGATAGACGGGGATGTCGGCATTGGGTTTGAAAGTGATGCCATAGAGTTTTGTGGCCAGGCCAAACACGCCTTTTATCACCGCACTAAGTTCGAGGTAGGGGCGCAGCATTTCGGCGTCTATGTCAAAAAGTGCCTGTTTGAGTTTTCGGGAATAGAAAGCAAAATCCCACGGCATAAAATCAAAGTCGGCGCCCTTCTCGCTCTTGGCCAATTGGTTCACGGCCTCAACCTCTTTCTCGGCCTGTGGTTTATAGGCCGTGAGCAAGTCGTCGAGCAGTTTGTCGACGGCGACGGTGTCGTGGGCCATACGGCGCTGCAACACGTAGTCAGCGTAAGTGTGGTAGCCCAACAGACGGGCCATTTCAAGACGCAGGTTCACCAACTCCGCCACTATGCCGGCATTGTCGTGCTCACTGCCGGCAATGCACCGGCGGCCATAGGCTTCAAACATCTCCCGACGCAAGTCGCGGTCTTCGGCATAGGCCATAAAGGGGATGTAGCTTGGAGCGTGCAGAGTAAAACACCAGCCGTCTTTGCCCCGCTCTTGGGCCGTCTGCCGAGCTTGGCTGAGCGACGTTTCCGGCAATCCGGTAAGACGGCTTTCGTCGGTGATGTGAAGTTCATAGGCATTGGTGGCCGCGAGCAGGTTTTGCTGAAACTGGAGAGAGAGACTCGAGAGCTTTGCCGTGATTTCCCTCAATCGTTTTTTGCCTTCACCGTCGAGCGTGGCGCCTGAGCGTTTGAAGTTTTCATACATCCGTTCCAGCAACATCCGTTCCTCGCCTTCGTATCGGTCAAGTTGGTCATAGACGGTCTTGATGCGGTGGAAGAGCGCTTCGTTGAGCATCACGTCCGACCGATGAGCCGAAAGCAGGGGGTCGGCCTCTTGGGCCACGGCGTCAAGTCGGTCGTTTGTCTCGGCGCTCAGCTGGTTGTACATATACGTGGTGGCACGGTCGAGCAACTCGCCGGCTCGCTCAAAAGGCACGATGGTATTGTCGAAGGTAGGTGGTTCGGGATTGCCGACAATCCGGGCAATCTCTTCGTCTTCTTCGGCAATGCCAAGCTTTATGGCCGGCAGGATGTCGTCGATGGAAATGAGTTGGAAAGGGTAGGTGCCGTGCGGTGTATGATAGGGCGGGCGTAGAGGCGTAGGTGTTAGCATAAGGTTGTGAGGCTGTGTGATTGCCTGGAGGGATAAGGTGGTATGAAAGAATAAATGGCTACCGCGTTTCAGTCGGAAAGAGTCTTGATGATGTCTTCCATCTCTTCAAATCGGCTGCCCAGATTGAGCGAGAAATAGATTTGATAGAGTATAGGAGCCCATTTGGCTTTTTCGTCCGGCTTTTTCATTCTGTACTCTTCCATATAAGGCTGTGCCAGCGTGTAGAGTTGTTTTTGTCGTGCCAGGGCGTTTTGGTAGGCTTTTGAGTTGATGTTGGCCGGCAAGACGATGGCTTTTGCCATAGAGTAATAGGCCAAGCCGACGTAATACCACGCGTCGGTGTGGGTGGTGTCGGTGGCTATGCACAGTTCGGCTGCCTTGATGGCTTCGTCGTAGCTTTTAAGACCGATAAGGGCCAGACTTTGGGCTTCGAGAGCCCAAGCGTCGGTGGCGTCTTCGGCCAGGCGTCTGTCGGCCAGTGCCAGTTGGCGGTCATATTGTCCGGCGCGGGCATAGAGGTCGGACAAGTGTGTGAAAAAGAAGGGGTGTGAGGGATAGTCTTTGTGTCCGAGCAGCAACAGGGCACGATAGTCGGCCGTGTCTTGGCGAGCCTCGGCTGCGAGTGAAAGCATCTCGAGCGAAGTGCGTCGGGCCGTGAGCGTGTCGGCCAGAGCAATGTCTCTGTAGCGGTTGGTCTCGTCCCAGTTGCGACTATGATAGGCTGCCCAAAGATAGAGTTGGGCGGCGGCGGTGTAGCCGGCTTTTTGGGTCACTTGTTTGTCGTCTCCCCATATGGGCTGATGCGGCAAGTCGAGGGCCATTTTCAAGAGACGCATGGCCGAGGCGTAGTCTTTCCTGGCATAAAACCATCGGCCGCCGGCGTGTATGTTGGGATAGTAGTCGTGGAGGATGCGGGCGTTGGTCTTACGGTATTTGGGTTTGTCGCCTTCTTGTGTTTGCTGTCTTTGTTCGGCGGAGTCGCATTTGAGGATAAAATCACAAGCCTGCAAGGCCGTGTTGAAGAGAGCGGCTGTGTCGTAGGCTTGTTTGAGATAGAGTTTCTCGTTCTCTTTGTCGTTTTTGATGATTTGTGCCTGCTTGGCGTAGTCATAGAGTTTGGCCCATTCGGTTGTCGTGGTGTCTTTTTCCAGCTGCTGCACGAGCTTCATGGCCTCGTCGGCTTTTTTGTCTTTGAGGCAGGTGCGTATCTGCTTCAAAGCCTTTTGTGCCGTGAGGTGAGGCAGGGTGAGCGTAATGAGCCATAAGAGCAGGACGGTCTTTTTCAGCATCTTGTGGGTCTGTGTCGTGTTGAGTCTTGTGTTGGTGTCGATGTAGGGGCAGTTTTTCAATAAGTTTACAAGTCAACGAGACGGCAAGTGCTTTATGGCAAAACGGCTTGCCCGCTCGTTGACTTGTTGGCTTATGTGTGCTCAGGGAGAGCTTAGAGATTTTTGATGATTTCGTCGATTTCAGCTTTTTCGGCTTTCATCTGAAGGTTTTCGTAGATCATCTGCAGGGTGTAGGCCCATTTGCGGGGTTCTTCGGGTTTGAGTTCGCGCACCTTCAGCATATGGGGCAGGGCCTTTTGGTAGTAGCTCTTGACAGTGGCCAGTTCCTTTTCATAGAGGGCTTTGTCTTTCATCGGCACCACCTTGCCTGTGCCCACGTATTTGAATTTGCCCGAGTAGCTTTCGGCTACAATCTGGTTGATGTAGGCATAGGCGATGTTGGTGTTGGCTTCTACGTAGTCGGGGTCGATGTTGAGGGCCTTCTTGAAGGTTTCCTGTGCTGCGGGATAGTCTTTCTTGAGATTGAGTTCCACGCAGCCTTTCATATACCATGCGGCCTTGCTGTTGGGATTGGCGGCCACCATTTCGTTGCCCATTTCCTCGGCGCTCTTCACGTCGTTTTTGGTCACGTAGTGATAGAGCAGGTTTTGCATGAAGCCTTCGTCTTCGGTGCGTGTCACGGCCTCTTTGAGTGTATTGAGCCAAGCGGCCGAGTCGCCTTTTTGCAGTTGCGAGTTCATTTTGATGAGCAGCAGGTCGCGTGTACCGATAGTGTCTTTAAGCGCGTCGTCGGCACAGGCGATGGCCTTGTCCCAGTTTTTCTGGTTGAAGGCAAGGTAGGCCAGGTTGAAGCGGGTTTGGCTGTAGGCCGACTGTTTGGCAGAATAGATACTGTCGGTTTCGGCTTGGCTGAAGATGGGGTTCTTGGGCAGCTCGAGGTATTTGGAGAAATACTCTACGGCCTTGTCGATGTTGTGGTTCTGATAGTTGAACTGTGCAGCGTAGTTGTAGTAGTCGAGCATGAACATCATACGAGCCTTGTTGGCCTGCTGGAATTTGGGGTTGACTTTGCCTTTTTTGTCGGGAGCCACGTCAAACTCGTGACTCTTGGTGTAGGCGTCAATCATCTGGTCGAGGAGGGTGCAGAACTTGGCCGTGTCGAAGGGCATCTGGCGCACTGCGGCGTTGAGTTCGTTGTTGAAGAGCTTGGCATAGTTTTCGCCAAGCATATTATACATTTGCGCCTGCTTGGTGGTCTTGGGGTTGGCCAAGGCCTCGTTGAGCACACTGATGGCACCGGCTATGTCTTGCTTTTGTTCCAAAGCCTGAGCCTTGAACACGGCGCTGTTTTGGGCCACGGCCCCACCGGCAAACAGTGTGGCGGCCAAAGTGAATAAGAGCTTTTTCATAATTTTCTGGTTTTTAGATTGAGGGGTTATTCCTGATTGTTTTCTGTTTCGTTGGTTTGGGCAGGTACTGCGCCGTCTGCTTCGGCGGTGTCTTCGACCGCGGGCTGTTCGGCTTCGTCGTCGGTCTGTTTGGGCACTTGGCAGATGCTTGAAATCTCGTCGCGGCGTTTTTCCAGTTCGATGAGGTGCACGCCCTGTGTGGCGCGTCCCATCACGCGTACGTTCTCAAGTTTCATGCGCAAGGTGATGCCGCTCTTGTTGATGATCATAAGGTCGTCGTCGTCGGTCACAGCCTTGATGGCTACCACGCGTCCGGTCTTTTCGGTCACCTGGAGTGTCTTCACGCCCTTGCCGCCTCGGTTGGTCATGCGATAGGCTTCCACTTCCGAGCGCTTGCCATAACCCTGGTCGCTCACCACGAGCACGGTCTCACGCTCCTTGTCGTTGATGCAAATCATGCCGACGATTTCGTCGTTGCCGCCTTCGTCGAGCGTCATACCGCGCACACCGGTGGCGGTGCGTCCCATAGGCCGCACGGCGTTTTCGTTGAAGCGTATGGCGCGGCCGCTGCGGTTGGCCAGCATAATCTCGTCCGAGCCGTTGGTCAGACACACGCCAATCACGCGGTCGTCTTCGCGGATGCCGATGGCGTTGACGCCGTTGGTGCGGGGACGGGAATATTCCGAGAGGCAGGTTTTCTTGATGATGCCCTGTTTGGTTGCAAAGATAACGAAGTGTGTGCGACAAAACTCTGCATCGCCCAGTTTTTTGATGTGCAGGCAGGCATTTATGCTGTCGTCGGGGTCGATGTTGAGCATATTCTGCACGGCGCGGCCCTTTGAGTTTTTGGCGCCTTCGGGTATTTCATACACTTTGAGCCAGAAGCAGCGTCCTTTGGCCGTGAAGAAGAGCATCGTGTTGTGCATCGTGGCGGGGTAGATGTATTCGATGAAATCTTCGTCGCGTGTCGAGGCGCCTTTCGAGCCCACGCCACCGCGGTTTTGTGCGCGGAAGTCGGCCAGCGGCGTGCGTTTGATGTAACCCAGATGGCTGATGGTGATCACCACCTCGTCGTTGGCATAGAAGTCTTCGGGGTTGAACTCCTCGTTTGAGAGCATGATTTCAGAGCGGCGCTCGTCGGCATATTTCTCCTTCACCTCGATGAGTTCGTCTTTCATCACCTTCTTGCACACCTCGGGGTTGTTGAGGATTTCTTGCAAATAAGCAATGCGCTGCTCGATTTCAGCGTATTCCTGGTGCAGTTTGTCTTGCTGGATGTTGGTGAGCTGAGCCAGGCGCATGTCGACGATGGCCTTGGCCTGTATCTCGTCGAGGTTGAAACGGGCCATGAGGTTGCTGATGGCCTCGGCCGGTGTTTTCGAAGCCCGGATGATGTGCACCACCTCGTCGATGTTGTCGCTGGCAATGATGAGCCCCTCGAGGATGTGGGCACGCTCTTCGGCCTTGCGCAGGTCGTAGCGTGTTCGGCGAATGACCACGTCGTGGCGGTGTTCTACGAAATACTTGATGCAGTCTTTGAGGGTGAGCAGTTTCGGTCGGCCGTGCACCAGGGCAATGCAGTTCACGGAGAAGCTCGTTTGCAGCGCCGTCATCTTGTAGAGCTTGTTGAGCACCACGCCGGCGTTGGCGTCGCGTTTCACGTCCACCACGATGCGCATACCTTCGCGGTCGCTCTCGTCGTTGACATTGGCAATGCCGTCAATCTTCTTTTCGTTCACCAGGTCGGCGATGCTCTTGATGAGTTCGGCCTTGTTCACGCCATAGGGTATTTCGTTGACCACGATGATGTCGTGCTGCGGTCCGTTTTCAATTTCGGCTCTGGCTCTCATCACCACGCGTCCGCGTCCCGTTTCGTAGGCGCTTCTCACGCCCTGCATACCCATGATATAACCGCCCGTGGGGAAGTCGGGAGCCTTGACGTATTGCATGAGTTCGTCGACGGTGATGTCTTCGTTGTCGATATAGGCCACGCAACCGTCAATGACTTCGCCGAGATTGTGTGTGGGCACATTGGTGGCCATACCCACGGCAATGCCGCTGGCGCCGTTCACGAGAAAGTTGGGGATGCGTGTGGGCATCACTGTGGGCTCTTCGAGCGAGTCGTCGAAGTTGGGCGCCATGTCCACGGTCTCTTTGTCGAGGTCGGTCATGCAGGCTTCGCCCACCTGGCTGAGTCGGGCTTCGGTGTAACGCATGGCAGCGGGAGAGTCGCCGTCCACCGAACCGAAGTTGCCCTGTCCTTCCACGAGGGTGTAGCGCATGTTCCAGTCTTGGGCCATACGCACGAGGGCGCCATAGACAGAACTGTCGCCGTGGGGGTGATACTTACCGAGCACGTCGCCGACCGTACGGGCCGATTTGCGTGTGGGTTTGTCGTGGGTGTTGCCCAGTCCGAGCATACCGTAAAGGATGCGGCGGTGCACCGGCTTGAAGCCATCGCGCACGTCGGGGAGCGCACGCGCCACGATGACCGACATCGAATAGTCGATATAAGAGGTCTTCATTTCCTCCTCTATATTGACTTGGATGATTTTGTCTTCAGGAGTCATATAATATATTAAAGGTGTTTGATAGTATTGTTGCTCACCAGAGTTTATCTATGCAAAATTAAGCCAAAGCCCGTCAACGACAAAACAAAAAAACGCCAAATTCAAGGTTCGAAACCCGAAATTTGGCATTTTTAGTCTTTTTGAGGCGTTTTAGGACGCTCACCGAGGGGATGTCGAAACGAAACACCGGGTGCGGGAGAAATAAAATAAAGGGGATTTTTGAGCCTGGGCGTCTGCACGAGAGTGGAAAGGCCAAAAGATGCCGGCCCGGTGCCCGGTGCTTTTTTGACCTTGGCCCGGCGAGGTTGTCCAATGCATAATTTCTTCGAGCCGCCAGAATCCTACTTCCCCCAAATTTTTACCTTTTTCCCAATCACACAGTCACAGGCTTGTAACCGATTGAGTCTGTGCGATTTGCTGTGATTGAAGCATTCGGTCACGCTCAGTCACCTGCGATGGTCTCAATACCGCTCGTCGGCCGAGGGGAAAGTGGCGTTTTTCACGTCGGTGACGTAGGCCCCGATGGCGTCGGTCATCACGGTGTGAAGGTCGGCATAGCGCCGCACAAACTTGGGCTTGAAAGCAGGATTTTTACCCAGCATGTCGTCAATCACCAGCACCTGGCCGTCGGCATCGCCGCCGCCTATGCCAATGACCGGTATGGACAGTTCGCCCACCACACGCGCAGTCAGTGCGGCAGGGATTTTTTCCAGCACAAGGGCAAAACAGCCGGCCTCTTCCAGCGCATGGGCATCGGCCACGAGACGCTCGGCCTCGGCCTCCTCGCGAGCACGCACGGCATAGGTGCCAAAGGCGTTGATGCTCTGCGGCGTCAAACCCAAATGCCCCATCACGGGTATGCCACACTCGATGATGTCTCGCACGGCTTCGATGATTCTTCTTCCACCTTCAAGTTTCACTGCGTCAACTCCCGTTTTCTGAATGATTTTCACAGCATTGCGCACTGCTTCTTCTTGAGAAACCTGATAGGTGCCGAATGGCATGTCACACACCACGAGCGCACGCCGTGCGGCTCTGGCCACTCCCGAGGCAAAGACCATCATTTCGTCAAGCGTTATGGGCAGAGTGGTTTGGTGTCCCAACATCACGTTTGAGGCACTGTCGCCCACAAGAATGACATCTACGCCGGCGGCATCTACAATGGCGGCCGTAGTATAGTCGTAGGCCGTGAGCATGGCAATCTTTTCGCCCGCCCGTTTCATTTCGCGCAAGCGCAGGGCAGTCACTTTCTTATTGTTTTCGGGTATATAGGCTGACATAATTATATAGGTAGATGAGTGATTGTTTATGAGAAAAACGATAGGCGGTTCAGATGTCGCCGAGCGGCGCCACCTCGTGAATGTGGGTAAAGTCGGGGATGGCAAAGTCTGAGAGCGGCCCGACGACGTATGCAGGCAGCGATGTGGTCAGGCCCACCACTATTGCGCCAGCCGACCGTCCGGCTTTCAGGCCGTTGACACTGTCTTCAAACACGGCGCAGGCACTGATGTCTTTGCCGAGGTGCCGTGCCGCAGTGAGGTAGCAGTCGGGGGCTGGTTTTGAGCGTCGGGCGTCTTCGGCGGTAAGAATGACGTCGAAACGGGTCGTGAAGTCGGGCCGTGCACGATAGAGGCTTTGCATTTTGGTCTGGTCCGAACTCGTCACCACAGCCGTGGGAATGGCCCGCTTTCGCAGAGTCTCCACAAACTCCAAGGCTCCCGGCACAAGCGGAAAGTCCATCGTGGCTTCAAAATCGGCCAACGCCTTCACCACCTCCCGGGCGCGCTCAGGTTCGGGGAAATAGGTGGAAAGTATGTGGGTCAAGGTCTGGCCTTTTATGATTTCAGCAAAGTTGTCGTGGGGAACACCAAAGTCGCGCCCGGCCTGTCGCCAAAAGCGCGTATAGGAGGGTTCGGTGTCTATGATGACGCCGTCTAGGTCAAAAAGAGCTGCTTCAATCATACGTCAAATTTTCAGACTGCGAAGTTACGCCAAAAAAATCAGACGGGATAGTCACAGACGTGGAAATGCAACATCTTGGGGCAGGAATGAGCCTTCTCAGCGGTAATTCTTTTGTTCAAATCACGCGCCCATAAGTGACGAAATCTATGATGAAATCGGCGATTTTTATTATCCGCCCGCTGAAAATAAGGTTGAGACTTCCCCAAAGGCGACTTTCCAAAACCGGAAGCCGATTGAAATCGACTGGAATAAGGCGAGTTTTTGCTGTCATAAGGCCGGGAAGAACTCCCCTTATCCCCGTAAAGCCCTGAGAGTCAATAAAAAGAGGCACCGAAGGGCACCTCTTTTCCTTTGTCAGTACAAATATAATGCGAAAGCGGCACAGGAGCAAAGACAAAACCGTGCGTGCGCTCACTCCAACACGCGCTCCAACAGCCTTTCTACGGGCCGAGGCACGGCATAAGCGTCGATTTCATCGGCCTTCACGGCTACAAAACCTTCACGCTCAAACGGGGCGTCAAGCGCCACAGCGTAGGCATCGATATAAAGGCGGCGATGGGTGAGCAAGTGCTTTATTCCTTTCTCCAAAGTCTTTACCTTTAATTCATTAGTCCCAATGTTATCAATGATTACTTGAAGTGTTTCGGCGTCGGAAGGCCGGTGGTCAAATTCCAACAAAAGGGGCTGGTAGAGGCCTGCCCAAATGTCGCCTGAGCCACGACGGCAGAGATAAATGAGTCCGTCGTAACTGAGAAAGACATAGACAAAGAAGCGTTCAGCCACAGCCACACGTCTCGACTTGACGGGCCGGTCCGTCACAGTGTCGGCGGCGCATGAAAGGCAGATGTCGGAGAGCGGACATACGTGGCATTTCGGCTGCCGCGGCGTGCAATGTGTGGCACCAAAATCCATCAGCGCCGCGTTCCAGTCGGCCGGTCGCCGGCGGTCTATCAATTGGTCTGCCAGTGCCTGCACCTCCCGGCGACCGGCAGGCGTGTCGATGGGCGTGGGAATGTCGAAAACGCGGGTGAGCACACGATAGGCGTTGCCGTCGACGGCTGCAAAGGGCTGATTGTAGGCAAAGGCGCAGATGGCGGCGGCTGTATAGGGACCTATACCGGGCAGGGCGCGCACGGCGGCGTGGTCTGTGGGGAAACGGCCGCCGGAGGCCACGACCGCTTTGGCGGCGGCGTGAAGATGGCGGGCGCGACTGTAGTATCCGAGGCCTTGCCAGAGCCCAAGCACCTCGTCTTCGGCGGCTGCGGCAAGGGCTTGGACGGTGGGGAAGCGCTCCACGAAACGCCTGTAATAGTCCACGCCCTGCACCACCTGTGTCTGCTGGAGAATGATCTCAGAAATCCACACACGATAGGCATCGCGCGTCTCGCGCCAGGGCAACGTGCGGCCGTGGCGCTCATACCATTTAAGCAGTAGGGGCGTGAAACTCAAAAGAATGGGAGAGAGGGAATGGATTAGTGGAAGAGCTTGATGCGTTGCTCTTCAGAGAGTTTGCAAATAAGGAGTGTGCCGTCTTTCTCAACCACCACATAGCCGTCGAGGCCTTGCACGACCACGCGTCTCAGGCCGGGCGTGTGGACGATGCAGTTGTAGGTTTCGTGGAAGTCGATTTGGGCGCCCACGGCGGCGTTGCCGTAGCTGTCGGCGGGAAGTTGGGTGCGCAGGGAGCCCCATGTGCCGAGGTCGCTCCAGCCAAAGCTGACGGGATAAACGAAGATTTCTTCTGCCTTCTCAAGAATGGCGTAGTCCACCGAGATGCTTTCACACTCGGCATAACACTTGGCGATGGCCTCGGCTTCGGCCGGCGTGTCGTAAATGGGGAGGAGGCGCTCAAACTGCCTCGACATTTTGTTTTGATAGACGCGGAAGGCGTTGACAATGGTGCTGATGTTCCACACAAAGATGCCTGAGTTCCAGAGATAACTCGGTTCGGCGATGTATTGTTTGGCCGTTTCGAGGTCGGGTTTCTCGGTGAAATTGTCTACGCGATAGATGTTTTTCTTTCTTGAAGAAGCAATGCTGAGGTCGGCTTTGATGTAGCCGTATCCGGTTTCGGGAGCCGTGGGTTTGATGCCGAGGGTGACGATGGCGTCGGTTTCGGCCGAAAACTCCATGGCGTCTGCCACGGCTTTGTGGAAGGCCGGAATGTCAGAGACGAGATGGTCGCTGGGTGTGACGACGACGTTGGCGCGGGGATTGATTTTCTTGATGTGCCAACTCACGTAGCAGATGCAGGGTGCGGTGTTGCGGCGGCAGGGTTCGCGCAAGATGCGCTCGGGTTTCACCTCGGGCAGTTGCTCGCCGACGAGGGTGGCATATTCTTCAGAAGTCACCACCCAGACGTTTTCGGCCGGAACGAGGTCTTTGAAACGTTCGTAGGTGAGTTGGATGAGGGTTTTGCCACATCCGAGAATGTCGAGAAACTGTTTGGGACGTTCTTCGCTGCTCAGCGGCCAAAAGCGGCTGCCGATGCCTCCGGCCATAATGACCAGATGATTGTTGGGATTTTTGCTCATAGTGGCCGGTGATGTTATTCCTTGATGGTCATATTGCCTTCTACGTAGAGGCGTGTAATGGCGTTGGAGGCATTGGTGCGGATGGTGACGACTTTTTTGAAATAGCCTTTGGGTTTGCCCTGACCATTATAGACCACCTTGACCTGGCCGGTTTTGCCGGGCATCACCTTGGTCTTGGTGTATTCGGCCACCGTGCACCCGCACACGGTCATGGCCTGATGCACCACGAGGGGTTCGTCGCCGGTGTTGGTGAAGGTGAAGATGGCGGTTTGGGGTTGCGCTTCGGGGAAAGTGCCGAAGTCGAAAGAGGTTTTGTCGAATTTGATGACAGCCTGGGCAGCCGCAGTGGCGACAAAGAGGATGGCTGTCAAAAGAAATGCTGAGAGTCTTTTCATAGCGTATATGTTGTTTTGATAAGAGTCTAAGAGTCTAAGAGACTAAGAGAGTTTGAGCGGCCCGAGGAAGGCTGAGCGGCCGGGGAGGGTTGAGCGGCCCGGCAAGCCCTGAAAGGGCGTAACATTTCAGCCCAGGTCGAAGGCCTGGGTAAATATGGCCTCCCATT
>JBJFGJ010000174.1:0-10501 GCA_051892575.1 Alloprevotella sp. | reverse complement strand
ATCCATCCTTAAAAGACGACATTCAAATGAAAAAACAATATATCACCCCCGCCGCCGAAATCATCGCTTTCGCCACGGAGGGCATTATGAACAACATCTCCAAGGTGAAGATTGACTCCGAGTCAAGCGGTAACGCACAATACACCAACCGCCCCGGCTCAGGTTCATCACTTTGGGGCAACGAAGCCAACAAAGGCGGCCTCTGGGAATAACACGCCCTTTTGTCTCAACGAAAGCGCCACAAAAGGCGCTCATAATCTCGGACTAACGTTAGTCTATAAATAAATTGGTTGTGGCGGACGAGTTCTTTGGTTGGAGCTCGTCCGCCTTTCGTTTGTTCGTTTTGTAATCTGCGGAAGTTTTGTGGTAGGAGAAGGGCAGTTGATAATTATCTCTCATCCCCCAGTCGTCCATTAGCGTTACAATGAAATTTTGAGACGGCAAAGCAAGCCCTGAAGGGCGTAACATATCAGCACCAGGTCGTTAGGCCCGGATAAGAAATGGGCATCATTAAACAGCCTTGCAAGCCCTGAAAGGGCGTAACATAATTAGCCCGGGTCGTTAGGCCCGGGTTTAATATAGCCTCCTAAGTTCCGGCCTGTAAGGTCGGCACAATTAGCGCGAACAGATTAATATATTGAGAGTCAAACGCTTAATGTGCCGACCTTACAGGCCGGGAATATATGTACATCGTTATACCCAGGCCTTACGACCTGGGCTGGTATGTTACGCCCTTTCAGGGCTCTCAGGGCCGCTCAAGAATGCCCCCAAACAAACGTCGTGTCAATCACAATGTTTGTACGCCCTTTCAGGGCTCTCAAGGCCGCTCAAGAATGACCCAAAACAAACGTCGTGTCAATCACAATGTTTGAACACCCCACCTATGATGGCTTGCCCAAGTCGTCAAAGCCAATAATTTGTCTTTTTCGCTCTGCCGCATAATCGTTACCTTCGGGATATAGATAAGAGAGAGGGGCCCTGAGAGGGCCTTTTCGTTTGCTTTGGGGGACGTTACGGGAATAGGGAGAAAACTTACGGGCCTTATTCCGGAGGCGAGCGGCCTTATTGCGCTACTGACGGTCCTTAGGGAAAATGGCGGCTTGAGTGAATTTGTGAACTTTTTACGACATTTGTAACAGCAAAATAGGCATTTTGGCAGCTAAACGAGGCTTTTTGTCACTTTCGGCCCCGGCTTTTGAACCCGGGAAATGGTTAAATGCCGACGGCCGGGCCATTTCGGTGCCTTTGTGTCGTCGTTCAGCCACCAAAGGCTCCAAGCCGAAAAACTTACACCACCGTTTTGCAGACTCGCTCAATTGGTGTAACTTCGCAAAAAATATTAAAATACCACCACTATGACCCAACGTAAAACGAGAGTGCGCTTTGCGCCCAGTCCCACCGGACCGCTGCACATCGGCGGCGTGCGCACGGCCCTCTATAACTATCTCTTTGCCCGCCAGCGGGGCGGCGAACTCATCTTCCGCATCGAAGACACCGACTCCACCCGCTTCGTGCCCGGCGCCGAAGCCTACATCACCGAGGCATTCAAATGGCTCGGCATCACTTTTGACGAAGGCGTGGGCATTGGCGGCAACTACGGCCCCTACCGACAGAGCGAGCGCAAAGACATCTACGTGAAATATGTGGACCAACTGCTCGAGAGCGGCAAGGCCTACGTGGCTTTCGACACACCCGAAGAGCTCAACGCCAAGCGCGAGAGCGTGAAAAACTTCCAATACGACGCCCACACCCGCGGCGAAATGCGCAACCAGCTCACACTGGGCGACGAAGAGACGCAACGGCTCATCGAGGCCGGCGTGAAATATGTGGTGCGCTTCAAGGTGGAGCCCGGCGAGGAGATTGTGGTGCACGACATCATCCGCGGCGAAGTGAAGGTGATGTCTGACATTCTGGACGACAAGGTGCTCTATAAGAGTGCCGACAACCTGCCCACCTACCACCTGGCCAACATCGTGGACGACCACCTCATGGAGGTGAGCCACGTCATCCGCGGCGAAGAGTGGCTGCCCAGTGCCCCACTCCACGTGTTGCTCTACCGCGCCTTCGGCTGGACCGACACGATGCCCGAATTTGCCCACCTGCCCCTGCTGCTCAAGCCCGACGGCAAAGGCAAACTCTCCAAGCGCGACGGCGACCGGCTGGGTTTCCCCGTGTTCCCGCTCGAATGGCACGGTGCCGACGGCACGGTCTGCTCGGGCTATCGCGAAAGCGGCTACCTGCCCGAGGCGGTGATCAACTTCCTCGCCCTGCTGGGCTGGAACCCCGGAACAGACCAGGAAATCCTCTCGATGGACGAACTCGTCAGCCTCTTCGACCTCGAGAAGTGCTCGAAGAGCGGTGCACGCTTTGACTATGTGAAGGGGTTGTGGTTTAACCGCGAATACCTCATCAACACCCCCGACGCCCAACTGGCCCCGGCTTTCATGCAAATACTCGAGGCCAACGGCATCCACACCACCGCCGAGCGTGCGGCCGCCGTGGTGGGCATGATGAAAATGAAGAAGATCAACTTCATTGCCGACCTTTGGCCGATGTGCGACTTCTTCTTCACAGCCCCCGAGGCCTACACGATGGACGACAAGTTCACACGCAAGAACTGGAAAGAAGGCACCGCCGCCGAGATGCAGGCACTGGCCCAAAAGCTGGACGAACTTGACGATTTCAGTGTAGAGAGCCAGAAGGCTGCCATCGACGCCTGGGCCGAAGAGACGGGCATCAAGCCCTGGAACCCCTGGCGTGTGTGTCTGGTGGGCACGGGCAAGGGTCCCGACATGTACGAACTGGCCGCCTTCCTCGGCAAAGACGAGACCCTGAGCCGCATGCAGGCCGCCATTGCCGCCCTGCCGGCCTAAACCCACCACAGTCCACCCTTAACCGCCACGGACTATGTATTCTCTCGCGATATACCTCTACATGCTGGCCGCCAACATAGCGTCGCTTTTCAACAAGAAAGCCAAACTGCTGATGCGCGGCCACCGCAACACATGGCGCATCTTGCGCAGTGTGAACGACGAGCGCGAATGTTACTGGTTTCACGCCGCCTCGCTCGGCGAGTTTGAACAAGGCCGGCCACTCATCGAACGCTTGCGCAAGGCTCACCCCGAGGCACGCATCCTGCTCACCTTCTTCTCGCCCTCGGGCTATGAGGTGAGAAAAAACTACGAAGGCGCCGACACGGTGTGTTATCTGCCCTTCGACACGCCGGCCAACGCCCGCAAGTTCATCCGACTGGCCCGTCCCAAAGCCGCCTACTTCATCAAATATGAGTTTTGGCGCAATTATATCAACACGCTCCATCGCCGCGGCATCCCCGTCTACAGCGTTTCGAGCATTTTCAGAGAAGACCAAATCTTCTTCCGCCCCTATGGCCGGGGCTATGCCCGCTGCCTGCGCCACGTGACGCACTTTTTCGTGCAAAACGAACACTCGCGCGAACTGCTCGGGCGCCTGGGCATCAAGGCCGTGACGGTGACGGGCGACACACGCTTCGACCGCGTGCTCGACATCCGCGAGGCCGCCAAGCCCCTGCCGCTCGTGGAGCGGTTTGCCGGTGTATGGCCGGTGCTGGTGGCCGGAAGCAGCTGGGGTCCCGACGAAGACCTCATCATCCCCTACTTCAACGCCCGGCCGGGACTGAAACTCGTGTTGGCGCCCCACGTGGTGAGCGAGGAGCATCTGGCCGAGATTGAGCGCAAGCTCGAAAGGCCATCGTTGCGCTACAGTGCGGCCACAACCAAGTCGGTGGCCGAGGCCGACTGCCTCATCATCGACTGCTACGGCTTGCTCTCAAGCATCTACCGCTATGCGGCCGTGGCCTATGTGGGCGGCGGATTTGGCGTAGGCATCCACAATGTGCCCGAAGCCGCCGTCTACGGAGTGCCGGTGATGATTGGCCCCAACAACCAGAAGTTCAGAGAGGCCCGCGACCTCATCGCCTGTGGCGGCTGTATGGAAATACACGGCGAGGAAGATTTCAACCAGACCCTCACCCACCTGCTCGACGACAAGCAGGCCCTCTATGCCGCCGGACGCGCCGCCGGACAATACATCAGCAACAATGCCGGCGCCGCCGACGCCGTTTGGCAAGCCACCAAGCCCGACGAAACGGCCTGACATTCCATAAGAAAAACCACAAGAGACGAGGCCCCGACAGAGCCGCGTCTCGTTATGCTTTATAAAACCATGAGCCTGACCTCCATCATCAAACCGTTCTTCAAGTCGCGCGTCGGTGCCATCCGCCGCTACGACACCGAGGCCGAAGAGATACAGCGCCAAGTGCTGGCCCACCTCTTGTGCAAAGCCAAAAACACCGAGTGGGGACGGCAACACGGCTACGCTGACTGCAAAGACTATAAAGACTTTGCCGCACAGGTACCCGTCAACACCTACGAAGAACTGAAAGCCCACATCGACCGGATGCGCCGCGGCGAGCGCGACGTGCTCTGGCCGGGCAGGGTGAAATGGTATGCCAAGTCGTCGGGCACAACCAACGACAAGAGCAAGTTCATCCCCGTGAGCGCCGACGGCTTGAAAGACACCCACTACGCCGGCGGACGCGACGCCGTGAGCCTCTATCTGCACAACGTGCCAGAGAGCCGGCTCTTCGACGGACGGGCCCTCATCCTTGGCGGCAGCCACGCCCCCAACTACAACCTGCCCCACTCGCTCGTGGGCGACTTGAGCGCCATTCTCATCGAAAACATCAACCCGATGGTCAACTGCGTGAGAATACCGCCCAAGAAGGTGGCCCTGCTCTCTGATTTTGAAGAAAAACGCGACCGCATCGCCGAAATCGCCATCAAGAAAAACGTGACCAACCTCTCGGGCGTGCCCTCGTGGATGATGGCTGTCATCAACCGCGTGCTGGAACTCTCTGGCAAGGAATATCTTGACGAGGTATGGCCCAACCTGGAGGTGTTTTTCCACGGCGGTGTGGCCTTCACGCCCTACCGCGAACAATACCGCCGCCTCATCCGCTCGCCCAAGATGCACTATATGGAGACCTACAACGCCTCTGAAGGTTTCTTTGGCCTGCAAGACGACCCTACCGACACGGCGATGCTGCTCATGCTGGACTATGGCGTGTTTTACGAGTTCATTCCGCTCGAAGAGGTGGGCAAAGACAACCCCACGGTCATACCGCTCTGGGAGGTCGAAGCCGGCAAGAACTACGCCATCGTCATTTCCACCTCGTGCGGTCTGTGGCGCTATCAGATTGGCGACACGGTGCGTTTCACTTCGGTCAAGCCCTACAAATTCATCATCTCAGGCCGCACGAAGAGTTTTATCAACGCCTTCGGCGAGGAACTGATTGTGGACAACGCCGAGAAGGGGCTGGCCAAGGCTTGTGCCGAGACGGGAGCCGTGGTGTCGGAATACACCGCCGCTCCGGTGTTTATGAACGAATACGGACAGTGCCGCCACCAATGGATAGTGGAGTTTGACAAGGCCCCGGCCGACCTGGAGCTGTTTGCCGACGTCCTCGACCGCGCCCTGCAGGAAATCAACTCCGACTATGAGGCCAAACGCTATAAAGACCTCACCCTGCAACGCCTCGAAATCGTCCAAGCCCGCCCGGGACTCTTCAACGACTGGCTCAAGAGCAAAGGCAAACTGGGCGGACAGCACAAAGTGCCCCGACTGGCCAACAACCGCGACATCATCGAGCAAATCCTGGCCATGATTTAAGACCTCGACGCCGACATTCCCCACACATCAGGCCGCCGGCCACTCCTTATATATATTATGCCTCACGCTTCTCTCCGAAAACTCCTCCACCTCGTGCTCACCTCCCTCATGGCGGTGACGCTCTGGGCTTGTGCCAATCCCGGCAGCGGCCCCGACGGCGGTCCCTACGACGAAACGCCGCCGCGCATCGTGAGCATGACGCCGGCCATTGGCAGCGTGAACATCAAGACGAAAAAGGTGAGCCTGCTCTTTGACGAACTCATCAAGGTGGAAAACCCGAGCGAGAAGGTCACCGTGTCGCCGCCACAGATTGAGGTGCCCGAAATCAAAGCCTCGGGACGCCGCATCAACGTCACTCTGACCGACACGCTCAAGCCCAACACCACCTACACCATAGACTTCTCAGACGCCATCGAAGACAGCAACGAGGGCAACCCGTTGGGCAACTTCACCTATTTCTTCTCTACCGGCAGCGCCATTGACACGATGGAGATTGCCGGCTACGTGTTGGCGGCCGAAAACCTCGAACCGCAAAAGGGACTGCTCGTGGGCCTGCACAGCAACCTCAACGACTCGGCGTTCACGGCTCTGCCCTTCGAGCGCGTGGCCCGCACCGACAGTCGCGGCCATTTCTGCATCAAAGGCATTGCCCCGGGCACCTATCGCATCTATGCACTCAAAGACCTCGACGGCGACTTCAAAATGTCGCCCGGCGAAATGATGGCGGCCCTGCGCCAAGACATCACGCCCACGAGTTTCCCCGACGTGCGACAAGACACGGCCTGGCACGACAGCATCCACTACGACAGCATCAGCATCGTGCACTTCACCCACTACAAGCCCGACGACCTCGTCTTGCGCGCCTTCAGTCCCGTGAGGACCGACCGACGCTTTCTCAAGTCACAACGCGACGAACCGGAGTGGTTCAGAATGTATTTCACGGCAGCCTCGACCGAGCGCCCGAAAATCACGGGACTCAACTTCAACGCCGAAGAACTGCTGCTCGAACAGGCCAATGCCTCCAACGACACCATCACCTACTGGCTGCGCACGGTAGACTTGCCGCAGGTGGACAGTCTGCGGATGGTCTACACCTATGATGCCTACGACGACTCGCTCGCCTGCAACGTCTGGCAAAGCGACACACTCGAAATTGTCCCGCGCCACACGATGGCCCGACGACTCAAACAAAAGGCCGAAGCCGACGAGAAATGGCAAAAACAACTGGAGAAACGCCACAAACGCGGCGACTACTCGCAAGAGACACCGCCACAACAGTTTTTGCGCGTCAACACGCTCGGCGGCAGCGGCATGCCCCTGCTCTACAACCCTTCGGTGACCTTCGACGAACCGATTACGCGGCTCGACACGGCGGCCATCCATCTGCGACTCAGGCAAGACTCACTGATGATAGACGCCCCGATGGCGCTCGTGGTGAACCACCATCTGCCCAAGGGCAGTCCGACGATGGGCTTCCAGATATTGGGCGAATGGCGCTACGGACAGAAATATGAGGTCACCATCGACTCGGCCGCTGTCACCGGCCTCTACGGACTGGTCAACAACAAAGTGACCTTCGACCTTTCTTACGGCAAGGAAGACCAGTTTGGCAGCCTCTTCGTCCACCTGCCCGGGGCCGACTCGACGGCAACGGTGCAACTGCTCACATCTGACACGAAAGTGGAGCGGCAGGTCAGCGCCACAAACGGACGGGCCGACTTCTACTACATCAAGCCGGGGAAATATTATATGCGGCTCTTCTACGACCACAACCGCAACGGACGCTGGGACACGGGCGACTATGCCAAGCAACTGGAACCTGAAGAGGTCTTTTATTTCCCCCACGAATTGGAGGTGAGGGCCAACTGGGACATCGAACAGACCTGGCGGCCCGACGAAAGGCCTCTATACAAGCAGAAGCCTGAGGCCATCACCAAACAAAAGGCCGACAAGGAGAAAACCGTCAAAAACCGCAACGCTGAACGTCTGCGCAACAAATAAGTCGCAGCGGCACACCACCTAAAAGACTATCTGTCATGAAAAAACTCATCACCCTCATCGCTGCCATCGTGCTCACGACCACTGCCGCCTGGGCACAATGCTCGTCGCGCAACACCGCCTTCCAGAGCGGTGAGACCCTGATGTACGACCTCTATTTCAACTGGAAGTTTGTCTGGGTCAAGGCCGGTACGGCTTATATGAACACCACGCAGACCATTTACCAGGGCAAACCGGCCTTGAAGACCTATCTCATCACCCGTGGGTCGAAGCAGGCCGACAAATACTTCGTCATGCGCGACACCCTCACGTCTTATTGCGACCTCGACCTCGTACCGCGCTATTATATCAAAGCGGCCTTTGAGGGCAAGACCTACCGCAAAGACCAGGTGTGGTATAAATATGACGATGGGCAGTGCCACGTCGACATGCGCCACCAGAAAAACAACGATAAGCCCATCTATAAAAAACTTTCGTCGAAATACTGCATCTACGACATGATCAGTATGCTCCTGCGTGCCCGCTCCTTCGACGCTAGCGGCTACAAGGTGGGGCATCGCATCAAGTTTATGATGGCCGACGGACACAACTGCGACTGGCAATATATCGTCTACAAAGGCAAGAAGAAGTTCAAGATGGAGAAGTCCAACACCACCTACCGCTGCCTCGTGTTTGCTTTTGTGGAAAATGAGAAAGGCAAAGAGAAGGAAGTGGTGCGGTTTTACGTGACCGACGACAAAAACCACATCCCCGTGCGTCTTGACCTCAACCTCAACTTCGGTACGGCCAAAGCCTTCCTCGTGGGAGCCAGCGGCCTGCGCAATCCACAAACGGCCAAAGTGCAATAAAGCGGTCTCCACCACGGCCTGAACTTCTCCACCCTCCAGCATCCCGCTCCTTATGAAATTGCTCCTGCCACTGCTCCGCCTCATCTCCCGCCTGCCTTTGGGCGTGCTCTATGTCTTGTCGGACTTGTGCTTTCCCCTGCTTTATTATGTGGCACGCTATCGGCGCAAGGTGGTGACAGAGAACCTCAACAATGCCTTCCCGGAACTCACGACCCAAGAACGCCGCAAGATACGCCGCCGCTTCTATCGCTGGTTTTGCGACTACGTGGTCGAGACGCTCAAACTGCTCTCCATGTCGCGCAAGGAGATGATGCGCCGTATGGTCATCGAAGGCGTGGACGAGATGGAGCGCTCGCTCGAAAAGAAACCTTTTGTCTTCATCTTCCTCGGCCACTATTGCAACTGGGAATGGGTGTCGTCCATCCCCCTTTGGTATAAAAAAGAAGACTCACACGGCGGCCAACTCTACCGACCGCTGAAAAACAAGGCCTTCGACCGGCTGTTCCTTGAGATGCGCTCGCGCTTCGGTTCTGAAAACATTTCAAAATATGAGGCCCTACGCCATATCCTCCAGCTGCGCCGCGACGGCAAAAAAACTTGCATCGGCTTCATCTCAGACCAAGCGCCCGGCTGGAACAGCATACACGACTGGGTGGACTTTCTACATCAAGACACGCCCGTGTTCACCGGCACTGAGCGCATCGCCAAAAAGGTGGACGCCGCCATCTTTTTTGCCGACATCCGCCGCGTACGCCGTGGCTACTACCACCTCGTCTTGCGCCGTATGACCGAAGAGCCCAAAGACTTCCCCGACTATACGCTCACCGAGCAATATATGCGCGAGCTTGAACAAATCATCCGCCGCCAGCCCCACCTATGGCTCTGGAGCCACCGACGCTGGAAACACCGACGGGCTGCCGACGGCTCACGCCTTGAAGAATAAGACTGACAACAAAACAAACAACACACACGATAATGAAACAAACATTCAACCGCACACTCGTCACTGCCGCCCTGCCCTATGCCAACGGCGGCGTGCACATCGGCCATCTTGCCGGTGTCTATGTGCCTGCCGACATCTACGTGCGCTACCTCCGTCTGCGTGGTCGTGAGGTGCTCTTCATCTGCGGCTCAGACGAACACGGCGTGCCCGTCACCATCCGTGCCCGCAAAGAGGGCTGCACGCCACAGGAAGTCGTAGACCGCTACAACCGCGTCATCCGCGAGTCGTTTGAAGGCTTCGGCATCTCGTTCGACTTCTTCGGCCGCACCACTTCGCCCACCCATCGCCAACTGGCCTCCGACTTCTTCCGCACACTCTACGACAAGGGCGAGTTTGTGGAAAAAGAGAGCGAGCAATACTATGACGAAGAGGCCAAGACCTTCCTGGCCGACCGCTATATCACGGGCGAATGTCCCCACTGCCACGCCGAAGGCGCCTATGGCGACCAATGCGAAAAATGCGGCACTGCGCTCTCTCCCACCGAACTCATCAACCCGCGCAGTACCGTGAGCGGCTCCACGCCCGTGCTCCGCAAGACCCGCCACTGGTATCTGCCGCTCGACCGCCATCAGCAATGGCTCGAACCGTGGATTACGCAAGACCACAAAGACTGGCGCTCCAACGTGATGGGACAGTGCAAGTCGTGGTTTGACATGGGCCTGCAGCCTCGTGCCGTGAGCCGCGACCTCGATTGGGGCATCCCCGTACCTGTAGAGGGTGCCGACGGCAAAGTGCTCTACGTGTGGTTTGACGCCCCCATCGGCTACATCTCCAACACCAAAGAGCTCCTGCCCGACTCTTGGGAGAAATGGTGGAAGAGCGAAGACACCCGTCTGGTGCATTTCATCGGCAAAGACAACATTGTGTTCCACTGCATTGTCTTTCCCGCCATGCTCAAGGCCGAAGGCAGCTACATCCTGCCCGACAACGTGCCGGCCAACGA
>JBJFGJ010000173.1:0-2562 GCA_051892575.1 Alloprevotella sp. | reverse complement strand
CATCAGTCCCACCGAGGCCGACTATCTCATGGCCCAGTCCAACAATGCCGCCGCCGATGCCCTTCACAGAGTGTTGCTCCAAGAGTTTCATCGCTCCGACTGTCGGCCTGCTGTGGTCAGAGACGATATGGCCGGCGTCGATACCCTTTGGCGCCGTCTGCCCGACGATGCCCGTCTGCAGGAACTTCGGAAAATCTACGGTGTATATGTCAAGGTCAGTCGCTTTGTGGCCTCGTCCCATCAACTTTCTCCGGCTTTCAACGGCAGTTCGTGGAAATCTTTCGGGCCACATCGCAGTCGTGTGCTCGCTGAGGCCGACGGTTATCGTCAAAACGCCGTCTACCGCCAGCATCTCTCCAACATCACCACTTTGCGGAATGGCCTGGCCGCCACTGCCGAGCGGCTCTCGAAGGCAGAAAAACAACACCATCAGGCACTTTACAACCAGATAGTCCGCCATTTCGACTACTACAGCACCGACCAGGCCCGCATCTCCCAGCGCTCGCGTCTGGCCGATGTGTTCCATCGTTTCTCGTCAGAGATAGGCGGTTCGCTCGCCTCGTCACTCAGGTCGTATTATGTCCGCTATTGACGGTTCGGCCTTGTGTTTGGTCCATTATGTAACGCATTCTTTCCCTACATCCTATGATACTCAAGAAAGTCAATAAAAACGATGTCCGCCAGTTGGTCGACGGTGTGCCCTACGACGGGCTTTACAATCTCTTCGAGAGTCGCCTCGGCGGTAGCGGCCTTTGTTTTGCCCGTCGCCACGTGGGGCCGTCGGAACTCACCTGGCAGGCGCCCGGCGAAGACTGGATGACGCTGGCCTATGCCCCGGCCGACATCCGCCAGGCTGCCGAAAACGCCTTGGCAGGCGCCGAGCAGCAGTTGCTCAGCCTGTTGTCGAGTCAGCAAAATGCCGCAGGCATTGTGCGCGCAGCCCTTTCCACACCCACCGACGACTGTGTCTTTTGCCGCTCCACGGCCCAGGGCGTGGAAGTCTGCCTGGCCGCTTGGGGTTATGCCCCCGTCGAGCGTATGCCCGGCGGTCCGTTGCGCGGCCAGACCGCAGCAAAAATCTCCATCACCGTGGCCTTTATGCGCTCAGGCGCACCGGCGTCGGGAGTAGTCTTTGGATTGAAAACCCACACCGGCCTCAAGCCGCTCACGGCCGAGCCCGACGGCACCTACAGCTTCTCGCCGTTCAAGGGCCAGCGGGGACTGGCGCTTGCGGTAGACGGAGTGGATTATGACATCAACTTCGAGCCCGGTCGCACGCGCTACGAAGTCAACCTGCCGCCAGTGGCGCCTCCTGCCCCCGAGCCTCCGGTTCCTGATCCCGTGCCCGAGCCCCCGACGACGGTCGGCTGCAGCGTCTTCGTGCATCATCCCGACGGCACGCCCTGTGTGGGTTACAGCCTCACCTGCTTCTGCCCCGATGCCGCTCCCGCCACGCTCGTCACCGATGCAGCCGGCCGGGCCGACGTGCCGTCTTTGAAGCCCGGCATGTCGTTCAGCCTTTCCGACACGCTTCATCCCCAACACACCGAGCAATATGTGGTGAATGGTCCCGAAGTCTTTGATTTTGAAGTGCCGCTCGAGGTGCTCACCTTCACCATTGTCGAAAGCGACGGAACCACGCCGCTGGTCGGCGCCTCGGTCAAGTTGGCCGTGGGTGGTGTCACCATCGAAGCCCTCACCGACGGGCAGGGACAGTTCTCCGTCGAGGCCTCCCGGCTCTCGTCGCCGGCAGCCCGTCTCACTTTGACGCAAGCCTCACGCCGTTTCCGTCCCGTCGACCTCGCACTCGACGACGAAGAGCGTCGTTATCTCGTGGTGGTCGAGACGGTTGAGCGCGGCGGTTTCCCGTGGCTGACGGTGCTGGCCTGGGTGCTCTGCGGTCTCCTCACTTTGGCCTGCTATTGGGTCTTGATGAAAGCGGCCTCTCATGCTTTGAACTGAATTCACCCGTAAACTTCACACGTTATGCTAACCATAAGTCTCTTATTTTTCTTAAGCATTCTCGCCTTTGTGTTTTACGGCGTAGACAAGTTGAAGGCCGAGCGCGGCACGTCGCGCATCCCCGAGGCCTTGCTCATAGTCTTGGCCGCCATTGGCGGTGCCTGCGGCGCGTTGCTGGGTATGCTGCTCTTTTGGCACAAAGTGCGCAAACCGCTGTTCCTTATTCTGGTTCCGGTTTTGTTTGTGGCCCAATGGGTCGGCGCCTGGTTTGTGCTGTCGTATGTGGGCATATAGTCCGCCGACGCCGGTTGGTCTTTTTCCACATCCTGCCGTGAGGTTATCTTTGAGGTAGGAAATAAGCAAAGAGAGGTTTTTGGCCTCTCTTTTTTCATTTTCAGGCCGTTACGGGGCTTATGCGAGGAAAAACTGTCCTTATGGCAGGAAAAACTGTCCTTATTCCGCACGCGTTTTCGCGGCTCAAAAATGATTATCGGGCCTGTTTCCCGTCCGTTTTCGAGGCTTTCTGAAGAATCTTTCTGGCATATAGTATTGATATTCAATGATTTCAATACCTTTTGCCGTCGGGACGGGCCAAAAGTC
>JBJFGJ010000172.1:0-10569 GCA_051892575.1 Alloprevotella sp. | reverse complement strand
AGCGACCACACGCCCCCCAGACGCGTACTCTAACCGGGCTGAGCTACACCCCGAAAGGTGCTTCACTGTAAGCGTTGCAGAATGTTCTGCGTTACTTCCGTTTAGCGAGTGCAAAAGTAGCACAATTTTCTCAAACACCAAACAAATCGCGTGATTTTTTTGAAAAATCTCCGTTTTGCCTCATTTTTTCACTTCAAAAGCAGGTGGGACGGCCGCAAGTCTGTAACTTAGCGTAGAGTTTGCCGCGCAGAAGCGGAGATTCGCCATACCTTTAATATATATACTATGGAACATATATCCAACGACATCCTCTCTGTGGCCATCAGCCCCCTCGGCGCGGAGATGCAAAGCCTGAAACTGAAGCGGTCGGAGCGCGAACTGCTCTGGCAAGGCGACGAGGCGTTTTGGCACGGCCGGTCGCCCATTCTCTTCCCGGCAGTGGGCGGCGCATGGAACAAGACGTGGCGCATTGGCGGCCGGGCTCACACGATGCCCAAGCACGGGTTTATGAGAAACAAAACCTGGCAGGCCGAAATGATTTCACCGCAAAGCGTCGTGTTCAGTTATGACGACAAAGGCGAAGACCGCGAGGCTTTCCCCTGGGCTTATGCAGTGAAGGTGGCGTATGCGCTCGAACAAAACACCGTGCGCGTGACGCTGCGCGTGGAAAACCATAGCGAGGAAACCATGTATTTCCAGATGGGCGGCCACCCGGGATTTGTCTTGCCCGATTTTGACGAAGACGAGCCCGTTTGTGGTTTTCTCAAACTCGAAGGCGAGCCCAAATCCGTGCTTCGTGCGGCCGACCAGGGTTGCACACTGCCCGAACATTTCGCCTTTCCGACGGATGAAGACGGCTTTGTGCCCCTCTCGAAAGAGACCTTCATCAACGAAGCCCTTATTTTTGACGGAGGTCAGATTACGGGTGGTGTGATTTGTGACAAACAGAAGCGGCCCATCGTGCGTGTGCAATCCGGTGCTCCCGTATGGCTCTTCTGGTCGCCACAAGGACAGCACGCCCCGTTTGTCTGCGCCGAGCCGTGGTATGGCCTCTGCGACCCCATAGGCTACGAAGGCGACGTGGCCGGACGACCCTACATCAACAGCCTCACGGCCGGCGGTGTGTGGGAAGGCGAATATATCATCGAAGTACTCATTGACCCAAAACCATAACCTACACAGCATCTACAATATGTCTAAGCACGTTTCGGACCTCGTGGTGACAGCCGTCGAAAAACTTCGCGACGACTACGCGGTCATTCATCTGCACGACCCAGCCTCAACGCTTCCGGAAATTTTGCCGGGCCAGTTTGTCGAGGTCAGGGTGGACCATTCCCCCAACACCTTCCTGCGTCGGCCCATCAGCATCAACGAGGTAGACACAGAGAAGAACGAATTCAGCCTCCTGGTCCACGCCGTTGGCGAAGGCACCCAAGCCATGGTGGCCCTCAGAGCCGGCGACACGCTCAACTGCCTCTATCCGCTCGGCCACGGCTTCACCATTCCCGAAGGCACGGGCCGGCGCCTGTTGCTCTGCGGCGGAGGTGTGGGTACGGCTCCCCTACTCTATTACGGCCGTCGATTGAAAGAAACCGGCCATGAGCCCACCTTTTTGCTTGGCGGACGCTCTGCGCGCGACCTGCTGCAACTCGAACAGTTTGAGCAATACGGCCAAGTGTGCTGCACCACCGAAGACGGCACCTATGGCGAGCGCGGGAGAGTGACCGACCACAGCGTGTTGACCACACAGACTTTCGACGCCGTGGCCACCTGCGGCCCTATGCCTATGATGCAGGCCGTGGCCCGTTGGGCTTTTTCACACAACCTGACGTGTGAGGCTTCACTTGAAAACCTTATGGCCTGCGGACTGGGAGCGTGTCTCTGCTGCGTAGTGAAAACCATCGACAACCACAACATCTGCGTCTGCCAAGACGGACCTGTGTTTAACACCAAACAACTGCAATGGCAAAAGTAAACGTCAACATAGGCGACGGGCTGCATCTGAAAAATCCCGTCCTCACAGCCTCGGGCACCTTTGGTTATGGCCTGGAGTTTGCCGACCTCATCGACCTGGGCGGGCTCGGCGGCATCATCGTGAAAGGCACCACCCTGCATCCACGCGAAGGCAATGACTATCCACGCATGACAGAGACACCAATGGGTATGCTCAACTGCGTGGGCCTGCAAAACAAAGGCGCCGCCTATTTCTGCTCAGAGATTTATCCGAAAATCAAAGACCTCGACACCAACGTGCTGGTGAACGTCTCTGGGTCGTCGCCCGAAGACTATGCCGAGTGTGCGGCTATGATGGGCGGGTTGGACCACATCCCCGCCATCGAACTCAACATCTCGTGCCCCAACGTGAAAGACGGCGGTATGGCTTTCGGTGTGACCTGTGAAGGTGCGGCATCGGTGGTGAGGGCTGTGCGCAAGGCCTACAACAAGACTCTGATTGTCAAACTCTCGCCCAACGTCACCGACATTGCCTCCATTGCCCGTGCCGTGGAGGATGAGGGCGCCGATGCCGTTTCGCTCATCAACACCCTGATGGGTATGCACATCGACATCCGTCGGCGCCGCTCGGTGTTGAGCATTGGCACCGGCGGTCTGAGCGGTCCGGCCGTGCGTCCGGTGGCCGTCAGAATGGTGTGGCAAGTGGCCCGTGCCGTCAAAATCCCCGTCATCGGTCTGGGCGGCATCATGACAGCCGAAGATGCCATCGAGTTTCTCATGGCCGGCGCCACCGCCATCGAGGTGGGCACAGCCAACTTCATTGACCCATGTGCATCGGTGAAAATCGCCGAAGGCATCAACCGCTGGCTCGACGAGCAAGGCGTGGCCGACGTCCACGACATCATCGGAGCCGCACAATAATCATCCCCATCCTTACCCGCCGTGACTGAAAGCCACTCCGTCTTTCAGTCACAGCATTTCTTTGTTTTCCAATAACTTACAAGCGCGTGACTGTGTGATTGGGAAAAAGGTAAACATTTGGGTAGGGAGAGGGGGGATAAGAGGATAATGATGACAAATTAAACGTCATCTCTCGCCGACAATCATCTATACGAGAATAAAAGACTAAGAGTCTCTTTTACTTTTCATCACACCACATCAGAATATGATTACGCAACACGAGGCCGTAGTGAAAGCCATTGAACATCTGGGCGGCATTGCCCCGCTGGGCGAGATATACCAATTGGCATTGCGCAACCCGGACTGCAAATGGGGCACAAAGACGCCACAGGCTTCGATCAGGCGCATTGTGCGGCACACCAAAGGAATCTTTGTGGTTAGGAAGGGACTGTATGCCCTTGAGAGCCATCGCCGCCAGCTGGCCTCTAATGGCATTGTGGAAACGACGGCACAAAATGCCGATTCGCAAGAAGTGCAACAATTCACTCACTATTACTACCAAGGTTTGCTGCTTAAGGTGGGCGAGTTGAAACACTTCGACACATTTGTGCCCAACCAAGACAAAAACAAACGTTTCCTTCAAGAGAAAACGCTCGGCGAACTCAAGACACTGAAAGACATTCCTCCCTTCAGTTATCCGCACCTCGTGGCCCGGTCGAGTACCATTGACGTCATTTGGTTTAATGAGCGGCAAATGCCCCACTCGTTCTTTGAGGTGGAACACTCCACAGACATACAAAATTCACTTCTCAAATTTTGCGACTTGCAAGATTTCTATGCCAGAATGGTCATCGTGGCTGACGAATACCGTAAGGAAGAATTCAAGAAGAAACTCGCCGAGTCGGCTTTTAGGGATTTGCGCCGGATGTCGCGCGTGTCATTCCTCTCTTACGACGAACTCAGCCGGCAATACGAAAACGCCATCATCGACGCTGATCGACATTTCATTTTGTAAAATAAAATGTCAGCCGGACCGCCAACTCACTCATACATATCTTCGGCACAGAGAATGGCGAGGCTGTCTTGGTCTTTCACGCCATCGCGTGAAAGGCGCTTGGCCTGATGGGAAATGACTTTTTCAAAAAGATTGCGCACATAGCGGGCATTGCCGAAATCTTTTTCCCGACGTGACAGGCGTTCGGACAAGAGTGTGTCGAGCGCCTTTTGTGCATCGTCAGAAAGGCGATAGTCGTATTGAGCGGCCTGATACATAAAGATTTGCTTCAGTTCGTCTGGTGTGTAGTCTTCAAAATGAATGTAACGATTGAAACGTGAACGCAGACCGGGATTGAGATTGATAAACTGCTCAATCTCATCATTATAGCCGGCCAAGATGACCACAAGGTGCTCTCTGTCGTCTTCCATACGCTTGAGCAGTGTGGCTATCGCTTCTTTACCATAATCGCCCTGACCGCCTTGAGCAAGCGTATAGGCTTCGTCTATAAAAAGCACACCGCCGATGGCCTTGTCAATGATTTTGTTGGTCTTGACAGCTGTCTGTCCCACATATTCGGCCACAAGACCGCTACGGTCGGTCTCGACCAACTGACCGTCTTGAAGGATGCCCAACTGTTTGTAGATGCCGGCCAAGATGCGCGCCACAGTGGTTTTGCCCGTACCGGGATTGCCGGCAAAAACACAATGATAGGACATCGGGGCTACTCTGAAACCGGCTTTGCTGCGCTGGGCATTGATAGCAATGAAATCAGCCAGTCCCTGTATTTCCTTTTTCACTTGCTTCAGACCAATAAGAGCGTCAAGTTCGGCGCGATAGTCTTTGTTCACTTCGGCGGCATTGCCATTATTGTTCTGTTTGCGTAGATTGGTTGAGTCTCCCGGCGTTTCGTCTTCGTAGCTGTCTGCCAGGTGGTCAAGCCATTGTTGTTCTTGGCGGGTTATGTTGCGGTCGGATTGTGCCAAAACCAAAGAGAAGTCGTACATAATCTTGAGGTAGCGGCCTGTGTTGGCAGGTTTGGCCAAAGCCTCAACCAATAGCGGGATGTTGAATTCCACCGGCCCTGTTGCCTTCACCCTGCAATCACAGTTGTAGTAGGTGCTGAACATATTAAAGATTATTCTGCGTAAAAGCATGGTGAAACGCCTGTCGACGATATTGTCCGAAAGCGCCATATTCGCCTTGAACTTGGCATAGTCTGTCTTTTTTTCATCACTTAATGCCATCGTTGTGGCATAGAGTGCTTGTCCCTCAGGCAGTTCGAGATCAATCCTTATAGGCGGATCAGGGCTGGCTATCACGTCAACCGGGCAACCCAAATGTTCGAAACAAGCGAAGAGGTCTTTGACGCCCAAGAAAATGAGGTCGGCGCACATCTCGTCGGCGTCTCTTGACTCTTTGCCTTGCACTTCGATAAACTTTTTGTTGTAGCCCTGTCGCAGGATTTCGTTCTGACTAATCTCACGACAATAGTCTTTGAGTCGACACACGCAGTCACGAATGGTGATGAAATGCTCATACGTCAGTTTGACCAAGTGCGATTTGTTGTCAAATTTGCTTTCATCAAAGTCTTCTTCTTCGTCATCGTCGTCGTCGTCATCTTCGTCGTCATAATCATCATCGCCAAAATCGTAATCGTCCTTGTCTGAATTGCCGAAGATATCAAAATTGTCGTCATCGTCGTCATCATCGTAATTGTAATCGTATGTATCATTTGATTGATGATGTTGAGTATCGTCATATGCTGAGTGCTTTTTCTCAATAGACACGCCGATACAATGGTTCTCAGATTTGTCTTCATCTGAGGCAATAGGCATATCTTGACTTGAATGAGATTTATTACCTGATTCCTTGGTGCTTATTTCTATGATCATGAGTATGATTATAGCAATATATAGGTAGCCCAACCACTCAGCAATCGAAAAGAAAAAGAAACCAGCACCAATGAGGGCAAAGAGTGACAAAAGTCCCACTAAACAGCCCAAAGCACAATCGGCATTATCTCTTAACTTAGACATAAACCACTTTATAATTCATAATTGACTGCAATTTAGTCAAATTTACCGAGATGGGGTGTATAATATATAAAAATAAAGAAGGCCGACACGATGATGACTCACCGGCACGGCCTTCTTTTAAATAAAAAAGGATTTGCTGATTAGTTGTTTTCGGGACGGAGGGTGCGAACGGTTTCGCCTGCACGCCACATCTCGCTTTCACGCAAAGCCTTGAGCTCGGCTTCGAGTTTCTCACGATAGTCGGGCTTAGAGTTGCTGTCGATAGAAATCTGGGCTTCGTTGCCGGTCACTACGCTCTGATAAAGCTGCTCCATAACGGGCTTGATGGCGTCATGGAACGGACCCATCCAGTCGAGAGCGCCACGCTGAGCGGTAGTTGAGCAGTTGGCATACATCCAGTCCATACCGTTCTTGCCAACCATGGGCAGGAGTGACTGGGTGAACTCTTCAACAGTTTCGTTGAAAGCCTCTGAAGGCGTGTGGCCGTGCTCACGAAGGGTTTCGTATTGCGCAAGGAAAAGGCCCTGAACGGCTCCCATGAGCGAACCGCGCTCACCGGTGAGGTCACTGGTGGCTTCACGCTTGAAGGTGGTCTCAAAGAGATAGCCCGAACCCACACCTACGCCGATAGCCAGCACTTTTTCGAGGGCTTTTCCGGAGTGGTCTTGATAGACGGCGTATGAAGAGTTGAGGCCGCGACCTTCAAGGAACATCGTACGAAGTGAGGTACCAGAACCCTTGGGGGCCACCATAATGACGTCGATGTCGGCGGGAGGAACCACGCCGGTGCGGTCGCTCCAGTTGATGGCAAAGCCGTGAGAGAAATAGAGGGTCTTGCCGGCAGTGAGATGGGGTTTGATGGTGGGCCAAAGCTGCATCTGGGCTGCATCAGAAAGCAGCATGCAGACGATGGTGCCACGCTCGGCGGCTTCTTCGAGACTGAAGAGGGTTTCACCGGGAACCCAGCCGTCGGCCACTGCCTTGTCGAAAGTTTTGCCTTGACGCTGGCCAACGATGACGTTGAAGCCATTGTCGCGGAGGTTGCAAGCCTGACCAGGACCTTGAACGCCATAGCCCAAGACGGCGATGGTTTCATTCTTCAATACTTCACGTGCTTTTTCGAGGGGAAATTCCTCACGGGTCATCACTTCTTCGACGACGCCGCCAAAATTCATTTTTGCCATTTTTGTTTTTTAGTTTTAATGGTTGGTTTTATGTTTGTTGTTTTTTTACAAAGGTTTCCACACGATGGCTGCCTTAAAGACGGGCAGACCGTCGTGTTGGCGTCTGATTTCGACGAGATGTGTGGTTTCGTCGGCAGGCGTCATATAATATAATAAGGTATCGCCGGCATAGGCTTCGGCCGTATAAAGGGCTTCGATGCGGGCGGGACGTTGGGCGTCAAAACGGTCTACGGGGAAGAGGTCGAGGGCGGTCTCTATGTAACGTATGGAATTGACGTGGCCGTTAATGTCAAGGTCGCTATAGCCTGCCTGATAGGTCTTGATGGGTTCGGCATCTTTGAGCCGCACTCTGCGAGCCGTGCCAATGGCCGTGTCTTTGTCGAGCGTCATATCGGTAAAACTGCCTTCGGGCAGGTTCTCAAGGTCGAGCGAAGTGCGCGAGTCGAGATTGATGAGGGCCCAGGTGGACGAAGCAAAGCCATAGTTGAACCCCTCGGGAGAGGTGATGGCAAACTGGCGGTCGGTGAACTGACGAAAAACGCGCGACACCCATGTTTCAATCGTGTAAGCCTCGCCGGTGCGCGGCATTCTTTCCAAATCAATCACCAAGCGCGAAAGCACCCATACATGGCGATGACGCATCATGTCGGCAAAGCCGAAACCACGGCGACCGGCGTGGAGACTGGCACAACGCAAGAGCTGATTGCCAAAGAACTTCCACGACAAATTTCCGGCATAATCCTCGCTGAACGGCTCGACGACGAAACTGAAAGCATCGCCACGGCCGTCGCCGCCGAGGAAAGTATAGGGCTGTTGTGTCATAATGCGGTTTTATAGAGTTTTAAAGACTAAAAGACTAAGAGTTTGAGCGGCCAAGCCACTCTTTGTCTTTTTGACTCTTTGACTTTCTTTGTCTAAAAGGTGTGGCGATATTCTTCTTCGCGCAGCTCAAGGAATTCGCTCAATGCTTCGCGACGGCTCTTGGTCACGGCGATAACGCCCGAGCTGACAAACTGCAACAGGCAACCGTAGGACTTCAGAGCACGATAGAGCGACATGATGGTCTCCGGCAAACCTTCCACCGAGACTATGGAATAGACGGCATTTACCTCCACGATTTTGCTGTCGTGCAAGCGAATGGCCTTGGAGATTTCCTTGTTCTCAAGCAGTTTGGCCGTGGCAATCTTATACAGAGCCTGCTCCATCACATAGATGTCATCTGAGGTGAAGTAGCGGGCCTGAATGACGTCGATTTTCTTCTCAATCTGCTTGGTGACAGTTCGAATGATGTCTTCGGTGGTATAGCATGTGATGGTGTATCGGTGGACGTTCTGCGTTCCCGACGGCGAGACGTTGAGGCTCTCGATGTTGAGTTGTCGGCGGGTGAAGACGTTGGTCACCTGATTGAGCACACCGGCAAGGTTTTCAGAAAAAATGATGATGGTGAAGAGCTGTACGCCGCCTTCTTCAGCAGGTCGTCCTACCGGTGCTGTTTGCGGTGAGGTTATTTCGTTATTGTGGCTCATGGCTTAGTCGTTGTTTGAAAGTATCATATCGTCTACGTCGTGTCCCGGGCAGCACATCGGGAAGACATTGTCTTCTTCCATCACGGCCACCTGCAGCAAGAAGGCACCCGGTGTGCCGAGCATCCGCTTGATGGCCTCGTCGAGTTGGTCTCTCTCGGTGACGGTTTGCGAGGGGATGCCGTAGGCAGATGCTATCATCTCGTAGTCGGGATTGAGCATAGGGGTAAACGAATAGCGACGATTGAAGAAAAGTTCCTGCCACTGGCGCACGTTGCCCAGATAGTTGTTGTTGAGCAGAATGATTTTCACCGGCGAGCCTTGTTCCATAATGGTGCCAAGTTCTTGTATGCTCATCTGCATACCGCCGTCACCGAGGAAGAGACAGACGGTGCGCTCAGGAGCGCCAAAGGTGGCACCGATGGCAGCCGGCAGACCGTAGCCCATTGTGCCCATACCGCCAGAGGTGATGATGCTGCGCTTTTGAGTGAATTTGAAATAGCGTGCCGAGAGCATCTGGTTTTGACCCACGTCGGTGACAAGCACGGCCTTGTTGTCGGTCAGTTCGGTGACGCGTCGTGCCACTTCTCCCATACGCAACGGGCCCTCCGCGGGATGTATTTGTGGATTGATAACTTGCTCGGTCTCAATCTTGTCGTA
Organism: Alloprevotella sp.; assembly: GCA_051892575.1. Classification (GTDB taxonomy): domain Bacteria; phylum Bacteroidota; class Bacteroidia; order Bacteroidales; family Bacteroidaceae; genus Alloprevotella. The sequence goes on along the minus strand of JBJFGJ010000172.1, from coordinate 1,316 downwards.
GGGTCTGAAACTCTCGCGCCACTCGCTGTGTGATTTTTTCTGAAGCAAACGAGTCACTTCGGCCAGCGTTTGTTTACAGTTGCCCAATACAGCCACATCCACCTTCACGTTTTTATTGATTTCAGACGGATCGATGTCGAAGTGAATTTTCTTGGCCTGACAGGCGTATGTGGAGAGTTTACCGGTGATGCGATCGTCAAAGCGCATACCCACAGCAATGAGCAAGTCGCATTGCTGTGTGTTTTTATTGGCTCCCAGACTGCCGTGCATACCCAGCATACCCACGTTGAGAGGATGATCGGAAGGTAAGGCAGACAGACCGAGCAATGTGCAACCGGCTGGGGCATCGGCTGTTTCGATGAAATTCTTCAGCTCTTCACCGGCGTCACCCAGTTCCACACCTTGTCCCACGAGCACGAGCGGCCGCTCAGCCTTATTGATGAGTTCGGCTGCGGCAGTGATGCTGGCCGGGTCGGTTTTGGGCACAGGCACATAGCTTCTGATGAAACCCACACTGACGGGATGATATTCAGCTTTCTCCACCTGTGCATTCTTGGCAAAGTCAAGCACTACGGGACCGGGACGGCCGGATGCGGCAATATAAAAGGCACGACTCACTGCCCAAGCCACGTCTTTGGCCGAGCGTATCTGATAGGCCCATTTACAGATGGGCTGAGTGATATCTACCATATCACACTCCTGGAAGGCGTCGCTACCGAGCATCTGTGCGCCAACCTGTCCCATGATGACCACCATCGGTGTGCTGTCCATCATGGCGTCGGCTATGCCGGTGATGGTGTTGGTGGCGCCGGGACCGCTGGTCACCAAGGCCACACCTGTCTTGCCGCTCACTCGTGCATAGCCTTCGGCGGCGTGAGTGGCTGCCTGTTCGTGACGCACGAGAATGTGATTGAGGGTCTTGCGGTAATCATAAAGGGCATCATAGACAGGCATAATGGCACCGCCGGGATAACCGAAGATAGTTTCCACACCTTCACCCACCAGTGCTCTGAGCATAATTTCGGCTCCAGTCAAGACTTCGGGGTTTGCAGGAGTATGTATTTTTGACTGTGAGGAGTCTGTCATTTTATATGTGTTGATAGAAAGGGTTAGTATTTTGAGACTAAGAGACTAAGAGAGTTTAAGCGACGAAGCAAGCCCTGAAAGGGCGTAACATATATAGCCCAGGTCGTCAGGCCTGGGCAAATATGGCCTCACTCATTCCGGCCTGTAAGGTCGGCACCCCAAGCGTCTGATGATTGACTACAATACGATTGATACACCGTGAACTATTCATATATTGTGCCGACCTTACA
>JBJFGJ010000171.1:0-10728 GCA_051892575.1 Alloprevotella sp. | reverse complement strand
CAGATGGAGCACGAAGTCTTCCTCATGAAGCAGGGCAACATCAACCACGTGCGCAACTGCCACTATCCCGACGCACCCTACTGGTATTACCTCTGCGACAAATACGGCATCTATCTCGAAGACGAGGCCAACGTGGAAAGCCACGAATACTACTACGGCGAAGCCAGCCTCTCTCATGTGCCCGAGTTCCGCAACGCCCACGTGGCACGCAACATGGAGATGGTTCACGCCACGGTCAACCATCCCTCGGTGGTCATCTGGAGTCTCGGCAACGAAGCCGGTCCCGGCAACAACTTCGTCGAAGCCTACAACGCCATCAAGGCTTACGACACCTCTCGCCCCGTGCAGTATGAGCGCAACAACGACATCGTCGACATGGGCTCCAACCAATATCCCTCTCCCGCCTGGGTGGCCGAAGTGGCCAAAGGCAAGAGCGGCGTGAAATATCCTTTCCACATCTCTGAATATGCCCACTCCATGGGTAACGCCGTGGGCAACCTCGTGGACTATTGGAACGCTATGGAGAGCACCAACTTCTTCGTGGGTGGTGCCATTTGGGACTGGGTGGACCAGGCCATCTACAACTACGACGCCAAGACGGGCGAACGCTACTGGGGCTACGGCGGCGACTTCGGTCCGACCAACAAACCCAACGACGGTATGTTCTGTATGAACGGCATCATGCGTCCCGACCTCACGCCCAAAGCACAATATTTTGAGGTGAAGAAGGTCTATCAGAACGTAGGCGTCAAAGCCATCGACATGAAAAAGGGCGAAATAGAGATTTTCAACAAAAACTATTTCGAACCGCTCAAAGACTACCAGATTGTCTGGTCGCTCTATCAAGACGGCACTTGCATTAATGCGCCCAAGGCGCTGCCGGCCGAAGTGAGCACACTGGCCGCACGCAAGAGCATGAAAGTGACACTGCCCTACGACTATACCCAACTCGACCCCACTTGCGAATATTTCGTCAAAGTGCAGTTCCTGCTCGCCACCGACAAGCCCTGGGCCAAGAAAGGCTACGTGCAAATGGAAGAGCAGTTGCGCGTGAAAGGTGCCGACGTCAAGGCACCCTCCATCGCCGAAGCCTCAAAAGACAAACCCGCCATCAAGTGCAGCCAAGACGACAAGCAGATTGCCCTCGAAGGCCAGTCGTTCAAGCTCTCCTTCGACAAGGCCACCGGTGCCATCGACGCGCTCTCTTACGGCGCTCGTGAAATCATCTGCAAGGGTGAAGGCCCGAAACTCGACGCCTTCCGTGCCCCGACCGACAACGACGCCGGCACCGGCGCCCCCAACCAGTGGTTCCAATACGGTCTTTATAACCTGCAACACACCGCCCAGAGCTGCAACGTTCAAAACCTCAAGAACGGCGCCGTGCAAGTGATGTTCACCGTCAAGAGCCAGGCTCCCGAAGGCTGCCGCATCGCCTACGGCAACGGCAACCGCAATCCTGAAGACGCCTACGACTTCAAGCACGACGTGAAAAAACTCACCGACGCAGACTTGGCCTTCACCACCACACAGGTCTACACCGTCTATCCCGACGGTTCGGTCGAGCTGCACAGCGCCATCTCTTCAAACCGTCCGTCAGTGGTGCTGCCGCGCTTGGGCTACGCCATGAAACTGCCCAAAGAGATGAACTCGTTCTATTATTACGGCCGCGGCCCGGTCAACAACTACAACGACCGCAAGACCGGCCAGTTCATCGAACTGCATGCCGGCACCGTGGGCGAACAAGACATCATGCTGCCCAAACCCCAGTCGATGGGCAACCGCGAAGAAGTGCGCTGGTGTGCACTCACCGACATGACCGGTCGTGGCGCCCTCTTCATCGCCGACAGCGTGATGAGTGCCTCGGCGCTGCCTTGGACCCAACAAGAACTGGCACAGGCCGCCCATCCTTACGAGCTCCCCGAGTCTAACGCCACCGTGCTGCACCTCGACGCCAAAGTGACCGGTCTGGGTGGAGCCAGCTGCGGCCAGGGCGGACCCTTGCATCCCGACCGTGCCTATGCTTCCAACTACGACTTCGGCTTCATCATCCGTCCGCTCACCATTGGCCGCGCCGCACTCTCCATCATCGGCCACCACGCCAAAGTGAGCCCCGCCGGCGAACAGCCCATCAGCATCTCACGCAGCCGTGCCGGCGAAGTGACGCTCAGCACACCGGCCAAAGACCGCACCCTCGTCTACAGCATCAACGGTGCCAAGAAGAGCCAGGTCTATACCGAACCGTTCAAGTTCAGAGCCGGTGGCGAAATTGCCGTTTGGTATAAGGAAAATCCCAATATGAAAGTCACGACCAAGTATGAGCCCATCACCAGTGTGCCGCTCGAAGTCTTTTATGTGTCTTCGGCCGAGCCCGGTGCAGGCGATGCCTCGTTCATCGTCGACGGCGACCCCTCTACCATCTGGCACAGTGCCTACGGTGTGACGCTCACCAAATATCCGCACTGGATTGACTTCGACGCTGCCGAAGTGAAGAACATGAAAGGCTTCACCTACCTGCCACGTCAAGGCGGAGGCAACGGTACGGTCAAAGATTACGAAATTTATGTGAGCCTCGACGGAAAGAATTGGGGCGAACCCGTGGCCAAAGGCAGCTTTGCCCGTGGCGACGAAGAGAAGAAAGTGCTCTTCAGCAAACCGGTCAAGGGCCGCTACATCCGTTTCAGAGCCCTCAGCGAGCAAAACGGGCAAGATTTTGCCTCTGGTGCTGAATTCACATTGATTGCCGACTAATCGCGGCCAAGACCTCCATTAAATCCCCGCCTTCCTCATTCGTAGCAGGCGGGGATTTATACACTCTGAAAGGCTCCTTAGACTTTTCATCACATTTCTCAATGGCTTTTAACTTAATCCGATAGAAACTGTGTTCCATCTTTAAATCCTTCATCCTATGAAAAAACACCTACGCTTGCTTTTCGCACTTTGTGCCTTGTGGCTGGCCTTGCCGGGAATGAGAGCCGGCAACGGTTTGGTGCTGACCTTCAACCACGACGGCACTAACATTGCGGTCAACGTGGCCGACTCGGCCGGCCAGGCCCTCGACGGCGTCACGGCCACCGCCACTTGCTCGGAGGCCATCAAGGCCGTGAGCGGCAGCATCACGTCGGGCATTGTCTGCCCCAACGTCAACGGCAGCGCTTCGCCGACCATCAATCTCACGGTGACTGTCAGCGGCCTCACCACGCCGGTGGTCTTCAACAACATCGGTCTTGACATCCACGCCCTCAACGCCTCGGGTGCCTATCAGAGCAACAGCGACAACAAGGCGCGGCAATTCAACGTGGCCATAGCCACCGGCGCCACGGCCGACGCCACCACGGCTTTCGCCACCCTGACCGACATCGACATCGCCGCCGGTGTGGGCGCATCAGGTGCCGTCCACAAAGTGTGGGACGCCACCTCAACCGGCCTCAACACAGCCAACGGCTCACTCGTCATTAACCTCACCATCACCAAAGGCACGAGCAATATGGGTTGCTTCTTCGGCCTCTCGTCTATCTCGCTCACCAACCAAAGCGCAAGCAGCGAAGGCGGCGAAGGCGGCGGCGATGAGGGTGGCGATGATACGCCCGAATTCCCCGATCCCTCGGCCTATTATCACATCAAGTGGTTCGGCAACACCTCGCTCTACATCACCGAAGAGACAGACGGCGCCCTCGACGTGCAAACCGCCGACGTGACACGCCGCCAATACTGGCAGTTTGAGCCGTCAGCCACCTCCGGCCTCTTCCACATCAAAAACGCCGTGACTGGTCACTACATCGGCAGCTGCAACAAGACCCCGTCGTCGGCCTCACGCATCACCATCTCGGCCCAGGGCGTACCTTATTATATAGAATGTGCGGCGAGCGGCAGCGTCGCCGGCTACTACCGCCTCACCTCGTCAGACTGCGCCAACTATGCCGACGTGACGCAATCGCCCGTAGGTCTGAACAAAGACGGTGCCTCATCCAACATCATTGCCTGGAATGCCGGCATCAGCAATACCGGCTCGTATTGGCAAATCAGTGAGACGCCGTTCAACTTTGAGCTCCAGCCGTTCTCTTACAGCAACGACGTGGGCACGCCGCAGTTCATCTACACGCTCAAAAACCGTGCAGGCAAGGCCCTCACTCAAGCCGCCGACGGCAGCCTCAGTTTCGAGACGCCGCAAATGCGCGACGACCAGACGTGGTATTTCGTGGGACAGACCGGCTCAGGCACGGGCTTCCTGCTGGTCAACGCCGCCTCTCATCAGCCGCTGGCCGTGACGGGCGAAACCGAGACCCGCTGGACCGTGTTTAGCGGCGAAGGCACCACCTATTATTTCCGTCCGTTTGCCACACGCACCGAAAGCGGCACCACGCTCACCGTGGCCGGCGACTCGCTCTTCAACATCATCGCCGCCCGTTCTGCCTATGCCCGCGCCGCTCAGATCTACAATATGCCTTGTGGCTCGGTGGGCTCTCTTTATGTGAAGCGTGCCGTCATCTCGGGCACGGACATCGTGAAGGGAATGACCTATCCCCTGCCTACGCTGAGCGGTTCCAACATTACGGCCACCGAGGCCACTACGCCTTCTTCGGCCTACACCATCTACACCAAAGACAAAGCCTCTGTAGTGGCCGGCAACGACTTCACCCTCTCGCTGAAACTCTCACAGGCTCCGGCCGAGGGCGACACCGTATACGCCCATTTCGACTGGAACGGCGACGGCGTGTTTGAGACACTGCAAGTGCTCAATGCCACTCAGCAAAGCGACCACACCATCAGCGTGCCTGCCGATGCCAAAGTGGGTAAGACCCGTGCCCGTCTGCGCCTCACGTCTTTAGGCAACGAAGACCCCGAAGGCGAAGTCTACGGTCAGATTTTGGATTTCGTGCTCCAGGTTGAGGCTGCACAGAGCGTGAGTGCTTCTCTGTCAGTGGAGAGCAACGACCCTGAGCGTGGCACAGCCACCATCGTGAGCCAGAGCGACACCGAGGCCACCGTCCAGGCCACTCCGTTGGGCAACGCCACCTTTGTGTGCTGGCGCAGCGGCAATGTGGTGGTGTCGACCTCAGCCGAATACACACTGGCCTTAAGCGGAAAGACCACACTCACGGCCGTATTCTCACCCAACACCACGGCCATCGTGGGCATCGGTAATGCAGGCGTGAGCGAAAGCGGCACCGCCATCGACATCCAAGGCCACGAGCGTCTCATCATTGTGAACGGCGGCAGCCCGAAGGGACACATTGCCGTCTACGACACGGCCGGCGCCCTCAAGGCCTATGCCACCGGCTGCTCGCTCTCTGTGCGCCATCTGCCGCGCGGCACCTACGTCGTGAAATACACCTCGCCCGAAAGCGGTAAAGCCTGCAAGATTTCTCTCAAATAAATCCCCTCTCACCCCAATCAGACAACAACTATGAACAACCGATTGATCTTTTGTGGTTGCGGTGCCCTGGCCGCTTTGGCCGCCGGCGCGCAGAGCAAACCCAATATTATATATATAATGTGTGACGACATGGGCTACGGCGACTTGGCTTGCTATGGTCAGCAATACATCTCGACGCCCAACATTGACCGCCTGGCCGCCCAAGGTATGCGTTTCACGCAAGCCTATGCCGGCAGCCCGGTTTCGGCCCCGTCGCGCGCCACGTTTATGACCGGCCAACACACGGGACACACTCACGTGAGAGCCAACAAGGAGTATTGGAGCGGTTCGGTGCAGTATGGCAGCAACACCGACTATGCCGTCGTGGGTCAGGAGCCTTACGACCCCAACCGCATCATCATTCCCGAAATCTTCAAAGACAATGGCTACACCACCGGCATGTTTGGCAAGTGGGCCGGCGGCTATGAAGGCTCGGCCTCTACGCCCGACAAGCGCGGCATCGATGAGTATTACGGCTACATCTGCCAGTTCCAGGCCCACCTGTATTACCCCAACTTCCTCAACGAATACAGCCGCTCGGCCGGCGATGAGGGCGTGCGCCGCGTGGTCCTCGACCAGAACATCCAGTTCCCCATGTATGGCGACGACTACCGCAAACGCGCCCAATACTCTTCAGACCTCATCCACCAGAAAGCGATGGCTTGGCTCGACAAACAAAGCGCCGACCAGCCTTTCTTAGGCATTTTCACCTACACGTTGCCTCACGCCGAACTCGTGCAGCCTGAAGACTCCATCCTGCTGGCTTACAAGGGCCATTTCTGTACGGAAAAGACTTTTGGCGGGCAACAGAGTTCGCGCTACAACCCGACCAACTACGGCCACGCCGAATTTGCCGCGATGATCACACGCCTCGACGCGCAGGTAGGTGAGATTATGGCGAAACTCGAAGAGAAAGGCCTGGCCGACAACACTGTCTTGATTTTCACCTCCGACAACGGGCCTCACGAGGAAGGCGGTGCCGACCCCGACTTCTTCAACCGCGACGGACTCTTGCAGGGCAAGAAGCGCAGCACCTATGAAGGCGGCATACGCATTCCCTTCATCGTGCGCTGGCCCGGCAAGGTGGCTGCCGGAACGGTCAACGACCACCAACTGGCCTTCTACGACCTCATGCCCACCTTCTGCGACATCGCCGGCATTGAGAACTACGAGACGCGCTATGCCAACCCGGCTGCCGAAAACGACAGCTTCGACGGCCTCTCATTCTATCCCACGCTCACGGGCGAGGGCGAGCAGCAAGCGCACGAGTTCCTCTACTGGGAGTTCTCAGAGACGAACATGATGGGCCTGAGAATGGGCAATTGGAAAATGGTGGTGAAACAGGGCAACTGCAAACTCTTCGATCTGGCCACCGACCTGCACGAAGACAACGACGTGGCCGCACAACATCCCGAGGTGGTGGCCAAGATGAAAGCCATCCTCAAAGCACAACACACCAACAGCAATCTCTTCTCGGTGACCCTGCCGCAATGACGAGACAAGTCTGAAAAAACCGCTCCGGCCGCAGCACATACCAACGTATGCCTGCGGCCGGAGTCTTTATGTCTGCCACCGACGGGGTGGTCAGCGGTCAGTTCAGGTTAATACCACACCACGCCCACGGGGTGAATGCCGGTGGCGAATGTCTTGAGGTGGGTGCAGTCTGCCTTGTAGATGTAGAGCAGTCCGGGCTTGTCGTATTCGGCCGACGAACGGTCTGAGCAGACATAGATGTCGCCGTTTTGGGGATTGACGTTGATGGCCTGGGGCGCGGGAGCCTTGGGCTGACCTGCGAGGAAGTCGTCAGCGATGAGGTTGCCGGTGGTCGTGTCGTAGGTCTTGAAGTCCACAACCGTCTGATTGGTGTTCCAGTCCGTCACGCTGTTGACCACGTAGAGCGTCGTGCCATTCACGGCAATAAGCGAAGCCGGAGCGAGTTCGCTGCCTTCATTGGCGCCGGCCTGAATAGACCATACGGCCGAGGCGATGTCGGCATAGTTGCCGCGACACACCACAAACACGCGGCCTTCGGCATCGGCCGCAATCGGTCCGGGGTTGACGCCCACGGCGATGTCTTTCACCTTCTTGCCGGTCTTGGCGTCGATTTCGGCAACCCGGCAACCGTCGGCATAGCCACCGCCATAGTTGTAGCCGTCTGAGATGGATACATACACTTTGCCGCCCGTGGCGCACATTTGTGCGGGGTTGGGACCTACGGCCTCGTGGCTGTCAATGGCAAGGGTGAGGGTGTCGATGCGGCTCACGTAACCGTCGTTGTTGCTCACGAAGACATAGCCCTCGGCAGCACACACGGCTTCCGGTTCATTGGTCTGGATGGAAGCGACGATGCGGGCCGTGGCCTTATCCATCACCCATACGAGATTTTCGGCATACATCGGCACATAGACGCGCGAGCCATAGACCACGGCACCCTGGGGCGACGAACCCAGACTCTGGCCGTTGGCAGCAGAAAAGACACTCTGCGTATAGGTCGAGTCGGCAGTGAGTGCGAGGCGGTCCATCGTACCGTCCACGCCGCCGTAGTAGTTGCCTTGGTTAATCACATAGGCGCCGCTCATCTGCTCCACCGGGTCGGTGGTGAAGATGGGGCCGTCGTCGTCAGAACAGGCCGCAAAAGCCAGAGCGGCCATCAAGCCGATGGCCATCAGTTTCAGTTGTTTCATAGTGTTGTTGATTGTTATGTTGGAAATGAGTTTTCTTTATTGCCGCCATCACCTTAGCCTTACCAGTTCACTTTCACCGAAAGTTTGTAGGCCCGTCCGGGCATGGGGTAGCGACGAACCACGGCATATTGCTTGTCGAAAGCGTTGACCAGGTCAGCCCGCAGGTCGAGGCTGACCTTGCCCAGATTGAAGCGGTGATAGAGGGCCACGCCGGCTTCGGCATATCCCGGCAGGCGGGTGGTGGGCGTGTGGTCGTTGGTGCTCCACCGCTCCGAAGCATAGGTGGTGTGCACGCTCAGACTCACCCACGGCGTTTCGCAAGCCAGCGAAGCGGCACCGCTGTGCATGGGCGTATAGGCCGCTTGACAGCCATAACCAATCGTGCCGGGCAGCGTGCGGTCTTCGACGGCCTGAAGGGTGTGGTTGGCAGCCACGACCAACTGCCACCGGGCGGCTGGCTGCAAGCGGGCTTCGAGGGTAAGGTCGAGGCCGCGTGCCACGGTTTTGCCCACATTCATCGTGCGCCACACATAAAGATTATAGGGGATGCTGACGATGCGGTCTCTGACGCGATTGAACCAGCCGTCGGCCGTGAAGACCAGCGACATGAGCCACGGCGCCGGCCTTTCGAACCGGCACACGGCGCCTAAGCCCACCTGCCGCGTGAGTTCGGGCTTGAGTGTCTGACTGCCGAGGTGGTAATAATAGGCTTCGGTGAAGGTGGGCACGCGATAGAGTTCCTGATAGAAGGTGCGGAGCGAGACGTGACTGCGCGGTTTGTCGACGGCGGCAAAGGCCAGCGAAACCATCGGTGTGAGCCGGCGGGTGTCGGTCAGACGGTCGGCAGCGGTGTTGTTGTCGTGGTGGAGATGAGCGGCGAGGCGCCCTGTCGCCGTTAAGCGGCCAAGCGTGTAGTTGAGACTGAGGGCCTGCAGCAGGCTGGTGCGTCCCACGTGGCCGTCGGTCTGTTGGTTGCTGTTCATCGTGCGGCGCGCCAAGTCTACGGCATAGGCCGCCTTAAACGGTCCGAAGGCATAGGCCACGCCGGTGGTGGCGAACCATTCGCGGCGGTAATATTGCTGCTCCAGCCGGCCACCGGGATATTGCCCGTCTATGTCTTGATAGTGGCTCGAGGCCCACTCAAACTTGCCTCCGCCCATCAGTTCAAACGCCCCGAAACGTTGGCGCCACATAGCCTGTGCCAACGCCGTCTGTTCGGCCAAACGCTCGTGGTTGTCGGCGGTATAGAGGGTGACGATGCCGGGCAGGCGGCGGTGGGTGTTTTGATAGTAGGCCTTGGCCGTGAGGCGTCCGTCGTTGAGATGTTTCACAAAATTGGCCTCGCCGGTCCAAGCCTGCATGCGGCTACCCTGACGCTTCTCGCGGTGTGTGGCCACGCCGTTGAAGACGGTGAAGGGATAGTCGTTGCGGCCGTAGTGGAAGTCGCCGCCCAAGCTCAGCGCCGAGGCGTGGCCCAGAGGAGAGGAAACGTTAAAATAGGGTTCGGCCGTGCCGAAGGCGCCGTGGGTCAGCCCCACGTGGCGGTGCGTGGCAGCCGTGTCGGGACTGACAGACTGCACCACAATCTGCGCGGCCGCCAGTGCGCTCACAGGCGCGAGCAGCGGCGCGTGGTCGGCCATAGCCACACCGACACCCGAAAGGTTTTCGAGGGTGAAGCGAGAGAAATCCACCTGTCCACTCCTCACGTCGGACATCGGCATACCGTCGAACGACACAGCCGTATGGGCCGCACCGAGACCGCGCACCGAGACCGTCTTCAAGCCTCCGGCGCCGCCATAGTCGCGCAAGTTCACGCCCGGCAAGCGCCTCAAGGCGTCGCCCACATCGGTCACACCGCGCTGGCGCAGGGCCAGGGTGTCGAGTGTGAAAGCCGGCGTGGCCGACCGCCATGCCGCTCCCGGACGATGGGTCACGACGACGGCCGTGCCGAGCGTATCACTTGGCACAACATCGGCAGAAACGGCGGTGGCGGCAAACAGATTGCCGACGAAGAGAGCCATTGCCGACACGACACCCTTATGCAGAGCGCAGCGTCTCATAACGTCATAAGATAAAAAGGAGTGATGTCCGGGCCTTTCCTCGAAGGTCTGTGGAGAGACAATTAAGCAATCAACGGCAGGTCTTCTGACTTATCCTCGCTCTCAAGCGCCTTCCCGCACGCACTTCGGTACAACGTGCCTGCAGTGGCTCACATCCATCGGACGAGGCTTGAGAGGTAAAAAGGAGGACTTACAGCAGCGGGACTGTACACGATTTTCACGCGTTTCCCTTTTAATGGGCTGTGCCCAACCGTTATCAGCCGCGAAGTTACACATTGTGAGGGCAAAGACCAAAGATTTGTGCCAAGTTTTTTGTTCGGGGCAGGGTGGGGGAGATGGTTCTGGGATTTATTTATTGGTATGGATAAGCCGCCGATAAGCGAGCAGACAAAACCCGATTGTAAGCGTGTGCCGGGCCGCCCAAATTCGAAATCATCCCATATCAGTACTTATCCATATTTCGTATATTGGCGGCCAGGCAAGCCCAATCACGGTATAACCCATATCAGAATGTATCCAATTTTCGTATATCGGCGGCCAGGCAAGCCCTGAAAGGGCGTCACATAATAGC
>JBJFGJ010000170.1:0-2613 GCA_051892575.1 Alloprevotella sp. | reverse complement strand
AATGGGAGGCCATATTTACCCAGGCCTTCGACCTGGGCTGAAATGTTACGCCCTTGCAGGGCTCACGAGGCCGCTCAGCCCCCGGCCGCTCAGCCTTCCTCGGGCCGCTCAAAACTCAAAGTCTCTTTGACTCTTTGACTCTTTGACTCAAAAAAATGTATTGCGATAAAACCAATGTCAACGTGCTTTCGGCCCTGCTCGCAGCGAGTGGGGTGGGAGAGATGGTGGTTTGCCCCGGCTCGCGCAACGGCGTGCTGGTGCATAATTTCCATCTCATGGCACAGCGGCTTGACGACTTCCACGTCCATCAGGCCACCGACGAGCGCTCGGCCGCTTTCATGGCATTGGGACTGACGCTGGCCCGACGCCGGCCGGCGGCAGTGTGCGTCACCTCAGGCTCGGCCCTTTTGGCCACCATTCCGGCCGTGGCCGAGGCTTACTACAGAGATGCACCGCTGCTCGTCATCTCCGCCGACCGCCCGCCACAAATGATAGGGCAACTCGACGGTCAGACCATCGTGCAACAAGGTGCCCTCCGGCCCTACACGGAGACGTTTCAACTCGACGAAACGACAGACAACGCCGACACCACGTGGCTCAGACAAACCGTCAGCCGGGCCCTGGCTGTACTCACCTCAAGCGGCGGCAGACCTGTGCATATCAACGTGCCCATCAGCGAACCGCTCTTCTCTTTCTCCACACCCCACCTGCCGGCCCTTCAACCCATTCGGCTTCATCAACCCAAGACCACAAGGCCACTGCCAGAAGAATTGATAAAAGCCATCAAGACAGCACGGTTGCCGATGCTTGTGGTGGGACATCTTGACGACGGTGACCGCGTAGTAGAGTGGGTCAGGAAGATTGACCTTAACCGGTCGCTCCTCGTCGTTCCCGACATCGTGGCCTCTGTGCCATTCAGCAAACGAATGGCCGCATTGGAACGCTTTCCGGCCCTTGCCGACAGGCTCTTGCCGGACTTGGTGGTGCACGTCGGAGGGGCTTTGACGGGTAAGGCTCTGAAACAGAAATTGAGAGCCAACCGAGACTTGCGCGTGTGGCGCATTGACCACAAAGGTGAAATGCCCGACACATTTGGCGCACTCTGTGACGTGGTGGAATGTGCCCCCATAGAGGCCTTGAAACAATTGGCCGAGGAGGTGACTCAAAACAATGAAACAGTCTGCCGTATGGCCGAAGAAATGGACCGGCTGTCGGAAGATTACCGGCCCCAGACGCCGGCCGAAATGCTTATGGCTCAAATAGCCACGTGCGTGGAGCAATTTGCCTCATCACCCGTCACACTGCATTTGGCCAACAGCACGACCGTACGTGCCATGGCTCCTTTCATCGACGGCGGCAGACGGCGCATCTTATGCAACCGAGGCGTCAACGGCATTGAGGGTTCGGTGTCGGTAGCCGCCGGCCACAGCCTTGCCGCTGAAGGACTATCGCTACTCGTCACCGGCGACCTGAGTTTTTTCTACGACCAAAACGCACTTTGGACAGAGGAACTCGACGGCCGGTTGCGCATTGTCGTGATGAACGACGGCCACGGCGGCATCTTCGACCATCTGCCCGGCCTCTCGGCCTCACCGGCCACACCGCGTCTCATCGCCGGAAGCCATCACGCCACCGCCGAAGGCACGGCCGAAACTTTCGGACTCACCTATAAACTCACAAACAGCCACAGCACAGCGCTGGCCAACAACCTCGCCTGGCTACTCACCGTCGAGTCTATACGGCCCGTGGTGCTCGAAGTCAAAATGACATAACAAAGTCAAATTACAACCCACAATATGAGAAACTGGACCACTATCAAAACCTACAAGGAAATACTCTTTGATGCCTACGACGGCATTGCCCGCATCACCATCAACCGCCCACGCTATCGCAACGCTTTCACGCCACTCACCACAGCCGAGATGAGCGACGCCCTCCATCTCTGTCGCGAGATGAGCGACATCTCGGTGGTCGTGCTCACAGGCGCCGGCGACAAGGCCTTTTGTGCGGGAGGCGATATGCACGTGAAAGGCCGCGGCGGCTATGTGGACGGCGAGGGTGTGCCCCGACTCAGTGTGCTCGATGTACAAAAGCAAATCCGCTCACTGCCCAAACCCGTCATCGCCATGGTCAATGGTTATGCCATTGGCGGCGGACACGTGTTGCATCTCGTATGCGACCTCACCATTGCCGCCGACACAGCCATCTTCGGCCAGACCGGCCCTAAGGTGGGCTCATTCGACGCCGGCTTCGGTTCGTCATATCTGGCCCGCATCGTTGGACAGAAAAAGGCCCGTGAAATCTGGTTCCTTTGCCGCCAATACTCGGCCGCAGAGGCCGAAAAGATGGGTATGGTCAACAAAGTGGTGCCTGCCGACCGACTCGAAGACGAGGTGGTGGAATGGGCAGAGACCATGATGCAACACTCGCCCCTGGCCCTGCGAATGATCAAGGCCGGCCTTAACGCCGAACTCGACGGACAGGCCGGCATCCAGGAACTCGCCGGCGACGCCACTATGCTCTACTATATGCTCGACGAAGCCCAAGAAGGCGGCCGTGCCTTCCTCGAAAAGCGTAAGCCCAACTTCAAACAATTTCCCAAACTGCCATGAG
>JBJFGJ010000169.1:0-10737 GCA_051892575.1 Alloprevotella sp. | reverse complement strand
AGAAGCTCGGCGAGGTCGGCCTCGGTGGCTTCTGAGAGGTAGACGCCGACGGTGAGGCTCGTGACGAGGCGGTCTTTGACGTCGGAGAGGAAGGAGACGGAGCCGATGCGGAGGTCGAAGGATGAGGGGTTCCAGCGCCGGGGTTCGACACGGGCATTGATGTAGACGAAGTTTTCGCCGGCAAAATAGCCTCGCCAGCGGGCCCACTCGTCGCCAAAGAGGGTGAAGGTGCCGCTGCCGGTGTAGTCTTCGAGACGCACACGGCCGTAGGGAAGGCCTTTTTTGGTCTGTCCCTCGCGCTCTATGCCGACAAGGCCGCCAAGGGTGACTTCACGGCCGCCGAAGGGGGTGAGGTCGGCGAGGTCGGAGGCGTGGAAGGTGCAGACGTTGCCCAACACAACGGCGTATTCGTCCAACGGGTGTCCGGAAATGAACACGCCGACCATCTCTTTCTCGGCGGTGAGCCGCTGCAGGGCGCTCCATTCTCCCCCGTCGGCACGGGGCACGGGGCGAGAGATGACACTGTCGGCCATATCGCCAAAAAGACCGGCTGAGGCTTGGGCACGGTCGGCCTGATAGTTTTGGCCGAAACGCACAAGATCGTCGATGAAGGTGGCGCCGGTGGCTGAGGGCTCGACGTATTGCTCACGGCGAAGGGGCGCGAGGCTGTCGAAGGCGCCGGCAAGGGCCAGGCTCTCAATGCATTTCTTGCCTACGGCGGAAAGATTGACGCGCTCGACGAAGTCGTAGATGTCTTTGAAATCTCCACCGCGGCTGCGCTCGGAGAGGATGGCTTCGACGGCAGAGACACCTACGCCCTTGATGGCGCCGAGGCCGAAACGGATGTGGCCGGTGCGGTTGACGCTGAACTTGACGCGGCTCTCGTTGATGTCGGGGCCGAGGGTGTGGATGCCCAGCCGACGGCTCTCGTCCATGAGCTTGGTGATGGTCTTGATGTCGTCTTTGCTTCGGCTCATCACGCCGGCCATGTATTGGGCCGGATAGTTGGCTTTGAGGAAGGCCGTCTGATAGGCCACCCATGAATAGCAGGTGGCGTGGCTCTTGTTGAAGGCGTATGAGGCAAAGGCCCGCCAGTCTTCCCAAATTTTCTCCAGCACCTTGGGGTCGTGGCCATTGCGCTTGCCGCCCTCGATGAACTTGGGATACATGTGGTTGAGCTTGTCGATGAGCTTCTTGCCCATAGCCTTGCGCAAGGCGTCGCTCTCGCCTCGGGTGAAATTGGCTATCTCACGCGAAAGGAGCATGACTTGCTCTTGATAGACGGTGATGCCGTAAGTGTCCTTGAGGTATTTCTCCATACACGGCAGGTCGTAGGTGATGGGGTCGAGACCGTGTTTGCGCCGGATGAACTGGGGGATGTATTGCATCGGTCCGGGACGGTAGAGGGCGTTCATGGCGATGAGGTCTTCGAAGGTTGAAGGCCGGAGCTCCATGAGGTAGCGCTGCATACCGACGGACTCGAACTGGAAGGTACCGATGGTGTTGCCGTCGCAATAGAGCTGATAGGTAGCGGGGTCGTTGATGTCGATTTGGTCGATGTCGATGACCACGCCGAGGCTCTCGCGGATGTTTTCGACGGCTTCGCGTATGATGGAGAGGGTCTTGAGCCCGAGGAAGTCCATCTTGATGAGTCCGGTCTCTTCGATGACCTTACCTTCATATTGGGTGCAGGCCACTTTTTGGTTGGTCTCCTTGTCGAGGGCCGTTGACACGGGCACCCAGTCGGAGATGGGGTCGCGACAGATGATGAAGCCACAGGCGTGGACACCGGTGTTGCGCACGTTGCCCTCGAGCATCTTGGCGTAGCGGATGGTGTCGTGGAGTATGGGGTCGGGAGAAACCTCGGCTTGCGCCAGGAGGGGTATGGCGGCGATGGCGTTTTTGAGGTTCATTTTGGGCGTTTTGCCGTCGGGGCCTTCGGGGAGCTTGTCGGGAATGGCATTGCAGATGCGGTCGGTGACGTCGCGGGGGAGTTTTTGCACACGGGCCACGTCTTTGATGACGGAGCGTGTGGCCATGGTGCCGTAGGTGATGATGTGGGCACAGTTTTCGGCGTGGTATTTGTCGGTGACCCAGGCCAGGACGCGACCGCGGCCGTCGTCGTCGAAGTCTACGTCGATGTCGGGCAGGGAGATGCGGTCGGGGTTGAGGAAACGCTCAAAAAGCAGGTCGTATTTGATGGGGTCTATTTGGGTGATGCCCAGACAATAGGCCACTGCACTGCCGGCAGCCGAACCACGGCCGGGGCCCACAGAGACGTCGAGCTGCTCACGGGCGGCACGGATGTAGTCTTGGACGATGAGGAAGTAGCCGGGGAAGCCCATGGTCTTCATGATGTGGAGCTCGAAGTTGATGCGCTCTTTGACTTCATCGCTCAGCGGCGTGCCGTAGCGGCGCTCTGCGCCTTCGTAGGCGAGCTTGCCGAGGTAGTCGGCTTCGAGCTTGATGCGATAGAGCTTGTCTATGCCGCCGAGTTTCTTTATTTTGCTCTCGGCGTCTTCGCGGCTGAGCACTTCACGGCCGTTTTCGTCGCGGGTGAATTCCCGGAAAATGTCTTCGTCGGTGTAGCGCTCGCGGTAGCCGGCTTCGGTGCCAAAGTCTGCGGGGATGTCGAAGTTGGGCATGATGGGACCGTGGTCTATGGTGTAGGCTTCGATTTTTGAGGCCACCTCCATAGTGCCGGCCAAGGCTTCGGGACAGTCGGCAAAGACGGCGTTCATCTCGGCTTGGGTCTTGAACCACTCTTGCTTGGTGTAGAGCATGCGGGTGGGGTCGTCGAGGTCTTTGCCGGTGGAGAGGCAGATGAGTCGGTCGTGGGCTTCGCCGTGCACTTCGTCGACAAAATGGCAGTCGTTGGTGCAGACGAGTTTCACGCCGGTCTCGGCGGAGAGGCGCATAATCCGGGCGTTGACTTTTTGCTGTATGGGATAGGTTTCGCGATTGGCCCGGATGTTGGGGTCGGTCACTTCGTGGCGCTGCATCTCGAGGTAGTAGTCTTCGCCAAAAACACGTTTGAACCATAAGACGGTTTCGCGTGCTTCTTCGTAGCTGCCGTTGATGAGCTTTTGCGGCACTTCACCGCCGAGGCAGGCCGAGCAGACGATGAGGCCTTCGTGGAACTGCTCAAGGTCGGCGTGGTCGGTGCGCGGACGCATATAGAAACCGTCTACCCACGCACGGGAGACGAGCTTGACGAGGTTGTGATAGCCGGTGGCGTTTTTGGCCAAGACCACGAGGTGCCAGCCGGACTGGTCGGCCTTGATTTCGTGGAGCGACTTGTCGCCCCGGCGGGCCACATACATTTCGCAGCCATAGATGGGCATGAAGTCCATCACGGCCTGGTTTTTGGCCACGGCCTTTTGTGTGGCGGCAACGAGTTCGTCGTGGCTCATTGCGGCTTCGGGAGTGCCGGCTTCGGGGGCGAATGTGCCGTCGGCCAAGGCTGCAAGTCGCTCTTGGGCTGCCTTGAGTGCACCCTTGGCCTTACCCTTCACCTTGTCCACATAGTTGGCAAACTCTTTGATGCCCATCATATTGCCGTGGTCGGTGACGGCCATGGCTTTCATCCCGTCGGAGAGTGCCTTGTCGACGAGTGCGGGTATGGCGGCTTGGCCGTCGAGTACGGAGTATTGGGTGTGGACGTGCAGGTGTACGTATGGTTGCATAGGGTGGTGATTTTTGGGGGGATTATATGCGGGGGAAGGATGTAGAGGGATGAGGAGCGGCCACCTATTGTGCCGACCTTACAGGCCGGAATTAGAGGCCCGTTTCCAACCCGGGCCTTCGACCCGGGCTGAAATGTGGCGCCCTTACAGGGCTTGCCGGGCCGCCAATAGCTTTTTGACTCTTTGTCTCTCTTTCAAAAAAAAAACTACCCCTCTTCACATTCTCCCAATCTACGCGAGATGCGCATGGCACAAAAATTGGGGCCGCACATGGTGCAGAACTCACCGTTTTCGTAGTGGGCGTCTTTATAATATTGGTATGAGAGTTCGGGGTCGAGACTGAGGTTAAACTGGTCTTTCCAGCGGAATTCGTATCGGGCTTTCGAGAGGGCGTCGTCTCTGACCTGGGCTCCGGGATGACCCTTGGCCAGGTCGGCGGCATGGGCGGCTATCTTGTAGGTGACCACACCCGTGCGCACATCCTCGCGGCCGGGCAGGGCAAGGTGTTCTTTGGGCGTGACGTAGCAGAGCATAGCCGTGCCGAGGGCAGCAATCCGGGCGGCACCGATGGCCGAGGTGATGTGGTCGTAGCCGGGAGCTATGTCGGTGACGAGTGGACCGAGCGTGTAGAAAGGTGCTTCGTGGCACTTCTCCATCTGCCGCGCCACGTTTTCGGCAATCTTGTGCATAGGCACATGGCCGGGACCTTCGATGAATGCCTGAACATCTTTGGCCCAAGCGCGCTGCACGAGCTCGCCCATCGTGTCGAGTTCGGCAAATTGGGCGGCGTCGTTGGCGTCGTAGATGGAGCCCGGACGCAGACCGTCACCAAGACTGATGGCCACGTCGTAGGCGGCACAAATGTCGCAGATGTCGTCAAAATGCTCGTAAAGGAAGCTCTCACGGTCGTGCTTGATGCACCACTCGGAGATGATCGAACCGCCACGGCTCACCATCCCCGTCTTGCGACCTTGTGAGAGATGAATGTTTTTCCGGCGTATGCCGCAATGTATGGTGAAATAGTCCACGCCTTGCTCACATTGCTCGATGAGGGTGTCGCGGTAAAGCTCCCAAGTGAGGTCTTCGGCCTTGCCCTTCACCTTCTCCATGGCCTGATACATCGGCACCGTGCCTACGGGAACGGGGCAGTTGCGCACAATCCATTCGCGTGTCTCGTGTATGTTGTCGCCGGTGGAGAGGTCCATCAGCGTGTCGCCTCCCCATTTGCAGCTCCACACGGCTTTTTCCACTTCTTCGTCAATGCCCGAGGTTGTGGCCGAGTTGCCGATGTTGGTGTTGATTTTCACGAGAAAGTTGCGTCCGATAATCATCGGTTCGGCTTCGGGGTGGTTGATGTTGGCCGGCAAGGCAGCACGTCCGGCAGCGATTTCGTCGCGCACAAATTCGGGCGTGATATGGGTGGCAATGCCCAGTTCGGCAGCGTTCATATTTTCTCTTATGGCCACATACTCCATCTCGGGAGTGATGATGCCCTGCTTGGCATAGGCCATCTGGGTGATGCGGGCACCGGCCTTGGCGCGATAAGGCAACGGGGCGTGTCCGAAACGCAGATGGTCAAGGTCGCGATTGGCCAACCGTTCACGGCAATATTCAGAGGTGAAAGCCGGCAAACGCTCCACATCGCCGCGGTCGGTAATCCACTTCTCGC
The DNA here is from genome assembly GCA_051892575.1 of Alloprevotella sp. Classification (GTDB taxonomy): domain Bacteria; phylum Bacteroidota; class Bacteroidia; order Bacteroidales; family Bacteroidaceae; genus Alloprevotella. Next base: position 5,382 of record JBJFGJ010000169.1, on the reverse strand, counting down.
GCAGACGTGGCAAACCTTTCTTCAAATCTATCTCGGCTTTGGGGTCGCTATAGGGTCCGGAAGTGTCATAAATATATACGGGGTCGTTGGGCGAGAAATGCTTTTCGCCGTTCTTGTCTTTGGTCACCGTCGGGGTGAGCGTCACGAGGCGCATGCCCACACGGATTTCGGGGAAGAGCTTTCCCTGCATATACACCTTCTCACTCGAGGGATAGGTGATTTTCATTTTGTTTTCCATACCATTATTATATTATAGGAGTATGAGAGACCAAAAGTCTTTCAAATCTTATCATTCGTCCAAACGGAGCAAGGCCGCCATAGCCTCTGAAGGGTGCTCGGCGCGACAAATACATCCACTCACGGCGATGCCGTGGACTCCCGTGCCCATCAAGGGCAAAACATCTTCGGCTTCGATGCCGCCAATGGCACAAATGGGTACGTTGATGCCTTCTTGCTCCACCATCTCCATAATCTGCCGACAGCCCTCGAGGCCGAGCAGCGGAGAGAGTTTTTCTTTTGTCGTGGTGAAACGAAACGGGCCGAGACCGATATAGTCTGCCGAGGCGCGGTGGAGGCGGCGAATGTCGTCGATGGTGTTGGCCGTGCCGCCTATGAGGAACCCCTCGCCGAGCACTTGTCTGGCTTCGTCCACGGGCATATCGTTTTTGCCCAGATGCACGCCGTCGGCCTCAATCTCCTTCACCAAAGCCACGCGGTCGTCGATGACAAACGTGGCGCCCACCTCACGGCATGCAGCCTTCAGCCTCAAAGCGATGGGTTTCATCTCTTCGTCGGTAGCCTCTTTCATACGGAGCTGTATCCAGCGGCAACCGCCCTGAAGAGCGGCCATGGCCGAGGCTTCATAACTAAGATGGGGAGTGTGGTGGGTGATGAATTGAATGGGTATCATAGCCTTTGGAGATTGCTCTGCGAAGTTACAAAGCCACGGCGGATTGGCCAATAATATCGACGGATATTTATTTTTGTGTCCGCCGACATAGCTCAACCCACAGCTGTCAACCTTTACCTTTCTTGCCACACCTCGTCGGACTTCACGTCAATTTTTGGCCGTTGATGGTCAACTATGGTACGATAATATAAATAACGAGGCATTTTAGCCGGTCAAATCGCTGTTTTACATTGAAAATCTCTACATTTGCATAAATAACCTTAATCTACGCTTTAAGCATCTTCTTCATTCATTTTGTATGAAACACTCTCTACGCTTTTTGCTTCTCACGATGGCGACGGGCTTAGGTCTCTCGCTTTCGGCTCAGACAGAGACGGAGCCTCTATTCGTGCATCTGTCAGACGGCTCGCTCGATGTCTTTCCTGCGGCTTCCATGAAGACTCACACCCGGACGGCCGACAGTCTCAAAATCACGCTGACCAACGACTCTGTGGTGGGTTACGCGCTGGCCGACGTGGCTCAGACGACGAATGAACCACCGGCCAATCTGCCTGTTTTCACATCGTTCAAATTCAACAACAAATACAACGACCAGGTCTATACCGACGTCATCGCCACGCTCGAAAACGACTCGACGGTGACGGCCGTGGTGCCGGCCATAGGCAAGCGACTGACACCGTCGTTCCAGACCAGCGACGCCTTGTGCCGGGTCTTTCTCGACGGCAAAGTGCAGACGAGCAAAGTGTCCCGGCCGCGTTTCGACCACGACCTGGTCTACACGCTCGGTCGCGAAGGTTGGCGGCAGTTGTCTTTCGTTAAAACCAAAGACGAAGTGTGGTCAACTCCCGGCGACGACGAGACGGTCACACCCATTTCACTCACCGTCGACATGCTCTCAACCAATGCCCCGTCAAACTATGAAGAGCGCGAAGGTCTGGCCATGATGCTCGACGGCGATGTTTCCACATACTTCCACTCCACCTGGGGCTCGGGCGATTATGAAAAGCTCCCCGACGACGAGTGTGCTTATGTACAAGTGGACCTCAACGAGGCCATTGACCATCTGCAATTCTCCTACACTACCCGTCCCACCAGCGCCCGCTATCCCATGTCTTGGGCCATACAAGTGTCGGCCGACGGCACCACGTGGACCGAAGCTGCCACTATTACCTCGGGATTACCCACGACCATAAGCACCGCCTACACTTCACCCACCATCGACCTCGGCGGCAACTACAGCCTCCTGCGTTTTGTGCAAACGGCAACCAACTATAAAAACTATCTCGCCCTGGCCGAATTTTCACTCAGCAAAGTGGTGATTAACGACACCGGCAGCGACGAGCCCGTGCTCATCAGTCCGGCCGAATGGCAATATACCTGGCAGCCCTACGGCCGTGAGGTGACGGTGAAAACCACCTGGCCCACCGACACGGCCACTATGGTGCCGAAAATCTATGTCGACGTGGAAAACGGCGAAATGATTACGAGCAAAGAGGTTTACCTGCGCGCCTGGCTCACCATCGACGGCGCCGGCATATGGCCCGACTTGACAGACTCCATCAGCATTCGCGGTCGAGGCAACTCGAGCTGGAGCAGCAACCCTTACAGCAAAAATCCCTATCGCATCAAGTTCGATGTCAAGCGCAAGCCTTTCGGCCTCACCGCCGGCAAGAGCTGGGTGCTTCTGGCCAACAAGCAGACGGGCTCAATGATGACCAATGCCGTGGCCATGAAAGTGGCCAATCTGGTTGGCGCAGAGGCCGCCAACGACATGATACCCGTCGAGCTTTATCTCAACGGTGAATACCGCGGCAGCTACAACTTCACCCAGCAGGTGGGCTTCTCCAACAACAGCATCGACCTGCCCGACGAGAGCGATGCCGTCCTTCTGGAACTCGACACTTATGACGACCCCGGCAAATTCTATGACACCAGTTTCAACTTGCCGGTCAACATCAAAGAGCCCGATTTCGAAGAGACTCCCAATGCCGAGCGCCAGGCACTCATCCAAGACGACTGGAACGCCTTCTCGGCTCTTGTGGCCGGCGGCACCGACGCCTATACCGACCGTCTCAACGTCGACGCCTTCGCCCGCTTCTGGTTTGTCAACGACTATGTGCTCAACATGGAACCGGGTCATCCCAAGAGCACCTTCCTCTATCGCGAAGACCTCCTGGCCCTCCACAGCACCTATACCTTCGGCCCTGTCTGGGACTTCGACTGGGCCTATGGCTATGACGGCTCATACGCCTATTGCCAGTCGGGTGCTACAAAAAATGTCATCTCAAACCTCGCGTCTTCGGCCGGCGGCCTCTTCTTTGAGGCGATGCGCTCCAACAGCGAACTCGTCAAGCGGGCCTACTACCGTGTGTGGAAAGACTTTATGGAAAACCACCACCAGGAAGTCATTGAGTTTGTCGACGACTATCTCGCCTTTGCCAATCCCTCCTACCTGCACAATGCAGAGAAGTGGAGCGACGGTAGCGGCTATGCCACCAACGCCGCCAATATGAAGTCGTGGCTCAACGAGCGCTCGGCCTATCTTTATGCCAACCTCGACTCTTATGCCGACGACGACGTTTGGGTGCCCACCTCCGGCGATGTCAATGGCGACGGCTTCGTCACCGTGGCCGATGCCGTCTGTGTGGCCAATCATATTCTGGGGCTGGAAAACGAAAGCTTCAACGAAACCCAGGCCGATGCCGACGCTTCGGGTGAAATTGACGTGAACGACATTGTCCATGTGGTGTCAATGGCTCTGCGTCAGTCGTCATTGGCCACAACGGGCTACAACGTACAACGCGCGGCGGCCACCTTGCGTATGAATGCCTTCACGGCTGCTGCAGGCTATGCCACACAGCTCGACCTGAACATTGCCACCGACTCGGCCTCCGGCTATGCGGCTGCTCAGTTTGAAGTGGTAGTGCCCGACTGCATGACGCTCACCGACGCCGCAGTGGCCGACGTGCCTTGCCGCATCTCCTTCAATCGTCTCTCCGACGGTCGCTATCGCGTGGCACTCTATGCTCAGAATGGGCGCACTCTGCCCACCGACGGCTTCGACGTAGCCCTGACGCTCCAAACCGAAAGCTACATTCCCCAACCGCTTCGCGTAGTGAGCATCGACGGCGGCCGTATGGCCACGGCCAAGGGTGAGGACCAGAGACTCTCGCCCCGCTCTGTCACCTTCGATATGTCCACTACAGGCATCAATATCGGCGAAGCCGTAGTGACCGAGGGCGGCAACGGACTCACCATCAAGAGCGACAAAGCCGGCAGCCTCGGCGTCTACACACCCGACGGCCGACTGGCACGTACCCTCCAAATCAATAGCGGCCACAACCACTTCGACCTCCCCGCCGGCGTCTACATCGTCGGTCGCCATAAAGTGGTGGTCAATCCGTAAGGCATACATATATATATTATATAATAAGACTAAAAGTCTAAGAGTCTAAGTATTAGCGGTCAAGGGAGTCCTGAAAAGACTGAGGAGGCAACCGCTGGCCAAGGGACTCTAAGAGTATTAGCGGCCAAGGGAGCCCTGGAAGGGCGTAACATACTAGCCCAGGTCGAAGGCCTGGGTATGCGACAACTCCTCTAAACTCCGGCCTGTAAGGTCGGCACAATGAATAGAAAACAATGAAAACATATCACGAATATTTGAACTTTAAAAGATCGCATAGTGTGCCGACCTTACAGGCCGGAAATTAGAGGTCCATTTCTAACCCGGGCCTAACGACCCGGGCTGATATGTTGCGCCCTTGCAGGGCTTGCTTGGCCGCTCACGCTTTTTTGTCTCTTAATCTTTATACTATCCCATCATCATGAAAAACCTGATATATCCCCTCTTATTGCTCGTCGGCCTTTGTGTTCATACCCTTCCCGCCACGGCCGATACGTCGCAGCCCTCTACCGTGTCACTCAATTTCACCGAGACTATGCCGGCCACAGAATGGTCGCTGAGCGTGGCACTCGAAAACCCCACCGACAGCAACCTCACGGCCTTCCAGATGGACATCAACCTGCCCGCCGGCCTCTCTCTTACAGCCGGCACGCCCACGGCATCAGTCCGTCTGCCGGACCATCAGATTATGCTCTCCACCGTCGATGACCATACGCTGCGCATCGTGGCCTTCTCGCCATCGGCCACGGCCATACCGCTCACTACGGGCGAACTCTTCACCGTCAAACTCGCGAGTGCCACGGCGGTGGCGGCAGGCAACTATACCGTCACTGCCACAGACATCACCTTGTCGTCACGCGACGGCACGTCTAAAACCATAGCAGACGCCTCGGGCACACTCACGGCGTCACAAGCTGTGGCGACCTACACGCTCACTTATCTCGTCAACGGTGAGGTCTATGCCACCCAAACCTATGCTGCCGGCGCCACCATCACACCGCCTGCCGCTCCCGCACTCGAGGGCCATACCTTCAACGGATGGACCAACCTGCCCGAGACCATGCCGGCA
>JBJFGJ010000168.1:0-2620 GCA_051892575.1 Alloprevotella sp. | reverse complement strand
CAAATCAACTCCGAGCACTGCCGCCACAAAATCTTCGGCGGCTCGTTCATCATCGACGGCAAAGAGATGCCCTCGTCGCTCTTTGCCATGATTAAGAAGACCACTAAGGAAAATCCGCATAAAATCATTTCGGCCTATAAAGACAACGTGGCCTTCTCTGAAGGTCCCGTCGTAGAGCAATTTGCTCCGGCCGATCACTCCACCAGCGACTACTTCATCATCAAAGATATCGAAAGCGTCATTTCGCTCAAGGCCGAAACCCACAACTTCCCCACCACCGTGGAGCCCTTCAACGGTGCCTCGACCGGTACGGGTGGCGAAATACGTGACCGTATGGGCGGTGGCGTAGGCTCTTGGCCCATTGCCGGAACGGCGGTTTATATGACGGCCTATCCCCGACTCGACGGCGGACGCGACTGGGAAGACATTCTGCCCGTGCGCCAGTGGCTCTATCAGACTCCCGAACAGATCTTGATCAAGGCCTCAAACGGCGCCTCCGACTTTGGCAACAAGTTTGGCCAGCCCCTCATCACCGGTTCGGTGTTGACCTTCGAGCATCAGGAAAACGGGGAGAAATATGGCTACGACAAAGTCATCATGCTGGCCGGCGGCGTGGGCTACGGCACCAAGCGCGACTGTCTCAAAGGCGTGCCCGAAAAGGGCAACAAAGTCGTGGTGGTGGGTGGCGACAACTACCGCATCGGTCTGGGCGGCGGCTCTGTGTCGAGTGTAGACACCGGTCGCTATTCGAGCGGCATCGAGCTCAACGCCGTGCAGCGTGCCAACCCCGAAATGCAGAAACGTGCCAACAACCTGGTGCGTGCGCTCTGTGAAGAAGAGACCAATCCCGTGGTGTCTATCCACGACCACGGTTCGGCCGGTCACGTCAACTGTCTCTCCGAACTTGTAGAAGAGTGCGGCGGTCTCATCGATATGGCCAAGCTGCCCATTGGCGACCCCACGCTTTCGGCCAAAGAAATCATTGCCAACGAGAGCCAGGAGCGTATGGGTCTGCTCATTCAAGAAGAACACCTCGACCACGTCCGTGCCATTGCCGAGCGTGAGCGTGCACCGATGTATGTGGTCGGTGAGACCACCGGCGACGCCCACTTCGCCTTCCAGCAGGCCGACGGCCGCCGGCCTTTCGACCTCGACGTGGCACAGATGTTCGGCCACTCACCCAAGACGGTGATGGTAGACGAAACCGTGGAGCGCAAATATGCCGATGTCACCTATGATGCCGCGCATCTCGACGAATATGTGGAGCGTGTGCTCCAACTCGAAGCCGTGGCCTGCAAAGACTGGTTGACCAACAAGGTAGACCGCTCGGTGACGGGCAAAGTGGCACGTCAGCAGACACAGGGCGAACTGCAGTTGCCGCTCTCAGACTGTGGCGTCGTGGCCCTCGACTATCGTGGCCGTCACGGCATTGCCACCGCCATTGGCCACGCTCCCGCCGCCGGACTGGCCGACCCCGCCGCCGGCAGTGTGCTCTCGGTGGCTGAGTCGCTCACCAACCTCGTTTGGGCTTCATTGGCCGACGGTCTCGATAGCGTTTCGCTCTCGGCCAACTGGATGTGGCCCTGCCGCTCGCAAAAAGGCGAAGACGCCCGTCTCTACCGTGGTGTCCAGGCCCTCTCAGACTTCTGTTGCGCCATAGGCGTGAATGTGCCCACGGGCAAAGACTCCCTTTCGCTCTCACAGCAATATCCCGATGGCAGCAAGATCATCTCTCCGGGCACGGTCATTGTTTCGGCCGGTGGTGAGGTCGACGACATCCGCCGCACGGTTTCGCCTGTCGTGGTGAACGACGAGAAGTCCACGCTCTATCACATCGACTTCTCCTACGACCACCAGCGTCTTGGCGGTTCGGCCTTTGCCCAGAGTCTCGGTTTCGTCGGCTCAGACGTGCCCACCGTGGTCGATGCCGACTATTTCCGCTCGGCTTTTGCCGCTGTGCAGAAGCTCGTGCACGAAGGCCTGCTCCTCTCCGGTCACGACATCTCGGCCGGTGGTCTCATCACCACACTGCTCGAAATGTGTTTTGCCAACACCGAAGGCGGTCTCGAAATCAAACTCGACAAGTTCAACCAGTCAGACCTTGTCAAGCTCCTCTTTGCCGAAAATCCCGGCGTGGTGGTGCAGGTGAGCAAGAAAAACAAAGACGCTTTCAAGGCCGTGATGAAAGAAGCCGGCGTGTCATACGTCAAACTCGGACATCCCACAGACGAGCGCCACATCCTTGTCCACCACGACGACGCCACCTATCAGTTTGGCATCGACTACCTGCGCGACGTGTGGTACGAAACCTCCTACCTCCTCGACACCAAGCAGAGCTTCAACGGTTGCGCCCGTCAGCGTTTTGAAAACTACAAAGAGCAACCCCTCGAGTTCAACCTCCGTCCTTCGTTCAAAGGCACGCTCGAGAGCCTCGGCCTCAACCCCGACCGCCGTACGCCCTCAGGCGTCAAGGCTGCCATCATTCGTGAAAAAGGTACCAACGGCGAGCGCGAAATGGCCTACGCCCTCTATCTGGCCGGCTTCGACGTGAAAGACGTGATGATGACCGACCTCGTGTCGGGCCGCGAAACGCTCGAAGACATCAATATGATAGTCTTCT
>JBJFGJ010000167.1:0-10912 GCA_051892575.1 Alloprevotella sp. | reverse complement strand
CTGGACCCACTGATTAAGAGTCAGTTGCTCTACCAACTGAGCTAAGAGTGCATCTTTGTGGATGTGCAAAAAGAGAGGGCGGCGTGGTGTCTGTGCCAACCGGTGTACACTCTCAGGGGTTCGAACCCTGGACCCACTGATTAAGAGTCAGTTGCTCTACCAACTGAGCTAAGAGTGCGTGTCCGTTTCTTTTTTTGCGACTGCAAAGGTAGTTTTTTCGCTTGAAACCACAAAGGGTTTGCCCGTTTTTTTCATAAGGCGCAACAAGCGGTCTGCCTAAAAAGCCATCCCCCGCCCTTCGGCCGCCTGCGGCAATGGCTTTGTTCAAACGGCCGGGTGGTGTGTGACAAAACATCGCACGATTTAAGGTTTTTCAAAATCTTTTGACGTTTCGGCGTGATTAACGGCCGAAACCTTTCGTCTTGTTAATACATCGCCGTAATAGTTTGTGGTTCAACGCATAAGCCATAAAACCATATTTCAAAAGCACGTAAAAATCACTGAAAGCCGCCGAAATCACACTCAAAACGGCCGAAAATTTTCTTGTCATAAGGACAGTTTTCACTGGAAGTATCGCAGAAAATCCTGTCCTTATCGCCGTAACGGCTTGAAAAACAAAAAAAGAGGCCGCCGAGCCTCCTTCTTCCTATTTCCTACGTCAAAGATAAGCCCAAATCAGGCGACGGCAAAATGACAAAAGGCGACGCCGGATTTTTATTGGTCATTTCTCTCGCCTTGCACTATGTTCACATTAAACGGGCTAAAGTCCGATAATGTTAAAATAAAACAAGTTTTATTTGTCATTCCGCTCGTCTTGCACTAACTTTGCCTTGTTAAAATTGATTCGCGCCCGCGCGCGAGATAAACACGGAAAACCTACCCTATAAGATATGAACCGAATAATAGAAAAGAGCCAGTTCTCTGAAAACGTATTCCGCTTTGTCGTTGAAGCACCCCTCATTGCCCGCGCACGCAAAGCGGGACATTTTGTCATTGTCCGCACCGACCCGCACGGCGAACGTATGCCGCTGACCATTGCCGAAGCCGACCCCGAAAAAGGCTATATCACGCTTGTGGTGCAGCGCGTGGGCGTTTCGTCTGACAAACTTTGTGCTCTCGAAGCCGGAGATATGCTTGCTGACGTGGTGGGACCGCTCGGCAAAGCCACTCACATCGAGAAGTTCGGCACCGTGGTTTGCGCCGGTGGCGGCGTGGGCACCGCGCCTATGCTCCCCATCGTCCAGGCCCTGCACAAGGCCGGCAACAAAGTGATTGCCGTGATTGCCGGACGCTCCAAAGAACTCGTCATCTTGGAAAAAGAAATGCGCGAAAGCGCCGACGAGGTCATCGTCATGACCGACGACGGTTCGTATGGCCGCAAAGGCCTCATCACCGAAGGCGTGGAAGAGGTCATCAAGCGCGAGAAGGTGGACAAATGTTTTGCCATCGGTCCGGCCATAATGATGAAATTCGTTTGTCTGCTCACAAAGAAATATGACATACCGACCGACGTTTCGCTCAACACCATTATGGTGGACGGCACGGGCATGTGTGGTGCTTGCCGCATCTCTATCGGTGGCGTGACCAAGTTTGTTTGTGTGGACGGCCCTGAATTTGACGGCCATCAGGTTGACTTCGACGAGATGCTGGGACGCATGAAAGCCTTCAAGGATGAAGAGACCTACGCCCGTGCTCACGAAGACCTCACACACACCTTGCCCGAAGAACCTTGCCAAGCACAAGCGGCTGCAACAGCCGCGGCAGAAACCGCTGCGACCGCCACGGAAGACCCGTCGAGAGACGCCGAGTGGCGCGTGGCACTGCGCAAGGCCATCAAGCCTAAGGAACGTATGGCCATTCCCCGTCACGACCCCAAAGAACTGGCACCCGAATATCGCGCCCGCCAGCTCAAGGAAGAGGTGACCGGCGGCCTCGACGCCGAAAGCGCACAAAGCGAAGCCTCACGCTGCCTGGACTGCGCCAATCCCGGCTGTGTGCAGGGTTGCCCCGTAGGCATCGACATTCCGCGCTTCATCAAGCACATCGAACAAGGCGATCCGCTCGCCGCTGCCCGTACGCTCAAAGAGTCGAGTGCACTGCCGGCCGTTTGCGGCCGCGTCTGCCCGCAAGAGAAACAATGCGAGAGCCGATGCATCCACCTCAAGACAGGCGGCCGCGCCGTGGCCATTGGTCACCTTGAGCGTTACGCTGCCGACTATGAACGTCAACACGGTTCTCAAGACAATGTCTGCCCGGCACCGCCTAACGGACGCAAGGTGGCCGTGGTGGGCAGCGGCCCTGCCGGTCTGAGTTTTGCCGGCGACATGGCGGCCCGGGGCTATGAAGTGACGGTTTTTGAAGCCCTGCACGAGATTGGCGGCGTATTGAAATACGGCATCCCCGAATTCCGTCTGCCCAACGAAATCGTAGAACACGAGGTGCAGGCACTGTCGCGCCGCGGCGTGAAATTTGTCAAAGACTGCATCGTGGGCAAGACCGTCAGCATCGACTCGCTGCGCGAGGAAGGCTATGAGGGCATCTTTGTGGCTTCGGGCGCAGGCCTGCCCAACTTTATGGGCATCCCCGGCGAGAATGCCGTCGGCGTGATGTCGTCAAACGAATACCTCACCCGCGTCAATCTGATGGATGCCTCCAATCCCTCGAGCGACACGCCGGTGCCCATGGCCAAGCACGTGGCCGTGGTGGGCGGCGGCAACACGGCGATGGACTCTGTGCGTACGGCCCTGCGACTGGGCGCCGAGACGGCCACCATCATCTATCGCCGCTCTGAGGCTGAGATGCCGGCCCGACTCGAAGAGGTGCGCCACGCCAAAGAAGAGGGCGTGAAATTCCTCACCCTCCACAATCCGCTGGAATACATTGCCGACGAAAACGGCCGCGTGAAGCAAATCAAGCTCCAGAAGATGGAACTTGGCGAGCCCGACGCCAGCGGTCGCCGACGCCCTGTGCCCATCGAAGGCGGCATTGAAATCATCGACGCCGACCTTGTGGTGGTGAGCATCGGTGTTTCGCCCAACCCCATCGTGCCGACGTCGGTCGAAGGCCTTGAGCTGGGACGAAAAGGCACCATTGCCGTCGACGACAATATGCAGAGCTCCATCCCCACGCTCTATGCCGGCGGCGACATTGTGAGAGGCGGCGCCACGGTCATCCTGGCCATGGGCGACGGTCGCCACGCTGCTGCAGCCATGCACGAGAGCCTCAACAAACAATAAGCCGACAAGGCTGTCCGAGCGACCGGACACGACAATAACCAATCCGCCCACGCTGACTCGACATCAACGTGGGCGGATTTTTATGGGATTAAGATGTGCGCGTCGGCACACCGGTTTGTTTCATACTAAAAGCCTCACTTGGCAGCGTTGAGCTTGCGCAGTTCGCGCCGGAGGTTCTGACACATGACACCGTTACCCATCTGACGATAACGGTCAAGCACATACTTGAGCGCCATGAGATTTTCGCTACAATTGGTGTTTTGTTTCATAATCATACCTTTCTTTTTTGTGCGGACGGTTTGCCACGCACGTCGTTTAGTGTCTTGTCTTAGTTTTACATTTGCAAAGTTACGACGTCTATAGCCAAGAAAAAAGCACTTGGGCGAAACTTCACCGAATTTTAGCACGCAAACGGTCAAATTGGCAACCGTGGTTGACGAAAAACGGCCCACTTTGCCACAAAACGCGCAAGAAAAGCGTTAAAAAGTTACACGAAAAGGCCAAAAAATTCAATCAAAGACGCGATTTCTTCAAAAATGTTTGGTCAATCTGACGAAACGCCGAACTTTGCATTTGTAGAACGACGGCAAACAACCGAAAAACATTATCTACAAACTTCTAAAACGAACCGACTATGAAAAAACTGTTGCTCACCCTGATGCTTTCGGCCGTATGTTTCATGGCCAAGGCTATAAACTATGAAGATGCACGCCGTGAGGCTTGGTTCCTCACCGACAAGATGGCCTACGAGCTCAATCTGACGTCTGAACAATACGACAGGGCCTATCAGATTAACCTGGACTATCTCTTGAGCCTCAACACGGCCGCCGACTGCTACGGCTATTACTGGACCTATCGCGACACTGACTTGCGCTGCATCCTTTCGTCGTGGCAATATGCGCTCTATTCCACTCTCGACTATTTCTACCGCCCCGTGAGATGGTTACGCGCGGCTTGGTATTACCCCATCTGCGACCACTACCGCCGTGGCTACTATTATTTTGACCGCCCCGCCATCTACGTGAGCTATCACGGCGGCATGTGGCACCGCCGCGGCCACAACGACCCCAGCCCCTATCGCCACTATGCCTACAGACCGGCTCCCGGACTGCGCGACCACTATCACAGCCACCACGGCTCACCGGCCTATCGTCCCGAACCCGGACGCCCCGCACACGGACGCTATGTGGATGATAACAGGCCTAACCGCCCGACGACTTCAAGGCCCGACAACAACGGCGCCGCGCCTTCACGTCCCGGCAACAACACAGGGCGTCCCAACCGTGAGGTGACCAGTCCCGAAAATAATCATCGGGCCAACATCGAACACCGTTCGAGCCTGCGCCCCGTACAGACGAGGCCTTCCCAAAGCCGGACTATGCCCAGCGACGTGACGCCCAGCCGCACCGGTGGTGGCACCTATACGAGCCCCGGCCGCGGCAGTTCGAGCGAAAGCCGTCCGTCGAGAAGTTTTGACAACTCACGCTCTTCGCGCTCCAGCTCAGGGAACGTGTCGACCGGTTCGCGCAGCAACTCCCGCGGCAGCAGTTCGCGCCAGTTCGGCAACGGCCGCTAACCGCTCCCTTCACCAACAGCTTTTGAATTCGTTCTGACATAAATGAAAAAGTCCTGCAAACCGCTCAATGGCTTGCAGGACTTTTTGTTTGTAGGTTTATTCACAGGGTGTCAATGGCGGTTGGCACGCTTTCGGCGATAGTCGGCCTTCATCTTGGCCGCGCCGGAGCCGTGACTGCCCGTGACGAACTTTTTCTTCTTGGCCTTAGTCTTGACGCCGCCGGCCGAAGGTTTGGATCCGGCCTTGGCCCCTTTGAAAACAAGGCCGCCGGTCATGGCCTGCCTCACCTCGTCGGCAGAGACGTGGCGACCGGTCGTGAGTTGGGGGTCTGTGTTTTCTGACATAGTTGGCAGGTGTTTGATTAGTGATGGAAAAGACGGATGCCGGTGAAGGCCATAGCGATGCCGTATTTGTCGCAAGTGGCAATGACATGGTCGTCGCGCACACTGCCACCGGCTTGGGCCACATAGGCCACGCCGCTCTTGTGGGCACGCTCGATGTTGTCGCCGAATGGGAAGAAGGCGTCAGAGCCAAGACACACGCCGGTGTTTTGTGCAATCCAAGCTTTCTTTTCCTCCATGGTGAGCACCTCGGGACGCTCGGTGAAAAAAGCGCGCCAGTTGTCGCCGGCCAAGACATCGTCGTGGTCTTCAGAGATATAGATGTCGATGGTGTTGTCGCGGTCGGCGCGGCGTATCTTTTCCACCCAGGGCAGTGCCATCACTTTAGGATGCTGGCGGAGCCACCAGATGTCAGCCTTGTTTCCGGCCAGACGGGTACAGTGAATACGGCTCTGCTGTCCGGCACCAATGCCGATGGCCTGTCCGTCTTTGACATAGCATACGGAGTTGCTCTGCGTGTATTTCAGAGTGATGAGTGCAATTTTCAAATCACGTTTTGCCTCTTCGGGGAAGTCTTTGGCCACGGTGGGGATATTGGCAAAAAGTTCGGCATCGCTTGTCAAGTCAATCTCGTTGCGACCCTGCTCAAACGTGACGCCAAACACCTGCTTGCGCTCTATGGGTTCGGGGCGATAGTCCGGGTCGATGCGCAGCACGTTGTAGGTGCCCTTGCGTTTTTCTTTAAGGATTTCGAGAGCCTCGGGCGTGTAGTCGGGTGCAATCACGCCGTCAGAGACTTCGCGTTTGATGAGCAGCGCCGTGGCTTTGTCGCAAGTGTCGGAGAGGGCAATGAAATCGCCGTAAGAAGACATGCGGTCGGCACCTCGGGCACGGGCATAGGCCGATGCGATAGGGGTGAGGGGCTCGGTGATGTCGTCTACGAAATAGATTTTGCGGAGGGTTTCGTCGAGGGGGAGTCCCACGGCGGCGCCGGCAGGCGAAACGTGTTTGAACGACGTGGCGGCGGGCAGTCCGGTGGCAGCGTGGAGTTCACGCACCAATTGCCATCCGTTGAGTGCATCGAGAAAGTTGATGTAGCCGGGGCGGCCGCTCAACACGGTGACGGGCAGTTCGCTTCCATCGGCCATAAAGATACGCGATGGTTTCTGATTGGGGTTACACCCATACTTCAGGGCTAATTCATTCATAGCGTTATAGGGATTAATTTGTTTTTTCTTGACAATGAAAAGGCGAGGCCGTCACCGTTGCCACACTTCGAGATAACGTTTGGCCACCTTGTGCATCTCGTGATGTCGCAAGATGTATTCACGGCTTTCGGCAGAAAGTTGCGGCACACGGTCGCGATGACGCACAAGCCGGCAAAGGGCCTCAAAGACACTGCGCTCGTTGGGCTGCACATTGATAATGGGCCTCAACTCAGTCTCATGCAGCACGGCGTAGTTTTCGGGTTCGCCTCCGCCCACTACGACCAAACCTCGCGACATGGCTTCGAGCGCATTCATGGCCGGTGTGTAGGAATAGAGTTGGTCAAGGATGACGTCGCTCTCTCCCAGCAGCCGGCGGTATTCGGCAAAGGGCACAGACTCCACCCGGACCATCTCACATTCGTCGGGGAAGAGCGCCACCACCCTTTCGAGTGCGCGCAGCATCACGTCGGTGCCTTTATAGACAGAGCGTCCGCGCTGTATGCCGATGAAGAAGCGGAGTTTGTCGTGGTGCCGGCCGCCGTTGGTCTCGGGCCGTGCCACCTCGGTGTCTATGGGGAAGGGGATGAAAGTCTCTTTTTGGCCGAACTCGGCGGCATAAGCGGCGTGGTATTCATAGAGTCCGGAGATGATGCCGTCGCAGTCGTGTGCCATATAGCGGTTGATTTCGCCTTTAGGTCCTTCGAGCCAGTCGCGGCGCCAGATGTCGAGTTCGGGAGAGTCTTTGGGCACCAGGGCTGTGTGGAAATCGCTGTATCGAAACACCTTGGGATCGAGGGCAGCCTTGGCATAATAATAGTCCATGCCGAAGGCGCAGAGGAAGACGCGTTTGTTGTGGCGCCGGAGGTAGTCGTAATAGGGTTTGATACGCTCGCCGCGGAGGGGGAGAAAGACCGGATTGATGCACTGCACCACGTCGTAGCCTCTGAAAGTTTTGAAGACGTTGTGGAGCCGGTGCCAATAACGGATTTTTGAGACGAGCCCGCCCATCTTTCTCGACAGGTCAATGTCGCGCGGATAGTTTTTCCATCCGTCGCCGTCGGAGGCCAGCGTCACCTGGTGCCCCAGCTGTCGCAAAGCCTGCGCCAAAGTGGCGTGTACGTTGCTATAGTCTCCGAGCAGCAATATCTTCATGCCTCAGTCTCAGACTTTTTTCGCTCAGTGAGAAATTCGGCGAAGAGGCGTGCAGCAGTGCGCACCATCTCCGTGCAGGGGCGCTTGGCATAATAAGCCGGCGTGCGAGCTTCGGCCTCGGGCGATGTGCCGCTCTGCTCTTTTTTGGTCAGTCCGAGGAGTTCGCCGCAGATGAGCGAACCGTTTTCGGCTTTGAACCGGGCTGCGAGTTGCTGCACGGCGGCGTAGTTGGCCGACTTGCCTTCACGGTCGGCAGCATCGGTCGAGCCTGTTTCCAGTCCGGTGAGCAGAAACATGCCACAGGCGGCACCACACGTTTGGCGCATACGCCCGATGCCACCGCCAAACGAGGCCGACATCTTGAGCGCCTGCTCGGTGGTGAAGCCATAGAGATCGGCAAAGGCGGCCACCACCGACTGCGAACAATTATAGCCCGAGCGGAAGAGCTCGACGGCTTTTTCTATTCTGTCTTCATACATAGGCTGTTGGTTTTGGCTCTGAGGGCATGCTTTTTTTGTATTTTTGCAGGGGCATTGCCCTTTTATTTAAGAAAGATATGAAACATTTATTCTCCCGCTTTTTGTCATTTGCCCTGTGTCTGATGGCCACCGTAGGCTGCTCAGACAGTTTCGACGACCGTATGGCCGCCGAGGCCAAGGCTTTCACGAAACAGCATTGTCCCAAGCGCCTCGACAACGTGACAACGCTCGACAGCGCCACCTACGACGTCATCTCTCGCACCTACGCGCGGTGGTATTCGCTATCGACCGAAGCCGCTTCCGCCGCACGGGGCCATGAGGTGAGCCTGCGCCAGGGACTGGTGGGCGAACTGCTTGGCGACGTCACCCTGAGCGACTGCAAGGCCGAGCAGATTGCGTTTCGCTATGTCTACCGTCGTGCCGACACCGGGGAGGTGGTGATAGACCTCACCATTACGCCGGCCGACTATGGGCGATGAGTGAAAAAATGGAGTAGAGAATATGATAAAGCACCCCACCCTGCTTTTAATAATAACGGGTGGGAGTGCTTTTTATTGTCATTACACGTTTGGTGGGGCTGTCGAAATTCTCTTCGCTGGTGTTGCCCCCGGGCGGCACTGTCACTCGGCCGGCTTCATGTTGGTATAGACCGTCTGCACGTCGTCAAACTCTTCGAGTCGCTCCACCATCTTGTCGATGCTTTCGCGCTCTTCGTCGGTCACGTCTTTGAGGTCGTTGGGGATGTAGGTGAACTCTGCTCCAATCACTTCGAAGCCGTTTTCTTCGAGGTGTTTCTGTATTTGTCCGAAACATTTCGGGTCGCCGTAGATGGTGATGCTGCCCTCCTCTTCGTCTTCGTCAAACTCGTCTTCCACGCCGTAGTCGATGAGGTCGAGTATGAGTTCGTCCATGTCGACGCCGTCTTTTTTCTTGAAAGAGAACACGCTTTTGTGGTCGAAGAGATAGGCCAGCGAGCCCATTGTGCCGAGGTTGCCATTAAATTTATTGAACACCGAGCGCACGTCGCCCACGGTTCGTGTGGGGTTGTCGGTGAGCGTGTCCACGAAGACGGCCACGCCGTGAGGTCCATATCCCTCGTAGGTCATTGTCTTGTATTCGCTCTGGTCTTTGCCCATGGCGTTTTTGATGGCGCGCTCGATGTTGTCTTTGGGCATATTCTCGCGCTTGGCCGTGGCGATGATGGCACGGAGCGTGGGGTTGTTTTCGGGTTCGGGTCCGCCGGCCTTCACGGCCACGGCAATCTGTTTGCCAATTTTGGTGAATGTGCGGGCCATGTGACCCCATCTTTTCAGTTTGGCTGCTTTGCGGTATTCAAAAGCTCTTCCCATTGTTGATTATGTGTGAATGTTTGTTTGTGTGTGAAATGCAGGGGTGATTATCTCAATTTGGCGCCGAGCGTCTTTTCGAGCGCCACGGTGATTTTCTTCATCACGGCTTCGGTCTGTTTGTCGTTCATGGTCTTGGCCTCGTCTTGGAGCATAAAGTTGACGGCATAGCTCTTTTTGCCCGGCTCGAGGTTTTTGCCCTCATAGACGTCGAAGAGTTTCACCGTCTTGAGCAGTTTGCCTCCTGCCGTACGGCTGATGCGCTCGATGTCGGCAAAGGCCACGCCTTTGTCTACGAGCAGTGCCAGGTCTCGGCTCACGGCAGGATATTTGGGCAATTCGCAGAACGACACCGTGTTTTTGCGCACACGCTTCATCAGACGGCTCCAGGCGAAGTCGGCATAAAAGACATCGGCCGTGAGCTCGGGCATCAGTGCGTGGCGTAGCGGTCCAAACTCCACGAGCGTCTGTCCGCTGCGGTCTTTCACGGCCAGTGAGCGGCTGAAGAGATCGCTCTCGCCCTCAGCCTCCACCAGTTCGCCGCGTTTCAGTCCGAGGCGGTCGAGGATGGCAGCCACATAGCCCTTCAGCTCATAGGCACTGCTCTCTTCGTCGGCATGGGCCCAAGAGCCTTCCACACGGCGTCCCGTCAGCCAGAGGCCCAGTCGGGTCTCTTCGTGATAGGGCGCCAGGGGGCGGTCGGTCTGTCGGCGGCCGGTATCGTAGGTGTAGCAGTTGCCCACCTCAAAGAGTCGCAAGTTGGTCTGTCGGCGGTTCACGTTGTGCAGGATGGTTTCGAGTCCGCCAAACACGAGGCTCTGACGCATCACGCCCAGGTCTGAGCTCAACGGATTGAGCACGCGCACGAGCCTGTCGGCCGGCATCGACTTCAAGTCTTTATAATAAGCCTCGCGTGTGAGCGAGTTGTTGAGTATTTCTCTGAAGCCCATACCCACGAGCTGCTCTGCGATGAGGTTTTGCAGTTTGTTGGCATGGTCAGCCTCTCCCTTGATGGTCAGGCTCGACTTCACGGCCGAGGGGATTTCGATGTTGTTGTAGCCATAGATGCGCAAGATGTCTTCCACCACGTCGCACGGCCGCTGCACGTCGACCCTATAGGCCGGCACACTCAGCGAGAGTCCCTCGGCGTCTTCGGCCTGGACGGTCATTTCGAGCGACGAGACGATAGCCTTGATTTCGTCGGCCGTGATGTCTTTGCCGATGAGATTGCGGGCATAGGCATAGTCCAGGCGCACGTCGAAAGCCTTTTTGAGCCCCGGCGCCTCCACGTCTTTGATGTCCATGGCAATCTGTCCGCCTGTGAGGTCGCGCACGAGAATGGCAGCGAGCTTGAGCGCATAGATTTGTCCGTCGGGGTCTATGCCGCGCTCAAAGCGGAACGAGGCATCTGTAGCCAAACCGTGACGACGTGCACTCTTGCGTATCCATGTGGGGTGGAAATAGGCGCTTTCGAGCAGCACGTCGGTGGTCGTTTCATATGTGCCCGACCCCTTACCGCCAAACACGCCGGCAATGCACATCGGCTCTTCGGCATTACAGATGGCCAGGTCGCG
>JBJFGJ010000166.1:3117-10915 GCA_051892575.1 Alloprevotella sp. | reverse complement strand
GGTCATTATATTTGACGAAGTTCAGTTGTTCCCACCTGCCAGACAGGCGATAAAACATTTGGTCAAGGACCGCCGCTATGACTACATTGAGACAGGTTCGCTTCTTTCCATTAAAAAGAATGTGAAAGACATCATCATACCCAGCGAAGAAACGAGAATTGCGATGTATCCGCTCGATTTTGAAGAGTTTTTGTGGGCCATAGGCAAAGGTCAGACCTTCGACCTGATAAAATATTCTTTTGATAATTTCAAGCAGGTGGGTGACGCTATCAACCGCGATCTGATGCGGCTGTTCCGACTCTATATGCTTGTAGGCGGTATGCCACAGGCGGTCAATACATACCTTGAAACGAACGATTTCTCTGAAATTGATGCCGTTAAACGGAGCATACTCGAACTATACATTGATGATTTCCGGAAAATAGATCCGACGGGACGTGCCTCACGCCTATTTATGTCTATTCCGGCAGAACTCTCACGCAATACGTCACGCTATAAGGTGGGGAGCGTCATTGAAAAAGCCACCGCTTCGAGGCTTAGTGCCTTGTTTATGGATATGTCTGATTCAATGACGGTGAACTTTGCCTATCATGCCAATGATCCGGGTGTAGGATTTTCGCTTCATGCCGACTATGATTGCTTCAAACTGTTTCTGGCCGATACTGGACTATTTGTCACATTGGCATTTATGGACCGCGACTATACAGAGAATGTCATCTATCGAAAATTGCTCTCCGACAAACTCAGTGCCGATTTGGGTTATGTGTATGAGAATGCCATCGCCCAAATGCTGAAGAGTGCGGGCAACGAACTTTTTTATTATACCTTCAAGGAAGAAGGCGAAAGAGATGATACAAACAGTAAAACCATACGCCATTATGAAATAGACTTTTTGCTTTCACGAGGAAGCAAGATTTGTCCGATTGAAGTCAAGTCTTCAGGCTACAACTCACACAAATCACTCGACAAATTTCAAGAAAAATTTTCTGCAAGAATTATAAACCGGTATCTACTCTATACCAAAGACCTGCGTAAAGACCAAGACTTGCAGTGTCTACCTGTATATATGGCACAACTGTTGTAATAATTAAAATTATTATCACTTCTCAATCGGCAAGTCGAACGACATAACCCAATCCATTGATTGCTGCCAACTTCCAAAAACAACGCTTTTCCCATATCATTTGCCCCCAATTGTTTGGTCACCCGACATTATCTTTGTAGTTTTGTCGCAAAATATGCGACGATAATCAGGGATATTTGTCGCATAAAACAAGCATACAATGTATATACACGAAAGAGACAATTGGACTCAATTCCGTTGGGACAATGCGAAAGTTTCACTCCTTCAGGAAACGGTATGCCGTAAACAAGGCCTCCTTTATGGCAGGCTTAGTTCTCTCGGCTTTGACAGCAAGTTGCGAGCAATGGCAGAAAATATGACCTTTGACATAGTCTATTCTTCTGAAATTGAAGGCATTCGTCTGAATATGGAACAAGTACGTTCATCTGTCGCAAAAAAACTGGGGCTGGAGAACGTGAAATATACAGCGCCTTCACACTATATAGACTCTGTGGTGGGAGTTATGCTTGAAGCGATACAGCAATACAACCAACCTCTCAGCAAAGAGAAACTGTGCGCTTGGCAATCGGCATTTTTTCCGTTTGGCGTCAGTGGAGGCAGCCCAATCGAAATCGGCCAATATCGCACAAACGAGGAGCATATCATCAGCGGAATGTTTGGGCGTGAGAGGGTGCATTATATCGCTCCCTCTCCGGAACGAGTTGAAGAGGAGATGCAAAAGTTCATTGTGTGGTTCAATGGCGATGAACCTGTGAGCAGCGTCATTCGTTCCGCCATTGCTCATTTCTGGTTTGTCAGCATACATCCATTCGAAGACGGGAATGGTCGTTTGGCTCGCATCCTTTCAGATATGCTCCTGGCACGTGGAGAGAATAGTGAATTACGTTTTTATAATATATCCTCTCAGATAAATAAGGACAAAAAACATTATTACGACATACTGGAACGGATGCAACATGGTGATGGCGACATCACCGAATGGCTGGTATGGTATATGCAGAAATTGGTCGATGCTTTGAACGAGGCCGAAGCCGCCATTACTATGATTCTCAACAAAAGTTTATTTTGGCAAAAGGCATCTTCCATACCCATGACTGCACGGCAAACAGAGATGCTCAACCTTTTCCTTGATGGCTATGAGGCGAAGATAACATCAAAATCATGGGCCTCGCTGGCCAAATGCTCAAAAGATACTGCCATTCGCGACATTCAAGACTTGGTCGGAAAAAACATTTTGAGAGAAGACATTCCGGGCGCCAAGCGTCCAAGCTATTCCATTGTCTATGATGCAGAAGACCTTACACAGTTTTTCAGTGAAGTGAACATTGATGAGGAAAATGGAATACCCTATCTCAATGCATTGTTCAAAGGCAAAAAGATTGTAAGAGAGAGAATACTGTCTCTTGACGCAGAACGTTATCAGAGAGGAGAGCTCCCCCTGAGCAATCTGCTCAACAGATACTGCTCATATCTTATGTCCGGAAATTGACGTTCTGCCCGACCATTCCTTCATTATTTCTCCAAAAAATGGTATGGCGGTAAAAATTATCGGCAAATAGGCGCGGTATAATCGAGCAATGTTTGTACATTTGTGGTTCAAAGCAATTTATGTTTTTAAAACTCAAATCTTAAACATACCATGACGTTAATCAAATCTATTTCAGGTTTCCGTGGTACCATTGGCGGTAAGCCCGGAGACACCCTTAATCCTATCGACATCGCCAAGTCTGTATCTGCTTATGCCAGCCTGCGCGAACGCGTAGTAGGTCCCTATCGCCGCAAAATCGTTGTAGGCCGCGACGCCCGCATCTCCGGCGAAATGGTTTCTCACGTAGTCTGCGGTACGCTCATCGGTATGGGATTTGACGTGCTCAACATCGGTCTGGCCTCTACGCCCACCACCGAGCTCGCCGTGACTATGGAGCGTGCCTGTGGCGGTATCATCATCACTGCCAGCCACAATCCCCGCCAGTGGAATGCCTTGAAGTTCCTCAACGAGAAAGGCGAGTTCCTGCCGCCCGAAGAGGCTTCTGAAGTGGTTCGCCTGGCCCACAACTGCAACTTCTCTTTCGCCGACGTTGACCACCTCGGCTGCTACACCAAAAACTTCTATTTCGACCAGCGCCACATCGACCTCGTCAAGTTCCTCGAACTCGTCGACGTGGAAGCCATCCGCCAGGCCAACTTCCGCGTGGCCATTGACACGGTCAACTCCGTCGGCGGCATCATCCTGCCCAAGCTCCTCGGTCAGCTCGGCGTCACCCAAGTGACGGGTCTCAACACAGAGCCCACCGGCGACTTCGCCCACAATCCCGAGCCGCTCAAAGAGCACCTCGCCGACATCCGCAACCTTATGCGCAAAGGCCATCACGACATCGCTTTCGTAGTCGACCCCGATGTAGACCGCTTGGCTATGGTCTGCGAAGACGGTTCTATGTTTGGCGAAGAATACACGCTCGTGGCCGTGGCCGACTACGTGCTCCAGCACACGCCGGGCAACACCGTTTCTAACCTCTCTTCAACCCGTGCCCTGCGCGACGTGACCGAAAAATATGGTTGCACCTATACGCCGGCTGCCGTGGGCGAAGTAAACGTAGTGACGAAGATGAAAGAGACCGGCGCCGTCATCGGTGGCGAAGGCAACGGCGGTGTCATCTATCCTGCCGCTCACTATGGTCGTGACGCTCTCGTGGGCATCGCCCTCATCCTGACCTATCTGGCCAAGACCAAGATGAAAGCCACTGAGCTCCGCGACTCCTTCCCCAAATATTTCATTGCCAAAAACCGCATCGACCTCGACCCGACTACCGACATCTTTGCCATTCTCCAGAAAGTCAAAGAACTCTACAAGGACGAGAAAGTCACCGACATCGATGGTGTTAAGATTGACTTCCCCGACAAGTGGGTACACCTGCGCAAGTCAAACACCGAACCGATTATCCGCGTTTATTCGGAAGCCTCGACCATCGAAGAGGCCGACGCCCTCGGCAAACAGATTATGGACGTGGTTTATTCAATGACCAACAAGTCTGAAGAATAAACACACCGCCCCAATACATCAACGAAATGGGGGCCAGCCTAAAACTGGCCTCCATTTTTCGCTAAAGACATCCCACTATGCAAAATAAGAAACAACTTCTGCTTCTCGTGCCGGGTCTGCTTCCCGCCGCCTTGGCGGCACAGGGCCGCTACAACGTGGTCTACATCATGACCGACGACCACACGGCGCAAATGATGAGCTGCTATGACAACCGCTTCGTTTCCACGCCCAACCTCGACCGCATCGCTGCCGACGGCGTGAAGTTTGTCAACAGCTACGTGGCCAACTCGCTCTCCGGACCGAGCCGCGCCTGTATGATTACGGGCAAGCACTCCCACAAAAACGGTTTCACCAACAACGAGCACGGCATCTTCGACGGTTCGCAGCAGACTATGCCCAAACTTATGCAGGCTGCCGGCTACGAAACGGCCATCATCGGCAAATGGCACCTCGTGAGCACACCGACGGGCTTCGACTATTTCGACATCGTGCCGGGACAGGGCGACTACTACAACCCCGACTTCATCAAAATGGACGGCTCAACGGTGAAAGAACAAGGCTACGTCACCAACATCATCACCGACAAGGCCATAGACTGGATGGCCAACAAGCGCGACAAGTCCAAACCCTTCATCCTCTTCATCCACCACAAAGCCTGCCACCGTCCCTGGCTGCCCGAGCTCAAATACATCCGGGAATATGAAGACCAGACCTTTGCCCTGCCTGCCACGCTCTACGACGACTACAAAGGCCGTGAGGCAGCCGCCGCACAAGAGATGGAGATTGGCAACAACAATCACATGGACATCGTCTACGACACCAAGATGTATCGTCCCGGTGCCAATACGCGTCTGACAGACTTGTATCTGGGTATGCTGGACCGTATGGACAGCAAAGACCGCGCCGACTACGACTACTTCTACGACTCCGTGGCCAACCGTTTTTATGCCCAAAATCCATCGGGCAAGGCACTCACCGAGTTCAAATACCAGCGCTATATGCGCGACTATGCCAAGGTGCTCAAGTCGCTCGACGACAACGTGGGCCGCACGCTCGACTATCTGCGCGATGCCGGACTGCTCGACTCCACCCTCGTGGTCTACACCTCCGACCAGGGCTTCTATATGGGTGAGCACGGCTGGTTTGACAAGCGCTTTATGTATGAAGAGTCGTTTGCCACGCCGCTCGTCATGCGTCTGCCCGACGGCCTGTCGGCCCGTGGCGACATCAAAGAGATGGTGCAGAACATTGACTATGCACCCACCTTCCTCGACCTCGCCGGAGCCAACATCCCCGACGACATTCAGGGCGAGTCGCTGCTGCCGCTGCTTCAGGGCAAACATCCCTCTTCATGGCGCAAGAGCCTCTATTATCACTATTATGAATATCCGGCCGAGCACAGCGTGAAGCGCCACTACGGCGTGAGCACGGCCGACGGCTGGAAACTCATCCACTTCTATCAGGACATCAACACTTGGGAACTCTACAATCTCAACGAAGACCCGCAAGAGCTCCACAACCTCTACGGACAAAAGGGCACGGAGAAGGTGACCAAGCGACTGATGAAGGAGCTCGTCAAACTGCAGAAGCAATACGACGACCAGGAAGCGCTTAAACTCAACAATCTAAAGTAAAAAGACCACTATGATGCAAATAGGCGACAAAGTGCCCGACGTGTTGGGCACAGACCAAGACGGCCGCGAAGTCAGACTCTCAGACTATGCCGGCCGGGGCCTCATCCTTTATTTCTATCCCAAAGACAACACTTCGGGCTGCACGGCCGAGGCCTGTAGCCTCAGGGACAACTACGCCACACTGCTCGACAAAGGGCTCGACGTGGTGGGTGTGAGCGTAGACAGCGCCAAGTCGCACCAGAATTTCATTGCCAAACACACGCTGCCTTTCCGCCTCATCGCCGACACCGACAAGCAGCTCGTCGAGACCTTTGGCGTATGGGCCGAAAAGAGTATGTATGGCCGGAAATATATGGGCACGCTCCGCACCACCTTCGTCATCAGTCCCGAAGGCGTCATCACCGACATCATAGGCCCCAAACAGATTAAAACCAAAACACACGGCGAGCAACTGCTGGCCTTGACTGAACAAGCATAACTACTTTCAACCTCAAAACATTATGGCAAAAAAAGAAGACGAACAAAATCCCATGGTTTCAGAGAAGCTCAAAGCGCTTCAAGCCGCCATGGCCAAGATAGAAAAAGACTTTGGCAAAGGCTCTGTGATGAAACTCGGCGACGAGAAGATCGAAAACGTTGAGGTCATTCCCACGGGCAGCCTTGCGCTCGATGCCGCGCTCGGCGTTGGCGGCTATCCCAAAGGCCGCATCATCGAGATTTTTGGTCCGGAAAGTTCGGGTAAGACCACCTTGGCCATTCACGCCATAGCCCAGGCTCAAAAAAACGGCGGCATTGCGGCTTTCATTGATGCCGAGCACGCCTTCGACCGCTTCTATGCGGCCAAACTGGGCGTAGACATCGACCAACTGCTCATCTCGCAACCCGACAACGGCGAGCAGGCACTCGAAATTGCCGACCAGCTCATCAGTAGCGCCGCCATCGACATCATCGTGGTAGACTCCGTGGCTGCACTCACGCCTAAAGCCGAAATAGAAGGCGACATGGGCGACAACAAAGTGGGTTTGCAGGCACGCCTTATGAGTCAGGCACTGCGCAAGCTCACTTCGACCATCAGCAAGACCAACACCACCTGCATCTTCATCAACCAGTTGCGCGAAAAGATCGGCGTGATGTTTGGCAACCCCGAGACCACCACGGGCGGTAATGCCTTGAAGTTCTATTCCAGCGTCCGTCTCGACATCCGCCGCGTCACCACGCTCAAAGACGGCGACACGCCCATTGGCAACCAGGTGCGCGTCAAGGTGGTGAAAAACAAGGTGGCACCTCCCTTCCGCAAGGCAGAGTTTGAAATCACCTTCGGCGGTGGCATCTCGCGCCTTGGCGAAATCGTCGATCTCGGCACCGAACTGGGCATCATCAAGAAGAGCGGTTCGTGGTTCAGCTATGGCGAAGCCAAGATTGGTCAAGGCCGCGACGCCGTGAAGCGTCTCTTGGCCGACAATCCCGAACTTTGCGACGAGATTGAAGCCAAAATACGCGAAGCACTCTCTTCTTCAAGTCAAGATTAAACAGCCACCAATATGAAAAGCCCCAAATTCCTGCTCCCACTTGCTTTTGCGGCCGTCACCACCTGGCTTGTCTCTTGTGGCAACAAGCTCAAAGACGACTACATCGCCATCATCCAAGAGAGCACCGAAGACGTCAAGAAGGCCACGACCTTTGACGAACTCGAAAAGGCCACAGCCCGTTTCACCACGCGGTTGAGCGAATTTGAGCGCAATCATCAAGAGGAGCTCAAAGCCTTGGCCGAAGACCGCGACGCTTTGGAAGAAATCCAAAAGGCCAATCAAGAGTATGCCATTGCAGCGTATCAGAAAAACGCCGAATTGTACGAGTAAACAAGCAGGGCCATCATAGAGATAACCCGAGTCATTTTTTAGTGGCTCGGGTTGTTTTTTGTAGTTGTATAATTAATTTGAGCGGCAACGCAAGGCCTTTCAGGGCTTGCAAAATAGTGAATGAGTTATTGAATTATTTAACCCAATAAGCGGCTATGCACGCCCTTTCAGGGCTTGCAAA
>JBJFGJ010000166.1:0-3017 GCA_051892575.1 Alloprevotella sp. | reverse complement strand
CGCTCAAATGATAATACCCTCCACAAAAAACCGACCCGCCTATTCATTTATGTTGAATAGGCGGGTCGTGATGAATTTTATAACGTGTCGTCGCGATTATTCGCTCCAGTTGTCGGAGCTCCAACCGTGGCGGTTGCTGTCGAACGAACCGGTGTGTTCGGTGTCGGAGGGCGTGATGTTGCTGTTGTCGCCGCCTTCGCCGTCAAGGATGGAGCCGGCCAAGATGGGCGCATCGGTGGCGAGGGTGAATACGGCAAATCGGGGGGTAAGATAGGGTTTCTTGTTCATAGTTTGTTGTGTTCTGTGTGTGACTTACTTGATGATTACTTTCTCGCCGTTCTTGACGTAAACACCTGCGGGGAGTTTGCCGCTCACTTCCACGCCCTGGAGGTTATATATTTTGCCGGTGGCGGGAGCGTTGGTGATGTTGTCGATGCCGGTGGTTTCGCCGTCGAAGTAGATGCGTGCGGTTTCAGCACCGTTGCCGGTGAAGTAGGCGCGGATGGTCTGGAGTGTAGAGCCTGCGCCGCCCTTCATGATCTTAGACACGCCGTCGGCGGTGACTACGCCATAGTTGCCGGCCATTGAGAGGCTGGGGTTGGAGAAGTTGGGCTTGAAGGTATAAGCACCGTAGGTCACACCCGTTTCGTCTACTGCACTGATGTTGGTACCGAAATATTCGGCCACGTCGGTGGCAGCGGGGAAGTAAACGAGGTAAGGCTTATTGGCTTCGAGGCTGGTCACGGCGGTGAAGTTGAGACCACTACCGTCTTCCGTCACGCCGCTGAACTCTTGAGCTTTCACGCCTGTGCCGAGTTCGGCCGTGGTGATGGCGAAGGGCAGAGCCAGAGTGTTCCATCCCTGCTTGAATGAGCGAGCCACTTTCACGTTGGTCAATCCGGTGGCCGTGATGGCAGCCGAACCATCCATAGTGACAGCGGGAGCAAAGACTACGTTGATGACAGTCTCGCCAAGAATGATATCTATGGTAGCTAACATATCGGTGCCAGAAATAGTAGCCGTAACAGTTAAAGGCAAAATCATATCCAAATCGCCACCAATATATACATCTTTTTCATTGCAGGAAAATGTAGTTACAGTTCCACTTGTTGATTTTGAAAGGTCTGTCACTACTATATCACCTACAGCTAAGTCTTGTCCTTCCAAATTGAAGTGAAAGTCTTTAATTTTTAAGTCTGTACGTTCTACGCCACTTAATGTATAAGTCAAAACATCAATAGTTTTTGTTTCATAGAACTGCTTTCCACCAAAATCTTTTGCATTAACAATAAGACTATTGGTGTAATTATCTACTGTAGGGGTAGCGAATTGAATATAATAGACTGATTTAGAATCAGGATTGGTTGACTCATTATAATCATTACCTTTAACGGTTATGGTTAATAATGAACTTTCTTCATTAAAAGATTCTTCTATTGTAGCACCAATACCATTTTTATTATAAGTCATTAAAGTTTGGTCATAGACTCTATTCGAACAATCTATCGTAGAACCTTCTTCAGGGTTTGAAGCGATAATTTCTCCATTATAACTTATAGAAGACAAAGTATGATAATATACAAATTGTACATCATCAACGTCCATTTGGCTATTTTCTACCAGATTTGAACGATTCCAATAGTCACCTGCTGCTATAATGACATTCATTTTTTGGGGTACAGCATCGGCTTTATCATAAGTAAAAGGAATGGTCAATGTTTGCCATGATGCTTGATCGGCAGTTATTTCATAGTCTATATGTGCCACAAGTACACCAGACGCCGTTACCTTATCTGAACTTTCACGTCCAATAACAGCTCTATCTACATCTTCTAATTCTGTCCAAGCAGAATGTTCCCAAACTGGTTTTAAAGTAGTTCCGGTATTTTTTATTGCACTTGGCACTTGTGAAGCAAAAGTACCTCTCCACATATAGGCTATAACCCGAGAAACCTCATTATTTTGAGCTGTTTTACGGTATTTCAAAGTCAAGGCATCCGGTTTGTTGGCAAATGTGGTGCCCCCATAGGTACCACCATCACCTAAAGCTAATTTTGCCGCAGATGTCATACTCGCTGTTGCAAAAACCCAAGGTTTCGCCAATGAAATAAATCCTGGTGCTTCATCCGTTATACCCAAAGCACCTACTTTTAAATTTTTCAATTGGACATAATTATTTGCATCAACTGTTTGTTTCGTACACAACTGATCATTTGAAGCTAAATCCAATTGATTAACATTGGATCCGCACCAATTTTCTGGTTCTGAACCTGGTCTGGTATAATCTGTTGAATTACCTGGATTATAGGATGCACCAGAAGAATTTTTCCAATTATCAAAACCTATGTTGGGTAACTGCTGCGCATTCATTCCAATGGCAGAAGCCAACAGCAGACCGAAAGATAAAAGTTTTTTCATTGCTTTTTTCTATATAAAATTATTTGAAGATTTTCTTACCGTTGACAATATAGATTTGCGACGGACGACGAGCGGCAGATACCGTGGCGTGACGACGACCGGAGAGGTCGTAGATGCCCGTGGCGATGGTCTGACGTGCAATGGCTTCGCCAATGCTTGTGCTCACTTCAGATTTGCCTTTGAAGAGCACCCAAATGGGGGCATCTTGATTACGGTCTGTTTCGTCTTGTATCCAAACAACAGGAATATAGGCCACCAAACTGTCGCCATCGGCACCGGTTGTGATATAGCTCAATGTGTCGTTAATACAAGCTTCTGCCAAAATAGGGGTAGTACCCAATTGGAGATGTAATTGAACCTTTTCGTTTTCATTGAACGTAAAACCTTCAGCATTCGGCGTCAAAGTGATATTAGGCAGGTAAATATCACCCACATTCAAACCATAAAACGTGAAGTTGGGCAAAGAGAAGTTCACCTTGTTGGTTTCGCCCGTGGCATTGATGTAGATTTTTTCAGACTCTGAAACCAAAGTTTCATCATCATAAATGGCTGAGTCACCCAAAGCCACCCACAATTTGCCGGTGAATTCGTTAGACCAA
>JBJFGJ010000165.1:0-2668 GCA_051892575.1 Alloprevotella sp. | reverse complement strand
TTCGCCGCTGACGGCATCCACGAAACGGCCCGTCACCACGTCGGCACGGACGGTCATCACCGAGCCCACCAAGAGGCACAAGCAGAGCAGAAGATGTTTCATTTCAATAAAATTGTGTTTCGTTTACGAAGTGCAAAGTTAAGACTATCGGGCGGAATGACGCATGGCCCCCCATTTTTTTCTTTTTTAATAGAAAATATCGTCAGATGGCTGAAAAGAAAGGTGGTCATAGGGAAAGCCGTTCTTGTCCGGCGCCCAGTAGTCGTACAGCGGTCGTGGTATGATTGTACGCCGGCCGCTGTATAATCATACGCCGGCCGCTGTACGATTGTACCACGGCCGGCGTACATCTCGCAGAATAGGGGGAATTTCAAAAAGTTTAATTTAACGACCTAATAAGCAGGGCTTTGCATCTCTCATTCATCGAGAAAGACTTGGATGACGCCGTCGCAGTCTTTGTATTTCTTGGCCACAGGCGTGTCGGCCCCTTCAAACGACACACAAAACACCTTGAGCGAAGGCCAGCGGCGGGCCAATTCCATGAGACCTACGGCCTCGATTTTCTCAGACTTTTTCCCGGATATGATTTCGGCTTTGTAGTTGCCTTGGTTGGCCAACGACAAGAACAGGGCCACTTTATAAGTTTGGTTGTTGTCGGCTATGTAGTTGAGCGCCTGTTGCACGCGCTCGTTGCTCAGTTTTACGATGGAGGAAGCATAGGCCGACCCCATTTTCGAGCGTAGCGACTTGAGCAAGCTCAGGTCTTTGAGCGTGCCTTTGAGATTGAGCGGGTCGAGGTAGCCTCTCTTGGCCTTTTCAATGTCTTCAGGCTTGATGCCAAGACGCTCGAAAAGTTCTTCTTGACTCAGTCCCCTCAGACTGTCGAGGCCTTGGTCCCAGGTGACCATGCGTGTCTGTGTCCCGCTTGCCTGATGCCGCCCCGAGATATGTAAGAGATGAAACACCACGCGCTTGCCGGCTTTGTCGAGCCACCATTGTGCACCGTCGTAGGTGGAGACTTGGGGCTTGTCGGCGCCGGTCTGGCGCACGAGGACATAGCTGTGGCCTTTGCCGCCTATGGCGATGGGGCTTGGGGTCTTGACATAGCCTATCTTGATGGCAGGTCCTTCGAGCTCGGTCTCTTCGAGAGCCTGAATGTGTGCCACCGCCTTGGTGGCCGAAGCCTGCCGGTCGGCATAGGCCGCCTTGATGTGTTCGATGGCGGCGTCGACGGTCTGTTTGTCGCTCTTGCTCTTGTAGGGCAGACTCAGTTTCGTCTCGATTTGCCGGCTTTCCACGCTGTCTTTGTCGTGTCCGGAACCGGCCGTTTCGCTCAGCGTCTTGGCGCCTTTGAGTTGCAAGAGATGTGATTTGATGGCATTGAAGTCAAAATGTTGTGCCGCTGCCGGCCAGACAAGGCCGATGGCCAGCACGAGGGTGAAAAACTTCTTCATGGTTGATACAATTTATAATGAGTGGCTTAGATGATTTATTCTTGGGCATGGGCGGCGAGCAGGACTTCGACGAGGAGCCGCGCCGTGTTTTCTTCTTCTTCACGCTCCAGAGCCTGGGCCTCGAGCAGCAGTTCTATTTCTTGCCTGAGCTCGGCTTCGGTGCGCTCGGCCGTGGGTGGGTTGTTATGGGATATAGGCCCAGCTGTCGCCTTTGGCTTACGGTCAGGTTGTGAAGGCGGTTCGTCGGTTGTTTTTTCTTCAAAGACAGGCTTCACATCGGCCGTCGTTTGGTGAGAAGGCACGGCGGTGGCGACCGTCGGCGAGTGGGTTTCGGCCGACTGCGCGAAGAGCCGTTCATCGGTAGGCCCCGGGCGCAGCAACAAGACGAGCGCCACGCAGGCTGCCGTGCCAACTGCCACCATCCACGGCCAAAGGCGGCGTTTGTGGCCGGTCGTGACGGCGGTGCCGCCCAAGAGCATCACGGCATAGGGCAGCCATTCGGCCGGCAGGTCGGGGTGGGCTTTGAAATAGTCCGCCAGTTCCCGCTCTTCAGTCTTGGTGGTCTCGGCCTGCATATAGCGTTCGAGCAGATGGGTGATATGAGGATCGGGTTTCATTGCAGTTGTTTTTTGATGAGTTGAAAGAGTCGTTGGCGTGCTTTGCTCAGTGTGCCGCGCACGGCCGACTCGGTCGAACCCGTGATTTGGGCAATGTGGGCGAAAGAGAGATCGTCGTCGTTGCGCATCATCACGATGCGGCGCCAGGTGGGCGGCAGACGGCGCAGGGCCGCGAGATAGATTTGCTGCATCTCTTTGCTTTCGAGGTGGCGTTGCGGCGTGTCGCCGGTGCCCAGTGCAGTGATGGGGCGGTCTTCGTCGTCCTCTTCATCTTCGTCGTTTCGTCGTCTGAACAGCCCCACAATCGGGTGGCGCTTGCGACTGCGCAGCAGGTTGAGCGCCATGTTTCGTGCCGTTTGTCCGGCATAGGCCGCCAGTCGCGCCGGGTCGGCATCGAGACTTTCGCGCCTTTCCCACAATTTGAGCAACACCTCCTGCGTGACGTCTTCTGCCTCGTCGGCCTGACCCAATACGGCCAATGCCTCGCGCAGGGCGGCTGCACGCATGGCCGGGATGCTCAATTTGTAGTTTTCGGAGGCTTTCATATTGTCTTATACACCGCAAGAGGGCTAAATGCTATGCAAAAATGTGAAAAAA
>JBJFGJ010000164.1:0-10965 GCA_051892575.1 Alloprevotella sp. | reverse complement strand
AATTGTTGCCTTTTCCCCAATCACACAATCACGCGCCTATAAACGATTGTTAATGAGCGAAATGCTGTGATTGGACGTTACAGTCACGCCAATCACGCTGTGAGGGCACTTTTTCCAGAGTGTTTCCAGGCGTGTTTCAGTTTGAGGTAATAGCCCAGTTTGTAGACGTTGAAGAGCGTGAGGTTGGGGTGACGGCCAAGGAGATGGCGGCGTATGGCCGGCAACAGCGGGGTGAGCACGAGGCGCGTGAGGCCTTCGAGACCTATGCGGTGAAGTTTCTTGGCTGTGCGCGAGGCACCTACGTGGTCGGTCAATGGGTGACCGAGGCGTAGCAGGGTGGCCGTGGCGCGTTCGGTCTTGTCGAGAAACGAGGCGTTGGTGTCTATGCCGGTGTGCACGAGTGGGGTGTCGGTGTGGGCAATCGTGAGGCCTTGTTTCTCGATTTCGTGACCGAAGAGTACATCTTCAAAGCCATAGTCCGTGCAGCGTGGGTCGAAACCCGTGGCGTCGAAGGCCTCGCGCGACATGATGGGGTTGAAGGTCGTGAAGTTGTCGTAGGGGCGCTGGTTGCGGGCAGCCACGGTGCGTTGGGCCGTGGCGGCGTGCTCATAGCGGTAGCGCAGTTCGCAACCTTCCGGTGCGCCGCCTCCGGGGGTGACCAACAGGCCGCAGACCACGTCGGCCAGCGTGCGGTCTTTCACGCATTGGGCCACAAAGTCGTCGGTGCACACCTCGGCGTCGTCGTCGATAAACATCAGCCATTCGCCGGCCGACTCGTCGGCCAGCAGATTGTCCAGATTGGCCTTGCCCACGTTCTTGGCCATCTCCACAAGCCTCACACCGCAGGCGGCGCAGGCTTCGCGGTTGGCTTGGAGCGTCTGAAGATTGTCTGAAGCGTCGTCGCCTACGATGATTTCACAAGCTGCGCCGCCCGACTCGCGCAACTGTCGGCACTGCGTCGAGAGGTCGCGTATCAACCGGCTGCAATCGTGGTTGTGGGAGGCTATGAGAAATGACAGGGTGGGACGGGGCGGATGGACTGACATTTTGTGGTGCGTTTGGAAGTGGAAAATCAAGGGCTAAAAGCCTTCTCAAATGCGAAGATAACGAAAAACTGCATACCCAAAAGCAGTTTTTGCTAACTCCATTATGCAAAATAGACCCCAAAACTACCTTTTATACAACTTAAATGCTTAATTACAATTATTTTACACTAAATTTGCATTGTCTAAGCGCGACATACGTCCGCTGATCAACTTTGAAAAAACTTCATTTAATCATCAATTATTAAAAGCATGTTACAGCAGAAAGCCGGCGAACTCGCCGGAAAAATCTGGGAAGCCCTCAACGAGAAAGGTGCTCTCACTGGTAAAGAACTGAAGAAGGCCGCCGGTGCCAAAAGCGAAAAAGATCTCTATCTCGGTCTCGGCTGGTTGATGCGCGAAGGCAAAATCAGCGCTGAGGAAGCCGAAAAAGACTTCACTTTCAGCCTCATCGGCTAAGCGAAAACCTTTCAGCACATAAAGAAGAGGGTTGGCAGCGGTGTTTCATCGCTTTGGCCAACCCTCTTCTTTTGTCGCCTCATTGTCGTTGAGGGCTTGGGGCTTGCTTGGCCGCTCATGAAACGATCTCGCCATTTTGTCTTTTTCCGCCTCCTGCTTTGGGCTTATCTTTGGGGTAGGATAGAAGAGCACAGGGGCCGTCGGCCCTCTTTTCGTGTGTATCAATCGTTTACAAACCCTAATTATGTCTCGTCCTGTCCTTATGACAGAAATTTCTGCCCCTATTCCCGTAGAAACTGGCCTTATCGGAGGCGACACTAATAGACTTTTCGGCTTGACGAGAATAAACGTGAAAATGATGAAACGCCATAACGTAAAGAATATGAACGTTTTGCGAATTTTTATCAGCCTTGTTCTGCGTTTTTCTACAACTTTAGCATCACTCCAGCCTTTTGCCAACAAAACTGAAACCGGCGCTGTTTTAGTCACATCAGACCGCCCGATTTGAACATTGCCCATACAAAAGACGGAATGCCTCAAGCGAAGCATTCCGTCTTTTATCGTTTTGAATGATAGGGTCCTGGATTTAGTTGGCCGAGATGAATTCGTCGAGGAAACGCACGTCGTTTTCCGAGAACAGGCGAAGGTCGCTCACCTGATACTTCAAGTTGGTGATGCGCTCTACGCCCATACCGAATGCATAGCCTTTATACACTTTGCTGTCTATGCCATTGGCTTCGAGGACGGCGGGATCGACCATACCGCAGCCGAGTATCTCCACCCATCCCGTATGTTTGCAGAAACCACAACCCTTTCCGCCACAAATGTTACAGGAGATGTCCATCTCAGCACTGGGTTCGGTGAAGGGGAAGTATGACGGACGCAGACGGATGCGCGTGTCGGCACCAAACATCTCGCGGGCAAAGGTGAGCAACACCTGTTTCAGGTCGGTGAAAGATACGTCTTTGTCGACATAGAGGCCTTCAACCTGGTGGAAGAAACAGTGGGCACGGGCCGAAATGGCTTCGTTGCGATAGACACGGCCTGGGCAGATGACACGGATGGGAGGCTCAGTCGTTTCCATCACACGGCTCTGCACCGAACTGGTATGGGTGCGCAACACGATATCGGGTTGTTGCTCCACGAAAAAGGTGTCCTGCATGTCGCGTGCCGGATGGTCGGGCGCAAAATTCATTGAAGAGAACACGTGCCAGTCGTCTTCAATCTCCGGACCGTCGGCCAGTGAGAAGCCGAGGCGCGAAAAAATGTCAATGATTTCGTTTTTGACGATGGAGAGCGGATGACGGGTGCCCAATGGTATGGGATAGGGCGTGCGGGTGAGGTCGAGATCGTCTTGTGGGGCGTCGGTCGTGGCCACTGCCGCACGCAGTTCGGCGAGTTTGTCGGTGATGGCCGTCTTCAAGCCGTTGATGCGCTGGCCCATCTCTCTCTTCTGCTCGGCCGGTACGTTGCGAAACTCTGCCATAAGGGCGTTGAGTTCGCCTTTCTTGCTGAGGTATTTGATGCGAAGCTCTTCGAGCGTCTTTTCGTCGGTTGCGTTGAGCGTGGCTACTTCTTCAAGCAGCCGGTTTATCTTTTCAATCATACGTCAAGTATTGTTGCGTTTTTTATTTTGCCTGCAAATTTAGTGAAAATGAACCAATCGCGCGTGTAAAAGGCCTACCAAATCGTCATCTTCAGCAAAACACGCCCGAGCGACAATGTGCCTCTGCCGCCGGCGGTTGTGTAGCGTTTCAGCAGTCCATACATCCACTTGGGCCACACTGGCGTAGATGGGCAAGCCTCCAGCATTTGCCGGGCCTCTGCCGGATGTCCCTCTCGCTCCATCACGCCGGCCAGGAAATAGTGCCGGATTGCAATGGCGGCAAGGGCGTGGCGGCGCCGGCGGCCGGGTGGCAATTGTTGGCTTATGGCCGAATGGGCCGCCCTCAGTGTTGCGATGAGTGCGGCGGTTCGCGAGTGGAAATTGCTGCCGGTGAGGCTTTCGTCATGTACGTAGAGGCGGTGGTAGACCTTATGTTTCAACCAACCCGTTTCGGGCTTGCTCAGCAGCAGACGTATGCCCAGTTCCCAGTCGTCCCAAATGCGCAGCGTGCCGTCCCATCCGCCCACACTTTCCAGCAGGTGCCGGTCCATGGCCATACCCACGGTGTTGAGCATACCCAGCAAAATCTGGTCGGTGACGCTGCGGCTACGGCGGCCACGGCGCACACGCTCGCGTCCGTCGCCAAACACCATACGCGTGGCGGCGCAGACCAGTTGGGTGGAGGGATGAAGGGTGAAATAATGACGGATGTCGGCAATGAAATCTGCAGACATCTCGTCGTCGGAGTCAAAAAAAACGATGTGGTTGCCTTGGGCAGCGTGCCAGCCGCAGTTGCGGGCATGGGCTGCGCCACGCTCGGGGGCGTCGATGAGGCGGAAGGCAATGGGGCAAGTAGGGGGCAGATTGTGGATGAAGTCGAGACAGACCTGCCGGGAGCGGTCTGTCGAGCCGTTATCTACCAAGACGACCTCGTCGGGGGCGTCTGTCTGTCTGGCTACGGAGCAAAGCGTGCGCTCCAGATAGTCGGCACGATTATAAAAGGGGATAACGACAGAAATCATAGTGGAGAAAAAGGCAGACCGCACTAAGACCGGCGTACATATTGGGCTCCCTTGATCATCTCTTTGAAAATGGCTCTACGCTTGGTGCCGGCAGGCAGTCCAAGCGCTATCTTCAGGCAGCGCAACCACGCACTGCGGTAGCCGTGTATGAAGCAGAGCACGGCACCTTTTGACCGTTGCACGGCGTCCCACGTGAGAAACCGCGTGCCGGTCGTGGCTGTGTTGGTGCGTACGATGACCTGTGGTATGTACTTGATACTCAAACCGTTCAAATGGGCTTGATGAATGAAAACGTCTTCCTCTCCCGAGGCTAAATAATCCGAACCGAGTCCGAAGCGTTCGTCAAACTGCGGCAAGGCCGACGTGCGGCGGCAGGCTATCTCACACGAACAGATGTAACTGCCGCGGGGCCGACGGGCATAGTCGTAGGGCGCGGGCTGATAGGGCAACGTGATTTCACCATCGGGATTGGCCATCTGGAAAGTGATGATGTCGGCCTCGGGGCTTTCTTCAAAAGCCTTGACAATACGGCTGAAATATTCCGGCTCGTAGCGCGTGTCGTCGTCAGATATCAAAACGATGTCGCCCACGGCGTGTGCCAGAGCGTGGTTACGGTTGCGCGAGAGGCCACGGCCTTGAAGGGTGACTATCCTGATGTCGTCGCGTTCAAGCAGCGATGCCGGCACTTGGGGCTGGTTGGGCTGACTTTGTTGCCACGAGATGAGATAGCACACCCCTTTTTGAGGTGCGCAAGGCACTGAAGCGGCACGCACTATGCCGTCGTCGATGGTGCAGATCAGTATTTCAAGGGAGAGCATTAGTATTCAGAGATAAAACAAAACAGACGCCTGCCGTCTTTCAAGGCAAGCAGATTTTAGACTTTTGTTCGGCGCATATAGCGGATGCCTTCGCTCAGATGGCGCCACATGGGCCAGAAATGGCAATAGCCTTCACGCGCCGACTTGAGGGCAAAGCGGAAACATATCCACCAAGCCTTGCGCCCTTTGACATAATAGGTGTAGGCACCGCGACTGCGTTGCACACCGGCGTCAACATAGATGAGCGACTTTTTGAGCATCGTGGACGTTTCGACCGTACGGATGGGGAAATAGCGCATATTGAGCTTGGCGCGCAGCGCGTTTTCAAGCCAGATTTCCTCTTCGCCACAGGTGAGGAACTTAGTGCCCAGACCAAAGCGCTCGTCGAAACGGATTTTGCCTTGTATGCTGCGCCGGCGGCACACTATCTCAATCGTCGAGATGGAGTGATTTCGTGGCGCCTCGGTGACGTTCACCTCTTCGGTGGGATAGTCCTTGAGGGGCTTGCCCGTATAGGTGCCGGCCGTGAAAAAGGCCACGTCGAGTTCAGGCCTATTCTCAAAAATCTCAAGCACCTTGTCGAAGGTCTCAGGCCGTATGCGGGTGTCGTCGTCGGCAAACATCAGGAGGTCGCTCGTGGCGCGCTCGATGGCCAGATTGCGGTTGGCGGCCAGGCCTTGGCCTTTGTATTTGTAGAGCACGACATCTGCGCGCTCTTTGATGCAGTCGGGGATGAGGTCGATATAGCGCTCGTCGGTGTATTGGTAAGACACGATGTAGTGTATGCCTTCGCGAGGCGGCAACAAGACATCATCGATGCGGACAATGCCTTTGTTGAAAGAGCAAATGAGAATGTCGATGGTCATGGTCTGAAGGAGTTGATGGTTAGTGCGATGAGGTGAACGCTTTCTTGATTCAAGGTGGGGCCGATGGGCAGGCTGAGTTCTTCTGCCGCTATTTGTTCGGCCACGGGAAACGACTGTGTGGCGGCTTGGCTATAGACGGGCTGTCGGTGAAGCGGCACGGGATAGTGTATGAGGGTTTCGATGCCGGCTTGGCGCAGGTGTTGCAGCATCCGGTCGCGGTGGGGCGAGCGCAGGGCATAGATGTGGAAAACGCCTGAGTCACTCCGTCCGCCGTAGGGTAGCGACACAAACGGCGAGGTGATTTCTGCGGCATACTGGGCCGCCACCTGGCGCCGATGGGCATTGTCGGCGTCGAGCCGGTCCAACTTGACCGCAAGCATAGCCGCCTGTATCTCGTCGAGTCGGCTATTGATGCCACTGTATCGATGGTGGTATTTTTGTTCGGCGCCGTAGTTGGCCAGTGTTCGGATAAGGGTAGCCAATCCAGCGTCGTTTGTCGTCACAGCTCCACCGTCGCCAAGTGCGCCGAGGTTTTTCCCGGGATAGAAACTGAAGGCGGCAGCCGTGCCGAGAGCGCCTGCGCGGCCTGCGTCGGTTTGGGCGCCGTGGGCCTGGGCCGCATCTTCGACCACGAGCAAGCCGTGGGCTTCGGCGAAAGTCTTTATGGCCTTCATGTCGGCCATTTGGCCGTAGAGATGGACGGGACACACGGCACGCGTCTTTTCGCTGAGACCTGCCGCCAAGGCTTCCGGGTCGATGAGGGCATCTTGCGTCACCTCGGTGAATACGGGGCGGAGGCCGGCACGCTCAACGGCTTCGGCCGTGGCTATGAACGTCATGGCCGGAACAAGGACTTCGTCGCCGTCGGCCCATTGGTGGCGTATCTTCAAGGCAGTGAAGATCAACGTGAGAGCATCCAGTCCGTTGGCCACGCCGACGCAGTGCGCCGTACCTATATAGTCGGCAAATTTTCTTTCAAAGGCTTCAGTCTCTTTGCCGCGCAGATACCACCCGGAGTTTATCACGCGACAAGCGGCGGCTTGCAGCGCTTCGGCCTGTCGGGCGTTGATGTCGTGGAGTGGCAGGAAGGGGATGCGGGTCATAGCGAAGCGAGTTTTTCAAGGTCTACGGCATAGGCGTCGTAGCACACGGCACGTCCGCCGAAGCCTTCTTTCTGATAGGCCAAGCCTTCGTTGAGATAGCGGCCGCCTTGTTCGGTCGAGATGCCGTAGTCCAGATAGCGGTAGCCGCGTTGGCGCATAAGCGGAATGAGGCGTTGCATCAACCAGTCTAATGCGCGGCGGCGGCGGCCTTCTTCGCCCACCTCCATATATTGTACGTGGGCCACGTGTCCGGCAAGGAAGAGCAGGCAACCGCCAATGACTTTGCCCTCGGCATTGGCCACGGTGAAGAGTGTGATTTCTTCGGGAAAGCGTGAGCAGAGCAGGGCGATTTCGTCCAGACTGTGCACCGGCCGGGTGGCGTGGCG
The DNA here is from genome assembly GCA_051892575.1 of Alloprevotella sp. Classification (GTDB taxonomy): domain Bacteria; phylum Bacteroidota; class Bacteroidia; order Bacteroidales; family Bacteroidaceae; genus Alloprevotella. The sequence goes on along the minus strand of JBJFGJ010000164.1, from coordinate 3,662 downwards.
GGTCGCGAGCACCTCACACACGATGTCCCAAAAAGCTGCCAAAGCGTCGTTTCCGCCGTTTTCGGTCATTTGCAAACCTTCGCAGGCCTGCTTTTTGGTTTTGCGGTGCCAGAGTGTGGCGGCCAAAGGACTCTGCAAGTCAATGGTGCCGGCTACGGCCCTTGACTCGAGACGTGCGTCGGCTCTGAAAAGCCAGTACAAGTCTTCTTGTGTGGGGTAGGCGTGGTAGATGTGGGGGATGGGCTTATAGATAAGTCGCTTGCAACCTTCGGCCAAAAAACAATGAGCCGTCTCGACGAACATATCCCTCACGTCGGTAAGAGTGGCCTTGGGCGAAAGCACGAGTCCGCCGTAGGTGAGTCCGCCGTGGCTTATGGCCGTTTGTTGTTCGTGGCGGATGTGTGCCGGCAAGAGGCCTAAAATGTCGTTTGAATGAGAGGCAAAAAGGAGTGAATGGTCTGAAAAACGGTCGGCGTGGTAGTCCATAAACGGTCGCCGCAGCAGGAAGGTGCCGTTGCGCGAGGCGCCGACGGCTTGGTCCCATTCCCGGGCCAGCGAGGCGTGATATGTGTGGCCGGCAATCACTTCTGTTTTTCGTTGAGATAGAGGTTGAGGTCGTTGATATAGCCTTCTTTGTCGTATTCGTCGGACGTGAGGCAGAGACAAACGCAGTCTGTTGAAAAGTCAGAGAAGCTGCACCAAACCATCGGCGGGATATAAAGCCCTTCGTGGCGGTTGTTCATCACGAAGTCCATTGTGCGTGTGCCGTCGTTGACATGTGCCACAAAGCTGCCGCAGAGCGGGATGAGCACTTCTGCACAGCTGTGGTGGGCGTGTTGGCCTCGGGTTTGGTCTTGGGGGACATCATAAATCCAGAAAGCCCTTTTCACCTTGAAGGGAAAGGCTTGGTCCGACCCGTCTGCCACACAGAGCGTTCCGCGCTCGTCGGTGTGATGTGGCAAAGGGATGATGCCAAAATCTGAGGGAGACTGAGAGATATGTTGCTTTGTCGTGTTTTTCATTTCGTTTAAGGTGTGCACCCGGCACAAAAGACAAAGTTAATGTAACCTTGTCAAACATCAAAATTTCTGCGGCTCTTCTTTTCGTGCCACGGCTTGTGGCCGGTCAAAACGGCGGCCGTCCCAGGTGAGGAGCAGGTCGTGGAGAAGGGGTACCAGTCGTGTGCGGTTTTCAAGCCCCAGGTGTAGCGTGGGGATGCTCACGCGGATTACGGAGCGGCTTGCCGTGGCCTCTTCGCCGGCGACGACGAGGTGGCGCACAGAGAGCAGGCGTTGTATGTCGGCCATGGTGTCGTCGTCGATGCTGTCGGTCGTGTTGATGAAGTCGTTGAGTCGGAATGTGGGCAAGATGGTGGCGGTGTCGCGTTGCCAGGCGTTGTCGTAGAGGCGGACTGTGGTCTGGGCCACGCTGCCGGTGAGACTGTGGAGGCAGAGCAGTTTCTCGGGAAAGCCTGGAGCTTGAAGCCGCATCAGTTGCCACGTGCTGGCTCCGGTCAGTCGGATGAACAGGCTTTGTTCTGACTTGTTTTCGAGATAGGCATATTTGCCGAAGAGTGTCTCTCCCTTGGCCGTCATCTTATAGTTGTAGAGGTCGAGCATATCGAGCCGTGAGTTGAACTCGAGCAGCGGGAGCTCAGATGTCGGTGCCGTTGCAAACAGACTGTCGATGAGCGGCGTTTGCGCTTGGGCCGAGGGGCTGTGTGGCGTGAACAGACCTACGAGTAGCAGAGCGAGGACAATGGCCTTATTGCGATGTTTCATGATGGGTGTTCCGGACAGATGCACTTATGGTTGGGGGGATGAGTTGTTCCAGTTGGTTTTTGCGTAGATAGTCGGGCCATGCGTCGAGTGTGGCCGGCGGATTGCTGATCCAGTGTATGGGGATGCCTCGCCGCTCCATACCGCGGAACCACGTCATCTGCCGCTTGGCAAACTGGTGGATGGCCGTTTCGAGGCTATTGAACATAGTGGCGTAGTCTATTTGGCCGGTGGCGTAGAGCGTGACGTATTTGTATTCCAAGCCATAATAGATGAGCGACTCGGCGGGAATGCCTTCGTCCAGAAGGTTCCGGATTTCGTCGACCATACCGCCGTCGAGGCGCTGTTTGAGCCGGGTGGTGATGCGTTGCCGCCTGGTTTCGCGGTCCACGTTGATGCCGATTGTGAGGCTGCTGAGTGTGGGGAACGGACGGTCTTCGAGCGGTGTGTGACGGTAATAATCTTCGATTTCGATGGCGCGGATGGCGCGTTTGGCTGTGTCCACGTCGGTGGTGTTATGCAGCCGTTTGTAGCCGGCAAGGATGGTGGTGAGTTCGTCGAGCGACTTGTCGGCCAGACGTGCCCTGAGCTCGGGGTTTTGTGGCACGGGGCTCAACCTGTAACTGCGCAGCACGCTCTCGATGTAGAGACCCGAACCGCCGCAGACGATGACACGTTTACCCCGGCTGCGGATGTCGTTGTAGGCTTCAAGGAAATCGTGTTGGTATTGGTAGACATTATATTTTGTGCCCGGCTCGGCAATGTCTATGAGATGATACCTGACCGGCCGGCCGTCTGCGTCATAGTCTTCGAGGTCTTTGCCTGTGCCGATGTCCATGCGCCGGTACACTTGCCGGCTGTCGGCACTGATGATTTCGGCGTCGAGCAGTCGGGCGAGTTTTACGGCGGCGGCGGTTTTGCCGCAGGCCGTTGGGCCCACTATGGCGATGAGGTCTGGTGTGGTCATGGGTGTGTGTTGATAAAAGGCCGCCGCAGAGAAGAGTCTTCTGCGGCGGCCTTGGTCTATTGTGTTAAGGGCGATTAGCCGTTAACTTTGGCCATGTGAGCGATGAGCTCGAGCACTTTGTTAGAGTAGCCGATTTCGTTGTCATACCAAGAAACGACTTTAACGAAAGTGTCGGTCAGGGCGATACCGGCCTTAGCGTCGAAGATAGAGGTGCGGGTGTCACCGAGGAAGTCGCTTGAAACTACAGCGTCTTCAGTGTAGCCGAGCACGCCTTTGAGTTCGCCTTCAGAGGCTTCCTTCATGGCAGCGCAGATTTCAGCGTAAGTAGCGGGCTTGGCGAGGTTTACGGTGAGGTCAACTACAGATACGTCGAGAGTGGGGACACGCATAGACATACCGGTGAGTTTGCCGTTGAGTTCGGGGATAACTTTACCTACAGCCTTGGCAGCGCCGGTAGAAGAGGGGATGATGTTGCCGGCAGCGGCACGGCCACCACGCCAGTCTTTGAGAGAAGGACCGTCAACGGTCTTCTGGGTAGCGGTGGTAGAGTGAACGGTGGTCATCAAACCGTCGGTGATGCCGAACTTGTCGTTGAGCACCTTGGCGATAGGAGCGAGACAGTTGGTGGTGCAAGAAGCGTTAGACACGAACTGGGTGCCCTTCACGTACTTGTCGAAGTTTACGCCGCAAACGAACATAGGGGTGTCGTCTTTTGAAGGAGCAGACATTACGACATATTTGGCACCAGCTTCGATGTGAGCCTGAGCTTTTTCCTTGGTGAGGAAGAGACCGGTTGACTCAACAACATATTCAGCGCCTACAGCGTCCCATTTCAGGTCGGCCGGGTTGCGCTCGGCGGTTACGCGGATGTGGTTGCCGTTAACGATGAGCTCGCTCTTTTCAACGTCAGCCTCGAT
>JBJFGJ010000163.1:0-2689 GCA_051892575.1 Alloprevotella sp. | reverse complement strand
CGATGCCGGCGAGGTTGAAGCGGCCGATGCTCTTGTTGTCGCGGGCAAACTGGCGCTCACCTTGCAGCACGTGGATGGTCACCTCGGGTTGGTTGTCTTCGGCCGTAGAGAATACCTGGCTCTTCTTGCAGGGGATGGTCGAGTTGGCGTCGATGAGTTTGGTCATTACGCCGCCGAGGGTCTCGATGCCGAGTGAGAGGGGAGTTACGTCGAGCAACACCACGTCGCCCACACCGCTCTCTTTGTTCAAGATGGCGCCTTGAATGGCAGCACCCACGGCCACCACTTCGTCGGGGTTCACACCCTTTGAGGGGGCTTTGCCGAAGAAGTTCTCAACGAGCTGCTGTACGGCGGGGATACGTGACGAACCGCCCACGAGGATCACCTCGTCGATGTCGGACGTAGAGAGACCGGCGCTCTGCAGGGCAGCCTGGCAGGGCGTCTTGCAGGCTTCGATCAGTCCGTGTGCCAGAGCTTCAAACTTGGCGCGGGTCAGCGTCTTGACCAAGTGCTTGGGCACACCGCCTACGGGCATGATGTAGGGCAGGTTGATTTCGGTCGTGGTGGAGCTTGACAGTTCGATTTTTGCCTTTTCGGCAGCCTCTTTCAGACGCTGCATAGCCATGGGGTCGGCCGAGAGGTCGGCGCCTTCGTCGTTTTTGAACTCCTGCACGAGCCAGTCGATGATGACGTGGTCGAAGTCGTCGCCGCCCAGGTGGGTGTCGCCGTTGGTAGAGAGCACTTCGAAAACGCCGCCGCCCAGTTCGAGGATGGAGATATCAAACGTACCGCCACCGAGGTCGAACACGGCAATCTTCATATCATTCTTGGCCTTGTCCAGACCGTAGGCCAGAGCGGCTGCGGTGGGCTCGTTGACGATGCGCTTCACGTCGAGGCCGGCAATCTGTCCGGCTTCTTTGGTGGCCTGACGCTGTGAGTCAGAGAAGTAGGCCGGCACGGTGATGACGGCTTCGGTCACCTCCTGTCCGAGGTAGTCTTCGGCGGTCTTCTTCATTTTCTGGAGCACCATGGCCGAGATTTCCTGCGGTGTGTATTGGCGGCCGTCCACTTCCACGCGGGGCGTGTTGTTTTCGCCGCGCACCACGCTGTAGGGCATGCGTGCAATTTCCTTGCCCACCTGGTCGAAGGTTTCGCCCATGAAGCGTTTGATGGAGTAGATGGTGCGTTTGGGGTTGGTGATGGCCTGACGCTTGGCGGGGTCTCCCACTTTGCGTTCGCCGCCTTCCACAAAGGCCACCACGCTCGGGGTGGTACGTTTGCCTTCGCTGTTGGCAATCACTACGGGCTCGTTGCCCTCAAAAACTGAGACACATGAGTTGGTTGTTCCCAGGTCAATTCCGATAATCTTTCCCATTGTTGTATTTGTTTTTTTGTTTGTTGTTATGCGTATATATAATTATAGGAGTGTGTCGCCGTCGGTGTATGGTCGGCTGCACGCCCTATATTGTGCAAGGAGTGTGCCAAAATCCCGTCGCCGTCTGTCTGTCGTCGTGTTTTATGACAAATTGGCAGTCGTGGCATAGTTTTTGTGTCAGAAGGCGGAGGACGCGTGCCAAGAAAGGCCGTAACAATATAGGTTAGGTGTGTTACAATAGATGTTGGTTTTGAGCGGCCCATAAACCAATTCTTGACATCCTGCCCTTCAGGCCTTGCCCCGTCGCCCATCTGTGTCAAATATCCTCCACCATACATACAAAAAAAGATGCCCTATCCATCGCGGACGGGGCATCTTCAACCAATCAATTTATTTTATATATACTCCATTGGAGTCAAACGTAAGAGTGCGGCCGGGGATTACATATTGTCCCACATGCCGTCGCCAAAGCCTTTGCGGTTTGAGAGCACCTGGCTTTCGTCGGAGACTACTTTACCTTCGTCGTTGCTCACTTTGGGGTCTGATATAGAGAGCAGCGTGTCTTCGGTCATCAGGGCCACGGCCTGCGCTTTGGGTGTGATATAGGTCTTTTTCATTGTTTCTAAAGTTTAGGTTTGAGTGGTGTGATGCTTACTTGATGAACACTTTCTTGCCCGAGCGGGTGGCGTAGATGCCGGTGGTGGGGTAGAGCACGCGGCGGCCGTTGAGGTCGTAGTATTCTTCAGCCTCGCCGTTCTGGATGAGGGCGTTGTCCATGCCGGTGGTTTCGCCGGTCATATAGAGTGCGCGGTTGGTGTCGCCGCCGGTGGTGGTGATGTCAGCCTTCTTGATATAGGCCTTGTTGGCCGGCAAGATGTTGAGGGTGCTGGGGTAGAAGGCTACCACGCCGCCTTGTTGAGCCAGAGCGTAGTGGGGGATGGTGACGTCGGCGGGAGTCTCGGCACTTCCGGTGTTGAAGCCGATGCGGCGAGCCGTCGTACCCATCAGGATGTTGCTGTCTTCGTATGACGTACCGGCTTCGGTAGACACGGCGAAGTTGTAGGTATCGCTTGCGTTTTCAGACTTAGAGGCGAGGAGCAGGCCGGTCTTCTTGGCTACGATAGTTCCGGCTTCTACTTCGTTGAGCGTCATCACGCCGGTGACGTTGTCCACGCCGCTCACGGTGTAAACCTTCAGGTTTGCGTTATTGGGCACGGTCACGGCCACGGGGAGGCAGAGGGTGCTCCATTTGGCAGCGCCGATGGTCACGGGGATAGACTTAATCTCTTTGATGAGCCAGAAACCGGCAGGGTT
>JBJFGJ010000162.1:0-2691 GCA_051892575.1 Alloprevotella sp. | reverse complement strand
TCAAGCTCTCTCGCGAACACCAGCTCGAGGTCATCTCTCGTTCGTTCCACGAGCGCATGTGATACCACAAGAGACTAAAAGACTAAGAGTCGAAAAGTCGGAAAGACCCAAAAACCAAGATATGAAGACCGGCAATGATGCAGCCCCATCGTTGCCGGTCTTTTTCATCTTTCATCACCAGCTTTTCCTCATACCGCACCCCAAAAGGCGTGATTGGAGGTGACCGAAGCGTTCAATCACAGCAAGCAATTAAAATTCAATAAGATACAAGGGCGTGACTGTGTGATTGGGGAAAAGGGCAAACTTTGGGTATATAGCAAAAGAGGGATTGGCGAAGAGAATGGTGGAGCTTAAGCCCGGGAGACCTATGGCGGGCATACATCAAAATACCAATAATATGGGCTTCGCCATTAAAAAGCGCAATAATCTCTATTCCAACCCGATTTTTTTGTATTTTTGCACAGATTTTTTGCTTAAAAATTGAGCATGTAAAACAGCGCCGCTCTGCACGGCCAAACCCAAAATGGACAGCAACAAAATCTTCAAGATAGACATCGAAGCCATTGTACGAGGCAAGGCAGGCGGCAAGAAGCGCCGTGTGCCCCGCTTCATCATCAATTGGCTCAAACGCATCATCCATCAAGACGAGATCAATGAATTTCTCGAGCGCGAAGGCGACAAACAGGGTGTGCCCTGGCTCAACGACTGTGTGGAATTCCTTGACATGAAGCTCGAAATAGAAGGTCTCGAGAACCTGCCTTCAGATACCGACGGCCGTCGGTTTACGTTCGTGAGCAATCACCCTCTGGGCGGTCAAGACGGCGTGGCACTCGGTGCCATTCTTGGCGGACACTACGACGGCAAGGTGAAATATCTGGTCAACGATCTCCTGATGAACCTCCACGGGCTGGCGCCCCTTTGCATCCCCATCAACAAAATGGGTGCCCAAAGCCGCCGCTTCCCCGAGATGGTCGAGGCCGGTTTCAAGAGCGACAATCACATCATTATGTTCCCCGCCGGCCTGTGTTCGCGTCGCCGCCATGGCGTCATCCGCGACCTGCCATGGAACAAGACCTTCATCACCAAGAGCGTGGAGACACAGCGCGACATTGTGCCCATCCATTTCAGCGGCCGCAACTCCAACCGCTTCTATCGGCTGGCCAACATCAGCAAGGCCCTCGGCATCAAGTTCAACATCGCCATGCTCTATCTCGTCGACGAAATGTTCCGCAACCGCCACAAGACTTTCATCGTGAAAATCGGCAAGCCCATTCCTTGGCAAACCTTCGACAAGTCGCGACGACCCCTCGAGTGGGCCGCCTACGTGCAAGACCAAGTCTATCAACTCTGAAACCGTCAACCGCCCGCTCCGTCGGCATCCCCATCGGAAGGCTCATTAACACCGCAAACAAATTCTGCCCCACACATCAAAATGGAAGAAATCATCAGCCCCGTCAGTCGGGAACTGCTTAAGGCCGAATTGACTCCCGAGCGCCGTCTGCGCTCGACCAACAAGAGCAACAACGAGATTTACATCGTGACCTATCAACAAGCGCCCAACGTGGTGCGCGAGATAGGCCGCCTCAGGGAGATTGCCTTCAGAGCCGCCGGCGGAGGCACCGGCCAGGCACTCGACCTCGACGAGTTCGACACGTGTGAGCACCCCTACTACCAACTCATCGTGTGGTGTCCCGATGACGAAGAGATTTTGGGCGGATACCGCTTTTTGCCGGGCAATGAAATAGAGCTCGACAGCAACGGGCAACCGCGTCTGGCCACGGGGCACATGTTCAAGTTTTCCGACACCTTCATCCGCGACTATATGCGCGACACTGTCGAACTGGGCCGCTCATTCGTTACCCTCGAATACCAAAGCACCCGCCGCCTGAGCAAGAGTCTCTTTGCCCTCGACAATCTTTGGGACGGCCTGGGCGCACTCACGGTGGTCATTCCCGGCTTGAAATATTTCTTTGGCAAGATGACGATGTACCCCTCGTTCAATCCGCAGGCCAGAGACATGATACTCTTTTTCCTCGAAAAGCATTTCGGCGACAAAGACCGCCTCGTCTGGCCCGAACATCCCCTTGTCATCCAGACCGGCAAAGACCAGCTCGACGCGCTCTTCACCGGCAAGACCTTCAAAGAAGACTACTTCATCCTCAACACCGAGGTGCGCAAACTGGGTTATAACATCCCGCCCCTCGTCAACGCTTATATGGGCCTGAGCCCGACGATGCGCGTGTTTGGCACCGCCATCAACCATGAGTTTGGCGAGGTGGAAGAGACCGGCATCCTCATAGCCGTCGACGAAATTCTCGAAGAGAAACGTATGCGCCACATCGACACCTTCGTCGAAGAGCATCCGGAGTCGATGGACGTGTTTTCGGAAGTCTTTGTCAAGAAAGACTAAGACAGAGGCGGAAAGACAAAAAAAAGACTTTGGCGGACAGTAATATTTCCAATCAAAAATAATCCTTCACCCTAAATAATAGTTTCTAAATCGGCAGAACAATTTATATCGTGTTATTGTCGAAAGAACAAGAGGCTATGCCGTAAACATACCATTACGACACAGCCTCTTAAGTTTTATATAGTAGTTGGTCGCCATAAATCAATCTCCCAAAAAAACTTCGTCGATTTTTAGCAACTCAGGAATTATAGCACAAATGCAAAACATTCATCATACGTAAC
>JBJFGJ010000161.1:8441-11103 GCA_051892575.1 Alloprevotella sp. | reverse complement strand
TAAACCGTGCAGCCGTGGAGGGCCGACAGCGCCTCTGAGCGGTAGAGCGGCGACGGCCGTCCCACATAGTCGCGCAGCAGGGCGTCGTATTCCCGGCGGAAGTCTTCACTGTCGATGATGGCGCGGTAGTTGTCGCGCAAGGCTTTGACGCAGGGTTGCAGGATTTCAGGCACATAAGCACCGCCGTAGCGGCCGAAGTAGCCTTCTTCGTTGACTTCAAAAGGACTCATATTGTAGTGTGTGTTTGTGGCAATGCCAATGGTGGAATGAAAAGATGTTGAAAAAAACGGCGGTCTGTCGTAAGTTGTGACAGACCGCCGTTGTGGGGCTTCTTCTGGTTGGAGATACGCATACGCGAGTCAACTTACGACTTTGGAAGTAGTAAGCGACGCCACCAGAATTTATTGTTAAGATTGAGTGAATTCATATCAGTTTATGTGGTTTGATGTGGCAAATTTAGAGTGTTTCTTGATTGCGACCAAACAAATTGCAAGAAAAATGCATAAAAACTTTCAATTTGATAGAAATCGTTGCCTTTTTAAATATTGGCCGTGGCGCACTCGGGGTGGAGGGAGGCGAAACGGCTCATGGCTTCGGCGATGACGGGAGCCATGTCGTAGTAGCGGTATTGGGCCAGGCGGCCGCCGAAGACCACATCCTGTTCGCGGGCAGCCCGATCGCGGTAGGCGGCCGCCAAGGCGTCGTTCCGTTCGTCATTGACGGGATAGTAGGGCTCGGCCCCCTCACGGTATTCGGCCGAATATTCTTCAGACACCACCGTGCGGGGATTGGCATAGACCTCAGAACCGAAACGGGTGAAGTGCTTGTGCTCGATGACGCGCGTGTAAGGCACCTCGGCCGAGGTGTAGTTGACCACGGCATTGCCCTGATAGTTGGGTGTGTCTTCCACACGTGTGTGGAACGTCACGGTGCGCCAGTCGAGGTGGCCGAGGTCGTAGTCGAAATAGCGGTCGAGCGGTCCGGTGTAGACCAACCTTCGGGCTGTGGCGCGCCAATCGCGGTAAGGGCTTTCAAAGAAGTCTGTGTCCAGTTGCAGGTCCGAGCCCTCGAGCAGACGGTCGATGAGCGCGTTGTAGCCCTCGGCGGGGATGCCTTGGTAGAAGTCGTTGAAATAGTTGTTGTCGTAAACCAGGCGCACAGGCAGGCGGCGGATGATGAAGGCCGGCAGGGCTGTGCAGGGCCGTCCCCATTGCTTCTCGGTGTATTCCTTTATCAGAATTTCATAGATGTCTCGCCCCACGAGCGTGAGCGCTTGTTCTTCAAGATTGGCCGGCTGTCTGCCTTCGAGTCTTGCCACGGCCTCGGCCTTTTGCCGCTCAATCTCTGCCTCGGCTTCGGCCGGTGTGGTCACGCCCCAAAGCTGGTGGAAAGTATTCATATTGAAAGGCAGGTTGAAAAGCCTTCCCTTGTAATTGGCCACCGGCGCATTGGTGAAGCGGTTGAAGGGCGTGAGCCCGCAGACAAAGTCCCACACGGCGCGGTCTGACGTGTGGAAGATGTGGGCGCCATAGGTGTGGACGGCTATGCCTTCGATGGTTTCTTGATAGACATTGCCGCCGGCGTGAGGGCGCTTGTCGATGACGAGACAACGCAGGCCCCGGCGCGTGGCCAGATGGGCGAAGGTGGCTCCAAAAAGTCCGGAACCCACTATGAGGTAGTCGTATTTGGGCATAAGGCGAAGAGAAGTGTAGATGAAAGCCGACAGGCGGAAAGAGGCAGGTTATTCAGGCAAAAGACGGCTGCGGAGGCGCTCAAGCAGTCGGGGCGTGGCGTCGGAAAACTTTCGGGCAAAGAGTTCGGGTGCTTGGAGGAGTTCGTCGTAGTCGGCGTCTTGCCACACATAGGGAGCGCCACGTGTCCAGTCTATGCGGCGCATCGCGGCGTCGGTGCCGTCGGTGGGGCGATAGACATCGGCCATATAGGGCGTGGCGGCGAGGAGGCTTTGCAGAAAGATTTCGTCGGGAGCCAGCGTGTGGCGCATTTGTCGGAGCAGGGCGTCGCGATGGGCAAGCAAGACGGTGCAGAAGTCGTGGGTGATGCTCACCCAGTTGCTGCCTTTGCGGAAGTCGTCGGCACTACGGCGGCGGAAACCCGTGATTTTCTGCAAAAGCAAGACCAGATTGCGCACGGGAGCCGTTAGGGCATGGGCCGCGGTGCCTTTGTCTTTGAGATGACGGGTGAAGAGATAATAGCGTGTGACCTTGCGCTTGAGGTCGCGCCGATGGGCTTCGTCGTCCCAGAAGGAGACAAACTCCCGCCCGGCATGCTCATCGAAAAACCGGTGTATCTCGTCTTGCGTCTTGATGGGGAGATCCACGCCCGAGAGCAGGTGATAATAGGCGTAGGGACCGGCTGCGTGGGCTTTTGCAAAGAGCAACAATTCGGTCTCCACCTGACTCACGTCGCCCCAACACACCGCCACGCGCTCCGTCAGCACGTGGTAGCCTGCACGCTTCATCTGCCGCGCCGTGGCATGGGCATAGAGCGACTCGGCCCTGGCGTCGACGTGCAGGAAAATGTCGTTGCGCGCGTCGTCGAGCAGGTCGAGCAGGGTGTCGAGCACCGTGGGCTGATTGTGGGCTATGATGAGATAGGCGTGTTTCATCGTGAGCGATTTTTTAAGAGACTAAGAGTCAAAGAG
>JBJFGJ010000161.1:0-8341 GCA_051892575.1 Alloprevotella sp. | reverse complement strand
AGCCTCTTAGTCTCTTAGTCTCTTATATGACAGGCAGAACCTGCGCTTTGAAAATCTCGGGCATCATGTTGTCACTGACGACGTAGCCGTCGGCTTCGAGACTGGAGAGCGTGGCTGTGCCAATCACCCGTTCGTATTCGGCTTCGAGTTTTCCCTCTTTATACAAGGCATAAAAATAGCGCCAGTGCCGGCCGCCGTGTCGGCCTTTATGCTGCTCGAGTTGTCGGCCGCCGTTGATCATTTTGGTCATAAACTGACTGCGGCCGCGCACGTTGTAGTGCCAAACCACGATGTCGCTGCGCTCTTCGCGCTTGGGCAGCATCGCCACTTTGTGGTTGCCCATGGAGATTTGCAGATAGCCGGCAGCACGGTGGATGACTTTCTTGTTTTGCCGCTCAAACACCGAATAGGGCGAAAGTCCATAGGCGGCCTGGTCGGCCACGTAGCGCACGGTCTTGTCCCACTCGGTCCAGGGCCGGTCCTCTTCAGGATAGACGCTGCGCATCTCGCAAGCCAAGACGTTGGCCCGTGTGGACACGAGCGCCTCTTTGAGACTGCCTCCGGGATGATACCAAAACTCGTCGGCGTCGGCATTGACCACCCAGTCGGCCCCATATTGGGTCTTGGCCTTCCACACCATACGGTCCACCCACTGCTTTTGGGCATAGTCGGTGCCGGGTTCATTGATGATTTCCAGCACCCAGCCTTTGGCCTGATAGTGACGGAGGATGTCGGGCGTGCGGTCGGTGGAGTTGTTGTCGGTCACGATGAAACCGTCCACGCCTGCGGCATGATGGTATTCCAGATGGCGCACGAGCATTTCTTCCTCGTTTTTCACCAGAAGCGTCATAATGAGACGCGGGCGGGGCGTGCGGCGGAATGTTTTCGGCAAAGCCGCAATGGCCCGGCAGGCCTTGATAAAAAGATTGGGCTTCATACGTCAGTTTACGTCGAGATTATCGGGCAAGGTCACGGGCAGTTTCACCCACGACTCGGGACAGATGTAGGGCATCTCGGACAAGGCAGACCAGCGCTCGGGCGCCACGACCATTTTGTCGGGATTGACACCGAGCCATGCGCCCCACCACGAGAAAGTGCTGTTGCAGATGACGTGGTGACGGCAACGGCTCATGAGCATCATGTCTTGCCAACTGTCTGTGCCGGCATTCCAGTTGATGAATTCGGCCTGCGGCAGGTCGAGATGGGTGGCGGCCCAGTCGATGTCGTCTGAGAACACATAAAAACGGGGAGCTTGCATCTTCGCTTTGACATAGGCCACGGCGTCGCGATAATATTCTTCCCTGCACACGCATCCCGTGTTGCGCCACACAGACGGTTCGAGATAGTCGCCGCGCCGCACGTGGAGCGACACCGAATGGTCGTCGGCCTCAATGCGCCGGAGCATTTCGAGCGTGGAAGTGTTGGCCTTGCCCTCGTCGAAGGTGAAGGCCGCACGGACCTCGTCGGCAATGCCGGCAAAATAGCGTTCGCTCTGATAAAATCCCTTGAAATAGATGAGAGGCCAAAGCCGGGGCCGCTCAAAAGCAGCGAGTGTGGTGAGGTCTTGCTTGCGCTCGAGAATGGTCTTGAAGAAAAGGAACTCTATGACCTTCTTGGCTTTTTGGTTGATGCAAAACTCGTCTTCGGGCAAGCCGTTGAAAATGCGGTGGAGCTCATAACCGTTGTGCACGCGATAGTGCATCATGTCCGAGAGGTCGATGCGCGTGTTTTTGAACCGCCGGCGCATTTGCATATAAAAGGCGTAGATAAACATTTGGTTACCCAAACCGCCTGTCATTTTAATCAGTCGCATAAGGTGAGTGTCTTGTTGAGTGAAAAGAGCGGCCTACATCTTGCCGAGCCGCTCATGGATGCCGTCGCGATAGGCTCGCCAGAGGCGCGGTATGTCGCTCCATTTCCAGCCTTTGGAGAAGGGAGCCGTGAACGCGGCCGTGACGATATAGCCGGCTACGCCGATGAAGCCGCGCAAGTGGCGGACGGCCCAGTTGCGGCCGTAGTGGTGAGAGAGATAGGTGGCGTTGCGCACTTGATAATAGCGTTTCCACTTCTTTTTCGCTTCGCGCTCGGCCCAAGTGTCTTCGGTGAAAAACGCCGCCTTGTCCATCTCGGCTTGAGGCACATAGAGCAGACGCAGACCGGCCAGGTGGGTGCGCAGACAATAGTCGGTGTCGTCGCAAAAGATGAAGAGCTCGGCATTGGGCAACCCGATGGCGTCGACCACCTCCCGACTGATGAGGGGACCCTCAAAGGCGGTGCCGGCCACATAGGTGGGAGCCGTCGGCGGACATTTCCTCAGTTTGCCGCCATACATTGACGCCAGCGGATTGGTGAGATTATACCGGGTGAAGTCGTGGCAGATGATTTTGTCGCCCATAAACCGGCGCGGCGCCAGTATGGCTGCGTCGGGATGAGTGGCAGCCGCTTCGAGCAGGCGCTCGAGACAAGATGGCCGCGGAAACACGTCGTCGTCCATACACCAGATGCGGTCGGCGCCCATTTGACGGGCCTCACGGATGCCTCGGGCAAAGCCGCCGGAACCGCCCACGTTGTCTTGCGTGAAGACCTCCAGTCCCTGTTGGGCCTCCAGCCAGTCGGCCGTGCCGTCGGTGGCACCGTTGTTCACCACCACAATCGCGTCCAAAGGGCGTGTCTGCGCCTTCAGTGCGGCAATGGTGCGCTGCAAGAGTGCCAGGCGGTTGTAGGTGACGACCACGGCTATGATTTTCATATTCAGGAGTTTTGTGGGATACTAATATTTATCGTCAATCTTGCCCGGCTGCACGCTGCGGTAGGCCTGCATCAGACGGAAACATTTGTCAGCGTCAAAGCCACGGGCTTCGGCATAGGCGTTGGCCATGAGGCGGTGCATGTGTGGCGTGGCCGGCAGGCGCTCAAAGTTTTTGCAGCCGGCGTTCATGTCGAGCGGCCCCTTGTGCATACGGTTGAGGTCGACGAGTTCGAGCAGCAGGGTGCCGTCCGGTTTTTTGTCAAAAAGGATATTGGCCCGGCCGTAGTCTTTGTGCGCCAGATGGGCTTCGTGGAGGCGTGCCGTGAGTCGGCCTATGGCGGTGAGCACCTCGTCGGCATAGTCTATTGATGGGCCAAACAGATGTTCGTAGCGGTAGCGGCACTCTGAGCAAAGCGTGACAAAATAACTGCGGTGGAAAGCCAATCCCAGCAGGCCCCGCTCATTGTAATAGCCCACCGGGCGTGGCGTGCCGATGCCGAGGCGCATCAGCAAGGCTGCATTTTCCATAGACCGTTTGGCCTTCGACGGCCGCAAAGTGCCATAGACAAAGCGGTTGATGAGATGGGGCCGGCAAAAAGACTTCACCACCAGCTTCAGACCCTCGTAGGTCATTATGCGCAGTTCGTTGCGTCCCTGGTGGATGATTTCGCCTTCGCCACGGGCAAAACGCTCGGGCAGGCTGCGCATAAACGGCTCAAGGGCGGCAAATTCGGCATCGAGCACGAGTGTGGTGGGATGCAGCAGACCGCGATGGGAATGAATGGATGGGGCGTTCACTGGTTGCTTAGATTTTGTCGAGGCCCTTGGTGAATTTGAGCCAATAATACTTCAGAGGATTTTTATACTTGAGCTGCTTCCACGGCCGGCTTTGGTGGGGGCGGTGCACCACGGGCAGGGTGGTGAAAAGATAGTTGTGCAGTCCCACGGCCAGAGCCTGGTGGGAGATGGTCACGTCAAACCAGTTTTTGGAAGCGTCGAGCGTGTCAAAGTCAAATCTGCGTATCAACTCCGGCGTGAGCAGCGAGCAGCAGAAGCTTTGGTGTTTTTTGTTGTCGATAATCTGGTTTTCACGTCCGCGGGCATAAAGATAGGGATAGTTGATTTCGCCTTGCTCGTCTACGGTGACCGAGGCCGCAATGCCGCAGTCGGGGCGTGAGGCCGCCTCGTCATAAAGTCGCTGAAGCGTATCTTTGGCCACAGTCACGTCGCTCTCCACGATGCAAAGGGCCGCGTCGGCTTCGAGCGCTTCGCGGCGTGTCTTTTGCAAAACCAGCAGATAGTTGGGTGAGGGATGGTCGGTGATGTCGGCTAGGTTGACGAGCCGGAAACCCATTTCGGCCTGTGCCTCTTCGAGTCGGCGGGTATTTTCCGGCGTACTGAAATCGTTATATATAGTATAGGAGTGTGGCACGGTAAGTTCCGCCGCCATCACCGCCTTGATGGTTTGCAGCGTAGAGTCGATGGAGTCTTTCACCGGCGTGATGATATGCAGAGCTTTCATAGGCAGGTTGCAGTCAGTGTGTGATTATTCCGGCAGCGTGAGTGTGCGGCTGCCGTCGGCATTTTCGACGATTTCCACCCTCACGGCGTCGTCCGGCAGCAGGTCTTCGACCAGTTCGGGCCACTCAATCAGGCAGACGGCGCCCGAGTAGAAATAGTCTTCATAGCCCATATCGTAGACTTCTTCTATCTTATTGATGCGATAGAAGTCGAAGTGGTAGACGAGTTCGCCGGTAGTGTCCGAGCGGTATTCATTGACGAGGGCGAAGGTGGGAGAGTTGACGATATCCTCTATGCCCAAGGCCTTGCAGAGTGCTTTGATGAACGTCGTCTTGCCGGCGCCCATTTTGCCGTAGAAGGCAAAGACGCTCCTCTCGCCCATTGCGGCGACAAACGCTTTAGCGGCCTCCTCGAGCCCCTCAATCCCATTGATTTTTATTTCCATTAAAATACTTTTCTCTTTTATTTTTGACAAAGTTAGTGCAAGCGAGAGCAAAGACCAAAAAAAACTTGTTTTTTATTGGGCTTTGCCGAGCGCCGCCTAACTTGCGCCGCAGGCGAAAGTTAGTGCAAATGAGCGCGGAGTCCAGTATAATTTGTCTTATTTTTGCCACCAAGCCGCTGTTACGAGAAGGCTCTGGGCTGTTCATAAGGCAGGTTGGGAGTGACAAAAATATGGAAAAATACTCGCGAAAAACTTTCTGCAGGTCATAAGAAACCTTCAAAAACGCCCAAATACCGCTTCTGGCGCAACAAATTAAGGAAAGTCGCTGCGGTCATAAAGACAAAACTCACGGGAATAAGGACAATTTTTTCAGTCTTTATCCCCGTGAATGCTTGAACGGCCGGCAGAAGTCTCGTTTTGAGGCTCCTTTCTTCTTCTTTTCCTCAAAGGTAACGTTTGGTTTAGGCGCGGGGAAAGACAAAAACTTGAGCCTCGTCGTCTGTGCCCGAAGTTTTTTTGCCTGCCCGTTTTGAGATACAAAGTGAAAGTTTTATTTTTGCAGTAATTTGTTTAAAGCGTGTAAAAACACCAACTCGGATAAATCAAACACTAATATCAAACTTAATTCAAATCTTTTATGTGGTTAACTAACTCTTCTATTGGACGGAAGGTGTTGATGTCGGTCACCGGCATTGCGCTCATTCTGTTTCTGACGTTTCATGCGTGCATGAATGTGGTAGCCCTCATCGACGGCGATGCCTACAACGCCGTATGTAGCGCTCTGGGTGCCAACTGGTATGCCGTGGTGGCAACGGTGGCCCTGGCAGTGCTCGTGCTCATCCACTTTGTGTATGCCATCATCCTCACCCTCCAGAACCGCAATGCCCGCGGCTCAAACCGCTACGCCGTGACGGACAAACCCGCCAAGGTGGAATGGGCTTCGCAAAACATGTTCGTGCTCGGTGTCATCGTCGTGCTCGGCCTGCTCTTGCACCTTTGGCACTTCTGGTTCAACATGATGTTTGCCGAAATGGTGAACGGCGGTTTCGCCTTCGTTGGTTCTGACATTCAGGCCCACGATGGTGCTTCGCTCATCGCCTACACCTTCAGCAATCCCGTCTACACCGTGGTTTACCTCGTATGGTTCGTGGCCCTTTGGTTCCACCTCACCCACGGTTTCTGGAGCGCCTTCCAGACGCTCGGCCTCAACAACAAGGTTTGGTTCTGCCGCTGGAAAGCAATCGGTACGGCTTATGTCACCATCGTTATGTTGCTCTTTGCTGCCGTGGCCATCGGCTACACCTGCTGTGGCGGCATCGCAGCCTAATCGCCGACAGTCTTCTCACCTTAACTCATCACATTTAATCTTTCAAAGCAATGATTGACTCCAAGATACCTGAAGGCCCTATTTCTCAAAAATGGACCAACTATAAAGCTCATCAGAAACTGGTGAACCCTGCCAACAAGCGCAAGCTTGACATCATCGTCGTGGGAACGGGTCTGGCCGGCGCCTCTGCCGCTGCCTCGCTCGGCGAAATGGGCTTCAAAGTGCTCAACTTCTGCATCCAAGACTCTCCCCGCCGCGCACACTCCATCGCCGCTCAGGGTGGTATCAACGCCGCCAAGAACTATCAGAACGACGGCGACTCTGTGTATCGTCTTTTCTACGACACCGTGAAGGGTGGCGACTATCGTGCACGCGAAGCCAACGTTTATCGTCTGGCCGAGGTCAGTGCCAACATCATCGACCAGTGCGTGGCTCAGGGTGTGCCCTTTGCCCGTGAATATGGCGGTACGCTTGCCAACCGCTCTTTCGGTGGCGTGCAGGTGAGCCGTACTTTCTATGCCAAAGGTCAGACCGGCCAGCAGCTCCTTCTCGGCGCCTACTCGGCCCTGATGTGCCAGGTGAACGCCGGTACCGTCAAACTCTACACCCGCTATGAAATGCAAGACGTGGTGATGATTGACGGACGTGCCCGCGGTATTATTGCCCGCAACCTCGTCAACGGCAATATCGAGCGCTTCGCCGCTCACGCCGTCGTGCTCGCCACCGGTGGTTATGGCAACACCTACTTCCTCTCGACCAACGCTATGGGTTGCAACTGCTCTGCCGCCATTGCCGCCTACCGCAAAGGCGCTTACTTCGCCAACCCCGCCTATGTGCAAATCCACCCCACCTGTATCCCCGTCCACGGTGACAAGCAGTCTAAGCTTACCCTTATGTCTGAGTCGCTCCGCAACGACGGACGCATCTGGGTGCCCAAGAAAAAAGAAGACGCCATCAAGCTCCAGAAGGGCGAAATCAAGGGTAGCGACATCCCCGAAGCCGACCGCGACTACTATCTCGAGCGCCGCTATCCCGCCTTCGGTAACCTCGTGCCCCGTGACGTGGCCAGCCGCGCCGCCAAAGAGCGCTGCGACGCCGGCTTTGGTGTGAACAACACCGGTCTGGCTGTCTTCCTCGACTTCTCTGAGGCCATCAACCGTCTGGGCATCGATGTGGTGCTCCAGCGCTACGGCAACCTCTTCGATATGTATGAGGAAATCACCGACGTGAACCCCGGCGAACTGGCTAAGGAGGTTAACGGAGAGAAATACTATAACCCGATGATGATCTACCCTGCCATCCACTACACCATGGGTGGTCTCTGGGTAGACTATGAACTGCAGACCAACATCCCCGGCCTCTTCGCCATCGGCGAGTGCAACTTCTCCGACCACGGTGCCAACCGCCTCGGTGCCTCGGCTCTGATGCAGGGCCTGGCCGACGGCTACTTCGTGTTGCCCTATACCATCCAGAACTATCTCTCAGACCAGATCACCGTGCCTCGCTTCTCGACCGACCTGCCCGAGTTCAAGGCCACTGAAGATGCCGTAAAGGCACGCATCAGCCACCTGCTCGGCATCAAGGGCAAGAAGTCTGTAGACAGCATTCATAAGGAACTCGGCCACGTGATGTGGGAGTATGTGGGTATGGCCCGTACGAAAGAGGGTCTCGAAACAGCCCTGGCCAAACTCAAGGAAATCCGCAAAGAATTTGAAACCAACGTGTTCATTCCCCACATCGACGGCGTGAACATCGAACTCGACAAGGCCCTCCGTCTCAACGACTTCATCACGATGGGTCAGCTCATCGCCATCGACGCCCTCAACCGCGAAGAGTCTTGCGGCGGCCACTTCCGCTCTGAGCACCAGACCGAAGAAGGCGAAGCCAAGCGCGACGACAAAAACTGCTTCTATGTGAGCTGCTGGGAATATCAGGGCGAAGACAAAGACCCTGTCAAATACCAGGAGCCGCTTAAGTATGAAGCTATCGAAGTGAAAACACGTAACTATAAGAACTAAAAAGCCATGGCAAAGAACATATCTTTTACACTCAAGTATTGGAAGCAAAACGGCCCTAAGGATGCGGGTCACTTCGATATGCGCGAAATGAAGGACATCCCCGACGATACTTCTTTCCTCGAAATGCTCGACATCCTTAATGAGGAACTCGTGGCCGAAGGCAAGGAGCCGTTCGTGTTTGACCACGACTGCCGTGAAGGTATCTGCGGTATGTGCTCGCTCTATATCAACGGTACGCCCCACGGCAAGACCGCTACCGGCGCCACCACCTGCCAGCTCTA
>JBJFGJ010000160.1:0-2710 GCA_051892575.1 Alloprevotella sp. | reverse complement strand
AAACCAACATCCAAATAATTATTAGATTATGAAAAAACTTTTCCTTGCAACTTGTGCAGCCTTGCTGACCGTCAGCAGTTGCACCAACGAAATGGCCGAACAGGGTTTTGTGGACAAAACCAATGCCTTGACCTTTGGCGCCTACACGGTGAAATCTCGTGCCTACACTTCCGGCGATGTCACCATCGACGAGATGAAACAAGATGGCAGCAGCTTCGGCGTAGTGGGCTACTCGGAAAACAATCTTTATCTTGGTACTGAAACAAAAGCAGCCGAGCAGGAATGGAAATCCGGCACTAATTCTTGGGAATATGTCACGCCCTCGGAACTGCGCTTCTGGCCCGCCAACAGCATGGATTTTTATGCCTACTTCCCTTATGCTGACGATGGAGCCTCGTTCACTTCGACCAACACCACCGGCGACGTGATGACCATCAAGGCTGAAGCGGGCGATAAAGATGTGATCTTTGCCGTCGCCACAGGCCAACCCCAACAGCAACGTGTGCCGCTGACGTTCCGTCATGCCTTCTCAAAAATCAACAGCATGAAAATGGAGATCGAGGCCGGTGGCGTAGTAGATCAACTCGGTGTGGAGATAGAAGTAAACAGCATCGAGGTGATACAAACATCAACCTTGGGCAGTGTGAAAGTGGATAATGCCGGAGATGCAACCTACGAAGCCTCAGGCTCGGACGCTACGCGCAAATTCAGCCTTGCCTCTTCCATCAATTTTACACAATCGAGCGGTGAGCAGACATTGTTTGCCGAGGATGCCAACGGCTATGTTTTTGCCACAAACGAGGCTGTTGTAAACAGCGTAAAGGGTACGAACAAGAAGCTCTGGATAGGTACTAAGGCTTCGCTCGGCGGCAATACCATCCCTGCAAGCGGCATGGTGTGTCTCAAGGTGGAGTGTAAAGTCAAACAAACGGCCACAGGCAACTATTATGTGGGCAGCGCCTCAGACTATGGCGTCATGTACATTCCCATGTGCAGTCAGACTATGGTGGATGACGACGCAAACGCCGACAGACTCCTGGCCGGCAAGCGCTATAATTATACCATCAAAATGACTAACAACGTAGGCTTCAAAGAAAACGGCGACCCCATCCTCAATCCCATCCTCTTCGACGTACATGAAGTTGTGGCATGGGACAATGTTGAAGTAACCATCACGCTTTGATATAAAAAAGAATATGCCCAAGCGGATAATCCCCATAAGTCTCGTTGCGCTTCTGCTCAGTGGCTGCGGCGAGGCCGATGAATGGACC
The DNA here is from genome assembly GCA_051892575.1 of Alloprevotella sp. Taxonomy (GTDB): domain Bacteria; phylum Bacteroidota; class Bacteroidia; order Bacteroidales; family Bacteroidaceae; genus Alloprevotella. Next base: position 1,439 of record JBJFGJ010000160.1, on the reverse strand, counting down.
GGCGGCGTCACGGAAGGCAGAGTCATCACGCTCTCTGCCGACCGTGTCGCTTCGCGCGGTTATGTCCCCTTGGGGATGTGCGACAACTTCAAGGTTTTTGCCGTCGAAGACAAAGATGGCGAGACCTTCGAGGTAATGAAGGGCTATGAAGTGCGCTATGGAGTCGATGGATGGACTTATGTCAGTGCCTCCCAGCCACTGATGTATTGGGCCGACAATGCCGACAGCTACCGCTTCACTGCCGGGGCCCCCATAAACGCCGTCAAAGACATAAGAATTTCATCCCTGACCTTGAAACTCGAGCACGGTGCCACCCAGAGCGCCATGGCGGCATTGCCACTCAAGATAAACCGCGCTGACGCTGCCTTCGGACAAACCGTCAACCTGAAGTTCGGCTATGCCCACTGCAGGGTAGGGGTGGCCTTTGTGAACGAGACCGAAGCCGACATCGACGTGACCGACATCTCGCTCACCCCCTCGGCAGACATCACGACAAAGGGCGAACTCACACTGACTTACGACTGGGAGGCAGGCACCACCACATCTCACCTCACCGTCACAGAGTCGGGCTCGACGCCATTGCTCTTCGACGGCGTCACCGTCACGGCAGGCACTGCCACCGGAGAGGCTTCAGACACCCACCACTTCGTCGTGCCCGACGCCGCCAATCCCACCACGTGGACCGTCACGCTCAAATGCGACGGCGTGGAGCGGTCGGCTTCGTTTGAAAACACCACACCTTGGCAACAGGGTAAAAACATCACCTACGTCTTCAAGGTGGGGCAGAAAAACGTCAAGCTCGTCAGTGTGGTGACTGCCGACCTCGACTATTTCTATTGCAACGACACGGAAAACGGCGGCAATTTCGTGGTCGACGACATGACAGACTAATGCATACGCAAAGAGAGTTTGTATGATGAAATATATCGCTTGGCTCATTCCCGCTCTGTTGCTCACGGGTTGCAACAATGAAGAGACGCTTCGCCCAGACGTGAAACGGCTCGACATTGATTTTGCCGATGCCAAAAGTCGCAGCTATTGGGACGACCGGTCGGAAACCGATGACAAGGCCGCCTACGTGTGGCAGAATGACGACAATATGCTCACGGCCATCAAGCACGGAGACGCTTATGTGCCCTTTTATGAAACACTCGAGAGCACGCCAAACTACCACACCCCGACGGCTTTTGAGACGGTCGATGCCGGTCGCTCTAAAATCAGGCTCCACACGCTTCATGGTGTGAAATATGGGCTTACCGACGGCCACTACGACTATCCCGTGGCGGTGGACGATGCCATATTTTGTTTTCATCCCACCAATGCCCATACCTCGACGACAAGCGGCACAGACGCCGTGACGGTGGACATGAGGCTCCCTGACACCTTCTCCTATACCACGCTCACTGCCGTCCCGCCCTCGCTTGCCGACTATTCTTATG
>JBJFGJ010000159.1:0-2711 GCA_051892575.1 Alloprevotella sp. | reverse complement strand
AGTTTCCTTATATCGAACTCACGTTGGTTTACAGAAAAATTTTTGAATATTCAGAATACATAGAAAAAGCCACTGAAAATGTATGAGGGTGGCCCGCTAATGCGTGTATTTATTCGGCTGTCGCCGTGCCGCTTCGCGACAGCTTATTTCACTGGTATGATAAACTCGCCCAGCGTCTGCGTGTAGAGGTTGCCGAAGAGATCGGCGTTGTAGACGGTGACGTGCGAGCCCACGGTTTGGGTGAACAAGCGATAGTAGAGGTCGCGCATGCTGATGTCGGGGGTGTCGTCGACGGCCGTTTGTAGCGTCGAGGTGAAGCGGTTAGACATCCATGTGCCAAGCGTGCGGCTATAGTTGTCGGCCTTTGAGGTTTCGTCGGCGCCGGCTGCCGTGATGCAGAGTATGCCGGGTATGCCTTCGGCTGCACAGGCCACGCTGCCCGAATAGCAGGTCTCGAAGAGGCAGAGCAGTTTGCGGTAGCCGCGGGCGGCGTGGAGGCCTTCGAAACATTGGCGTGCCATATCTGTGCGCCAGCCGTCGTGGGTGTCGAGCCATCGCAGCTGCCAGGGGCTGCCGTGGCCGCTCCAGAAGAGTAGCACGTTGGTAGTGGAGTCGGCCTCAACCACTCGCGGCAAACGCTCGGACGACCGACCGCAAAGTATGTCGGAGATGTCGGACGAGGAAATTTCGGAGGGCTGATAGTCTATGTGTATGCCCTCATAGACGTTGGGGCCGTCGGTCTCTACGCGCACCACGCCGGGCTCGGGATTTCGGTCGTTATGGGCTATGTCGTCTTCGGCCACGACAATGATATCTTCGGCAGCATAGCCCTCAGAGCGCAGTATGCGGTACATATTATAGACGTCGGCCTGATGGCGGTAGTTTTCCCATCCCGACGAGGCGGCTACGAGCAGGGCCTTCTGTCGGCGAAGCGGCGGATAGTGGCGGTCGGCGGCGGTGTTGAAGTCTTGCATGTGCTCGGCCTTCCACGCCCATCCGGCCAGGGTGGGGTCTGAGCGTTTGCTGCCGTCGCTGGTGTGGTGGTCGAGGGTGATGTAGCGCGACTGGTAGACGAGGAAATGCCGGTAGACGGTGGAGAGCACGTTGGTGTAGACTTTTGAGTCGAAGTCGAGGGTGCCCGAAGCGCCGCGTATGTCGGGTCGGGCACCGGCGGCGAGCATCTGAACGTAGACGCTGAGGCCCTCGGCTGTCCATCCTCCCGGTATGGACTCACGGCCGTCGACGAGGCGGCGAAGGCAGGTGGTGAGGTCGTCGTTGGGATTTTGCAGTCTGATGAAGCTTGCCAGTCCAATCATCATGGCGGCGTCGTAGACTTGGGCCTCTCCCAGTGTTGTGGTGCGACCGAAGCGCACTTCATAGGCCACGTCAAATCCGCTCTCAGGGTCGGAGCCGAAACACACGCCCTCGACGCCTTCGGCCTTGCTGCCGAGAATTTTGAGCACGTCGGCGCCGTAGGCTGTGTCTGAAAACAACAGTCGCGGCACGCTCTTTCCCTCGGCCGCGCGGGTTGTGTGGCTGTCGATGATGGGGTCCATATCTCTAATCTCAGACGGGATGCAGATGACGTAGTCGGCGCCCGAAGCCATGGCGGCGTCGGCCTGTGTCGTGAGGGTTGACTCGGTGAAAGTGAAGATGCCGACATTGGTCATGCCGAGTTCTTTCGCCTGAAAGCCAAACCAGTCGATGAAGGTCTTGCCGTAGGCATCGTTGTCGCGGGCAATGAGGGCCACGGTCTTCGCGCCATACATAGCTGCCTTGCTCAACAAGACTTCACACTGGGTGATGTCGGTCTCGGTCATAGCCCAAAGATTTCCGGACGAGGTGTAGGCGCGCACCGGCTCTTCTGCCGTGGCGAGGGAGAAAAAAGGTATTTTCTTGCAAATTTCCGGGGCCAGCTGCAGGGTAGACGTGGTGTACAGTCCGCCGATGACGGCCACCACGTCGTCGCGTCGTGCCAGGCTTCGTGCCAGACGGCAGAGGGTGTCGCAGCCTTCGTCATAAAACTCAAAGTTCAAGTCGATGCCTTCGCTTTGTGAAGAAAAAGCCTTGCGGAGGTTTTCGTTGCAGAGATTGAGGGTAGACTCCCAGTGCGCGTTGAGACCGTCTGTCATGGGCAGCACCACGGCCACGGTCTTTGTGTGCATGGTGGGCGTGGTCACGGCGATGTGGGCGTCGTCGCTACAACTGCCCAGCCCGAAGGCTGTCAGCGCGCTCATAAGCCATTGCCCGACGATGGTGGCACGGCTCTTGTGACGGGGTTGAAGTCTATGGTTTGTTGACATACTTGTTCTCTTCGTTGACGGCTTCTTGCCGGATGTTGTTCACAAAGTTCTCGAGACGCTCGGCATAGGCGGGAGCCACCTGCCAGTCTACGTAGCCGCTCTCGAGGCCGAGCAGACGGGCCCGGGGCATTTCTTCGCCGGCGGCCCACCGGGTGAGATAGTCTTCGACGACGAGGTCGATGCGTTTGACCATATTGCCGATGATTTGCGACGACTGCGTGTATTGGTTCCATCCGCGTCCGATGGTCCACACGCCGTCGGGGTATTCGCGGAGATAGCGGTAGACGCCTTGGCTTGAAGCTCCGGCCACGGCAAAGATGAAGTCGTGGTTTTGGGCATAGTCATACATGCGCTGATAGGCCGTTTCTGGCATGGAGAAACCCCTCCAGTCGTCGGCCAGATAGGCTG
>JBJFGJ010000158.1:0-11205 GCA_051892575.1 Alloprevotella sp. | reverse complement strand
CTCGCGACCCCAACCTTGGCAAGGTTGTGCTCTACCAACTGAGCTATTTCCGCATTTCTGTAGGCGCTTTCTCTCAAACGCGGTGCAAAGATACGGCTTTTTCTTTACACTCCAAGCATTCGGGCAAAAAAAATCACTTTTTCGATGTATTTTCTTGTAAAAACAGGCTCGAAAGGGCTTGGGCCTGCGTGTTGTTTCAGCCGAATGGACTGTTGCGACAGTGTGAGGCAAGGGCGAAGAGGGCTTTTGCACACGCGCGTATATATAAATAGGAGTGGTGCCACGTTTTTGTCTTTTTGCCTCCCCGTTTTTCGTCGTATATTGCGGTAGGAAATGAAGATGAGCCTGCACAGGCTCATCTTTTTGTTTGTCAGGCGGCTTACGGGGCTAAGGAGAGGAAAAACTGTCCTTATGCGAGAAATTTCTGCCATAAGGGCAGGCATCATTTTCAAGCGGCGAGTGATATGAAAGCTGCTTTTGGTGTTTTGGGAGAGGCGCCCCGGATTAGATTCCCCTTTTATGTCATTGTATTTCAATGGATTAAGAAAACATCAACCCTTGTTTTTCGATTTGTTTATCAATCGCTCACATTGCGTTAACGCTTGCCAAAAGGGTTAAAACCATTTGCGAGGGCGTCACGGTAGACCATATGAAGAGAACAATAAAGTCGTCGGAAGTCAAAACGGAAATGAGAATGAACGCACAACGATAAGGATTGTCATTTTATCTACCCCCAATCTGCGCATTTAGAAAGCCCTTCTTTCACTCGTCATTCCCCCCTTATTGTCGCCAGTCCAACCCTCTCCCCTACCCGCCCAGGCGTGACTGAGCGTGATTGGAGCGTTCAATCACAGCAAAGCGCTATCAATCAATGCAATGGAGGGGCCGTGACTGTGTGATTGGGAAAAAGGAAACAATTTGGGGGTATAGGAAGGTGGCGGAACAGCCACTTTTGCCACGCTCGCCGAGGCACCGAGAAGCCCCTTAGGAGACCTTAAATGACTGCCAAGAGATATTATTTGCACAATCACTTGGTTCGTGTGCATATTTTTAGTAATTTTGCCGCCGATTTGACCAAAAATTAAGTAAAATGAGAAAACTTGCAATCACAGTCGGGCTTTGCGCCCTCAATGCAGCCGGTGTTTTGGCCGGCGGCTATCTGACCAACACCAACCAGAGTGTGTCGTTCTTGCGCAACCCGGCACGCGATGCCGTCATTGCCATCGACGGTGCGTATTCCAACCCTGCCGGCGTAGCCTTTATGACGCCGGGATGGCATATGGCCTTCAACATACAGAGTGCCTATCAGAGCCGCTCTATGACTTCGGCCTTCGGCCAGAACTATGGCAACCTCGGCCTGCCCTTCTCGACGGGCATTGTCAACGGACGCGCCAACGCTGCCGACGGTTCGAAGTTCTTCGACGGCAAAGCCAAGGCTCCCGTCATCCCCTCCATCGACCTGGCCCGTGTGGGCGAGCACTGGACGGGTACGTTCCACTTCGGCATCACCGGTGGCGGCGGCAAATGCAACTTCGACGACGGTCTGCCTTCGTTTGAAAGCCAGGTGGCTATGCTGCCCGTGCTCGTCAATATGCTGAGCCCGAACACCGTGAGCAACTACACGATGGACACCCATATGCAAGGCCGCCAATATTACTTCGGCGGACAATTTGGCATAGGCTATAAGTTTACGCCCAACCTGAGTGTCAACGTGGGCGGCCGCGTGATTTATGCCGACTGCAACTACTACGGCTACGTGCGCAACATCGGTGTGGGCATCAACACGCCTGCCGGTGTGGTGAATATGCCGGCCACAGAATTCTTCAATGCCCAGAACATGCCTCACTTTGCCGCCGTGGCCGAAGACCGCGAACTCAACTGCGACCAGACTGGTTGGGGCTTCACGCCCATCATCTCGGTGGACTACAAAACCGGAAAGTGGAACTTTGCCGCCAAATATGAGTTCAAGACCCGCCTGAGACTGAAAAACCGCAGCGGCGTGAACACGAGCGGACTGAGCGAATATGACGACGGGAAGAAGATTGCTGCCGACATTCCGGCTATCCTGACCCTCGGTGCACAGTATGAGATTATGAAAAATCTGCGCGCAAGCGCCGGTTTCCATTACTATTTCGACAAACAGGCCACTCAGTATGAAAACAAAGAGGAGCACCTCGACGGTGGCGGCTGGGAAGTGCTGGCCGGCCTTGAAATGGACCTGAACAAGCGCTGGACGGTGAGCGCCGGATGGCAGACCACCAACTATGGACTGGGTGAAGACAGCCGTTTCGTGACAGACATGAGCTTCGTGACCAATTCAAATTCGGTTGGTCTCGGTGCCACTTTCCGCCTCAAAGAGCGCGTGAAACTGAACTTCGCCTATTTCAAGACTTTCTATCAACACTACCGCAAGAACCAGCCCGACTATGCCGACCTCAAAACGAAGTTCGGCGGTATGCTCGGCGAGATGGGCACACAGCTCACGGCCGCACAGGCCCAGCTCACGGCTTATCTCAACAGCGGTGCCGTTCCCGAGGAGATGCGTCCGGTGTATGAGCAACAGCTGAACGTGGTGAACGGTGAACTGGGCGCACTCGGTGCCATCAACCGCGGTATGGCCAACTACAGCACCGCCGGTTTCGACAACTTCCACCGCACCAACGACGTGTTTGGTATCGGTCTGGAAATCGACTTTTAATCCCGCATAAAACCGCCACCATTACGGCGGCCATAGAAATCAGAAAAGCCTGCATCGCACATATTGTCGCAGCGATGCAGGCTTTTGTCGTATACTAATGAATAAAGGAAAGAGGCTTAAAAGAGTACGACGGAAGGTTGAGGCTTTTGCCGTCATTCGTCTTCCTGCTCATAATAATAGGAATAGTCTATGCTTTTCATAAACATCTCGCGGTCGTTGGTCTTGTCGGTGAGCGCCTGTGCGACGAGCGACTTGATGCGCGTAGCATTGGCCACACTGAGCGTCATTGCCTCGAGATAGTCTTTTTTGTTGATTAGACTCCAATCCACGCAACGGTTCAAACGTTTCTTCAGCAACAAGTCAAGCCAGATGCGCGTGGCACGACCGTTGCCTTCTCTGAACGGGTGGGCTATGTTCAGTTCCACGTACTTCTCCAAGATTTCGTCGAGCGTGGCGTCGGGCATTTGCCCAATCGTCTGTAGCGTTTGAGGCAGATATTGCGCCATGGCAAACTGAAAGCCGCCTTTGGCGATGTTGACAGTCCTTATCTGGCCGGCAAAGTCATAAAGGCCGCCGAAAAGATAAGCGTGGATTTGCAACAAGCCTTCTATGCTCCCCGCTTCGATAGAGTCGATGAGGCCGCTTTCAAACAACGCATAGGCTTTTTTGCGACTTTGTCCGTCAATGGTGGCGTCGCTGTAGGTGAACCAATCCAAGAACTCGGCCGCTTTGTTGTTGGGGAAGTTTTTGGCCAGAAGCAAAATACCATTTTGGTCGAGCACGTCAGACAAACGAGATTTACCATCAGGCGCTTGAAGTTTCAACTGGTTAGTGAGACTAACCAGTTCGTTGCCTTCTTTCTTAAATTTCGTCTTGAGATACTTCCAATAGTTGCGGTTTTTGGCGTAGTCGTCTTGCTCGTTCATCACGCCAATGACGTCGAGCACCGAAAACCACCATTTGTTGCCCTCACCGTCCCAGACGGCGCGCATTTCGCGGTCTTTATAAAACCTGATGGATATTTTATTGTCCATAACCTGCCTATAGTTTAGATGAGAACATACTTCGCCGCACACCGCCCGAACGCTTCCGTCAGTCGGTCAGACCGTCGGCAATGAGTTTTTCGCGGATGAGGAAGAGCTGGTAGATTTGTCCGCTGAAAGTGGGATTGTCGTGGTGAATGTCCCAAATCTCAAAATAGGTTTTGAGCGTAGAGGGCAAATTGAGATAACGCGTGGAGTCGTTGAGCACGAACTCGGTGGGCAGTTGGTCGGCATGGCGCTCATACCAAGCCTTGATTTCGTCAATATCGGCCTGCGAGTATTTAGGCTTAAAAGTATTTTCCATAATCAAACGTGGTTTATATATAAATATAGGAGTGTACGGCGGAGGGGTCAAAGCGACTCGGGCAAGTTGAGCCAGTTGCCATAGAAGCGGCGGGCAGCCTGCGCCCAAGAGAAGTCGACGCCACGGGCCGGGTCGTCGTTGTGGTAATAGTGGCGGGGCAGGTCTATGGGCAAGCCCTTGGCTACATCACGGCGGTACTCGTTGTCGAGCGTGTTGGGCTCATACTCCAGGTGGCCGGTGATGAAGACACGTCGGCAATCGGCCGTCAAAGCCACACCAAGTCCGCTCTCTTCGGAGACAGCCCCAAGAAGGAGACCGGTCTTTCGGGTTTCGTCGACGGACACTGCCGTGTGACGGCTTCCCGGCATAGGGAAAGAAGATCCAAGGCCGGCAAAAAGCGGACAAGACGATTGCAGCACTTCCTGGCTGAATATGCCGAACATCTTGGCGGACAAGGCATATTTGTCTATGCCATAATGATGATAGAGACCGGCTTGGGCGGCCCAGCAAATATAGAGCGTGCTGCGGAGCACGTGATGGTCGGCCCAGTCCATGATGCGGCAGAGCGCGTCCCAATAGCGCACCTGCTCGAAAGGCATACACTCCAAAGGCGCACCCGTGATGATCATCGCGTCATAAACGCCGTGCTCATAGGCTTCAAAATCCAAATAAAAGGCATCCATGTGGCTCTGCGGCGTAGTCTTGTAGATCTGACCGGCAATCTTCATAGGCAAGAGAGCCACCCCGCCGGGACGGCCGGCCATTTGGCGGGCGATGTCCAACTCGGTGACGGCCTTTTGCGGCATAAGGTTGAGCAGCAAGACACGCTTCACCTCGGGCGGGAAAGCGTCGAGTCGAGTGGCGTCTGAAAGGCTATAGGCGGCCACTTCGGCACCTTCGGCCCTGAGGATATCGATGCAGGGAATGGCTTGAGGAAGATAGAGCATATTGTATGAATGTCGGGATTACAAATGTTAGACCATAAGGATACAAGCCGGCTTGAGCGACTGTCTTCAGTCTTCGCCGAAAGCCTCCAGAGCCTCCAGGGCTTCAGTCCAGTCGTCTTCGGCCTTTTGAAGCGCTGCAGTCACTTCGCCATAACGGGCAAAGAGGCTTGTGTCGGAGGCGCCGTCGGGAGTGGCCAGTTGGGCCTCGATGTCGGCCTTTTCTGTCTCAAGCGCCATAACAGCCTGCTCACGCTCTTCGACCTCCTTCTCCAACTTGCGCCGCTGACGGGCCCGTGCCTTTCGTTCTTCATAAGACAGACGGCCCTCTGAATGGGCTTCTTCTGCAGGTGCATCAGTCTTGACGGCCTGCGCAGGCGTATGGAGTGCGTCGAGACGGTCGATGTTTTTCTTTTGCAAGAAATCATAAATACCCCCGAGATGCTCACGCACTACGCCACCGCCAAATTCATAGACCTTCGACACCAAGCCATCGAGGAAATCGCGGTCGTGACTGACGAGGACAACCGTGCCGTCGAACGCACGAATAGCTTCTTTGAGCACGTCTTTGGTGCGCATGTCCAGATGGTTGGTGGGTTCGTCGAGAATGAGGAAGTTGACCGGCTCAAGCAGCAGTTTGATCATGGCCAGACGGCTGCGCTCACCTCCCGAAAGCACCTTGACTTTCTTATCGGAGGCTTCGCCGCCAAACATAAAGGCGCCAAGTATGTCGCGGATTTTCAGACGTATGTCGCCTCGCGCTATGCGGTCGATAGTGTCGAACACTGTGACTTCACCGTCGAGCAGTTGGGCTTGGTTTTGGGCATAGTAGCCAATCTGGACGTTGTGGCCTATTTTGAGTTCGCCAGTGAAGTCTATCTGGTTCATGATGCACTTGACGAGCGTGGACTTTCCCTCACCATTGCGCCCCACAAAAGCCACCTTCTCACCACGACGAAGGGTGAGCGTGACGTCGTGAAAGACACAATGAACGCCATAGTCTTTGCGCACCTCGTTGCAGATAAGGGGAAAATCGCCTGAGCGCTCACAAGGCGGGAATTTGAGGCGCAGACTGGAATTGTCGACCTCGTCAATCTCAATGGGCACTATCTTTTCGAGTTGTTTGATGCGACTCTGCACCTGCACGGCCTTGGTGGGTTTGTAGCGGAAGCGCTCAATGAAGTCCTTGATGTCGGCAATCTCTTTCTGCTGATTTTCGTAAGCACGCAACTGCTGCTCACGGCGCTCGGCACGCAATTGCACAAACTCATCGTATTTGACGCGATAGTCCACAATCTTGCCGCAAGAAATCTCCAAAGTGCGATTGGTCACGTTGTTGATAAACGCCCGGTCGTGGCTCACAAGTACCACGGCACTGCCCGAGCGGGCCAAAAACGTTTCGAGCCATCCGATGCTCTCGATGTCGAGGTGGTTGGTGGGTTCGTCGAGCAGCAAGACATCGGGACGCTGCAAAAGCAGTTTGGCCAGTTCGAGACGCATACGCCAACCGCCGGAAAACTCGGCCGTGGGACGGTCGAAGTCAGACGGGACAAAGCCCAGGCCTTTGAGCGTGCGTTCAATCTCGGCACGATAATTGTTGCCGTCAATCATCTCAAAGCGCTCGCTCTCGTGGGCAAACTTCTCGACCAGTTCCATATAGTCTTCGGTCTCATAGTCGGTGCGTGAGGCCATTTCTGTCTTAAGCCGCTCGAGTCTTTCGCGAAACTCATTGATGTGGGCAAAGGCTTTGTCCATCTCTTCCATCACGGTGCAGTCGTCTGAAATGACCATCACCTGGGGCAAATAGCCGATGGAGGCATCGCGACTTAGGGCCACGGTGCCGGATGTGGGTTGCTGCAGGCCGGCCAGTATTTTGAGCAACGTGCTCTTGCCGGCACCGTTTTTGCCCACAAGGGCCACGCGGTCTTTGCGGTTGATGACAAACGACGCATCAGAAAACAACGGATTGGCCCCAAAGGCCACACCGAGTTTGTCTACAGAAAGCATAGGCAGTGAATGGAGTAGCAAAAGGGGCGAGTCTCTGCCGCCAAAGCGCGTGGCAGGACTCGCCCGTTATGATTGCAATAAAAAACAGATTGTCAAGAATTAGTAACTGCGAGCCACAAGCACACGACACACGGCAGGTTTGCCGCTCACCATATCGTTGCCAAGATTGTCTTGGTCGTAGCCATAAGGCACGCAACGTATGGTGGCCTGTGTTTCGGCCTTGATTTGGGCTTCGGTTTCCTCGGTGCCGTCCCACGGACAAAGGAAGAAGCCACCGTCGGCAATACGCTTCTTGAATTCCTCATAGTCGTTGCACGGATAGATGTGCTCGTCGAGATAGGTTTTTGCCTTGACGTAGATGTTCTGCTGGATTTCCTCGAGCAGGTTCTGCACAAAGGCTTCGATGCCGTCAACGGGCAAGGTTTGCTTCTCGAGCGTGTCGCGACGCATGAGTTCGATGGTGCCGTTGGCCAAGTCTTTGGGACCCATTACGAGGCGCACAGGCACACCTTTGAGCTCGTAGTCGGCAAACTTGAAGCCGGGGCGTTTGTTGTCTGCGTTGTCATATTTCACGCGGATGCCCATAGCGTTGAGTTTGTCGGCTATGCCGCCGAGTTTTTCATTAAGCTGAGCCAGTTCTTCCTCACCTTTATAAATAGGTACGATAACCACCTGGATGGGGGCGAGGTGTGGCGGCAACACGAGGCCGTTGTCGTCGGAGTGGGTCATAATGAGCGCGCCCATCAGACGGGTGCTCACACCCCAGCTGGTAGCCCAGGCATAGTCGAGCTGGTTGTTTTTGTCGACGAACTGCACATTGAAGGCGCGTCCGAAGTTTTGGCCGAGGAAGTGGCTTGTGCCGCTTTGCAGGGCCTTGCCGTCTTGCATCATAGCCTCAATGGTATAGGTGTCGAGGGCGCCGGCAAAACGCTCGGTGGCACTCTTCACACCGCGCACCACGGGGATGGCCATCACCTCACGGGCAAAGTCGGCATAAACGTCGAGCATCTGACGCGCACGGGCCTCTGCCTCTTCGCGTGTGGCATGGGCGGTATGACCCTCTTGCCAAAGGAACTCGCTGGTGCGAAGGAACAAGCGCGTACGCATCTCCCAACGCATCACGTTGCACCACTGGTTGCAGCACAGGGGCAGGTCGCGCCATGAATGAATCCATTTGCGATAGGTGTTCCAAATAGTTGTTTCAGACGTGGGGCGTATGATGAGCTCTTCTTCAAGTTTGGCAGCAGGGTCCACGACTACACCGCCGTTTTCATGGTCGGCTTTGAGACGGTAGTGGGTGACCACGGCACACTCTTTGGCAAAACCCTCCACATGCTCGGCCTCTTTGGAAAGGAAGCTCTTGGGGATGAGCATGGGGAAATAGACGTTTTGCACGCCGGTGGCCTTGAAGCGGGCGTCGAGAGTCTGCTGTATGCGTTCCCAAATGGCATAACCATAGGGTTTGATGACCATACAGCCGCGCACGTCGGCCTGCTCGGCGAGGTCGGCCTTAACGACCAGCTCATTATACCATTTTGAATAGTCTTCGCTACGTTTGGTGAGATCTTTAAGTTCTTTAGCCATAAATGTTTTCTTATAAAAAGGTGTGGCGGCAGGCACGGAAAAGAGCTTCAGCAAATCCGGCTGCGAAGCGTTAAGATTTGCAGCCTACACCCAATAATGTTTTTTAGCGGAAGCAAAATTACAAAAATAATCGTACCTTTGCGACAAATCTAACAAGATAGATAGTCCAAAAATTCAAAAACTTAATTACTAACACAAATGAAACTGACTAAGTTCACACTTTGCGCTCTTTGCGCCAGTTTATTGTTCAGCAGTTGCTCTATGTCCAACACAGCCAAAGGCGGCCTCATCGGCGGCGGCGGCGGTGGTGCCCTCGGTGCCCTCATCGGCAGTTTTGCCGGCGGCGGTAAGGGTGCAGCCATCGGCGGTGCCATTGGTGCCACGCTTGGTGCCGGTGCCGGTGTCATCATTGGCAACAAGATGGACAAAGCCAAGAAGGCAGCCGAAGCAGCCAACGCACAGGCCGAACTGCTCACCAGCGAAGACGGCTACCAATACGTCAAAGCCACTTTCCCCTCTGGCATCCTCTTTGCTTCAGGCAAATACGCGCTCAACAGTGCCGCCATGTCTGACCTGACCACCTTCGCACGCGGTCTCGACGCCGATATGGACCTCTGCATCTACGGCTACACCGACAACGACCCCTGGAAAGGCTGCACTGCCGCCCAGAGTGTTGAAAAGAACAAGACGCTCTCGCTGCAGCGTGCCGGTGCCGTGCGCGACCACCTCTTGGCCAATGGCATCTCTTCAAGCCAAATCCGCGAGCTGAACGGTCTTGGCGAATCTAATCCCGTGGCTTCCAACGCCACCGCCGATGGCAAGGAGAAGAACCGTCGCGTAGAGGTTTACATCCTCCCCAGCAAGCAAATGGTTGAAGCCGCCAACAAGGAGGCAGCAAGCAAGTAATCATTCTCTCCTACCCTAAAATGGGCAGATAAGCCGGTTTGTCCGTGGTTTAAATCACTCTTCTTCCTTACCCGGCCGTTTTGTGGCCTTCTTCACGTGATTAAACCTTTCTTCAGGCTTATCTGCCCGTCTTTGTTTACACTTCAACGCCCACGGCCGTCGGATATGCTTTGCCCCGACACCCCGGCACAATGTTTCAGCGAATGAAGAAAAACATCCCACTCCTATTGACGCTTTGCCTGATGTGGCTCGTCTGTGCGCCTTCGGCTCAGGCCAAAGACAAAGACAAGACCGGCACCGTCTGGCTTTATGGCTGCGCCTCTTGCCTGGGCGACTCTGTGGTCTACGTCACTGCCGTGCAACGACTCGACGGCGTGAAGATAAACGACAAAGACCATCAGGTGACCCATCGTGCCGAACTGGCCGGCCAACTTGAGACGGCACTGAAAGAGCGCTATGGCAGACACTTCACCGCCGGCATCTTCTTTGAAACCAAGCGCAGCAAGGCCGAAGACCGTTACCTCAAGACCATCAAGCATCAAGGCAAATCCAAAGCCATCGCTAATGTGGTGAAACTCACCGCCGACGAATTCCGCTTCGTGCCTGTGGCCGAAAGTGCAGAAACGGCCCAATAACGCTATCTCCTACTCACGTTTAATCAATCATGCCTTATAACGACCTGACATTTAAGGTGGCCGAGTCTTATTTCCGTCTTCGTTTTCCCGACGAAGACGATGCGCGCCGCTATCTGCCTTCTTATGCCCCCTTTCATATGGCCCGGCCTGCTGCCGATGCGCCGCTGATGTTCACCCTCACCTGTGCCGAAGGCCTCGTGCCTTTTGAAGGTCAGGGCGAAATGATTGGCGAGTTTGATTGCGGTGGCGCCATGCACGGCGTCTATCGCACGCCCGACGGCGGCCAGCTCCTGCTCATTTCAAGTCCGGAGGGCGAACCCGCCTGTGCGCTCCACGCCTCTGCGCGTTTTGACACGTGCCGGGCCACGGCCTACGGCAGCGAGAGCAATAGGGCTTTTGGCATCAACAACGCCGTGATGATTGCCTTTGCCTTTTCCGGCGCCTACCACAACCTGCTGATGATGCACGCCTCTGTGATTATGAGCGAAGGCCGCGGCTATCTGTTTTTAGGCAAAAGCGGTACGGGCAAAAGCACACACTCGGGGCTGTGGCTCAAACACATTGCCGGCGCCGACCTGCTCAACGACGACAACCCCGCCGTGCGCGTGGGCAGCGACGGCACGGTCACGGTCTACGGCACACCCTGGAGCGGCAAAACGCCGTGCTATCGCAACCTGTCGGTTCCCGTTGGCGCGTTTGTGCGACTTGAGCAATGGCCCGAAAACATCATTGAGCGCGAGCGGCCGCTGCAAACCTTTGCCTCTGTGCTGTCATCTTGTTCCACGATGATATGGGACAAACCCTCTTACGACGCCATTCTGGCCACCACCAACAAAGTGGCCACGACCACAGCGGCTTTCCGCCTGAAATGTCTGCCCGACGAGGCGGCGGCCCGACTCTGCCATGACAGCGTAACTGCCTGCCAATGAAAACACTCACCATTCCCAACGAAACACTCATACCTGCCGTCAAGGCGGCCATCGACGAAGGCCACTCGGTGACGCTCCGTGTGCGGGGCCGGAGTATGCGTCCCTTTCTCGAAGACAATCGCGACAAGGCGGTGCTTGCGCCCATCAGTCCCGAT
>JBJFGJ010000157.1:0-11272 GCA_051892575.1 Alloprevotella sp. | reverse complement strand
GCTCAGTCGCGACGTCGTCCCGGAATGGTTTGTTTCGGTCGGCGTCGCGATTTTTATATTAAAAAGAGGCCATCACGTCCCCAACCGAGATGTTTTTGATGCCACCCGTTGCTGATTGGTACCCAAAAGAAGCGGCAACTGCCGAAAAGTCCGTATATTTGTGCATATTATTCATCAAAAGCCTAAAACCCCTATCATGAAAATCAAAAGACTGACCTGCGTGGTGGCCTGTATGTGCGGCCTCACTGTGGCCGTGGCGCAAACGCCTGCCCTCATTCCTCTTCCGGCCTCTGTAGAACAAGGACAGGGTTCGTTCTGTTTCAACAAAAAGACGAAGGTGTGCGTTGACGCCTATCCCGGCGACAGCGTGCAGACGGTGTGGGACCGCTTTGCCGCGACGCTGACGGCCTCGACCGGCATCAAGTGTGGCAAGAGCAAGGCCGCGAAAGCCGACATCCGTCTGGAGGTGGACGGCCGGATGGGAGCGGAAGCCTACAGCCTCCACATCACGCCGCGACGGGTGCATATCAAGGCGGCACGACCGGCCGGTTTCTTTTATGCCCTGCAAACACTGAAACAACTCTTGCCCTCACGTGCCGTCATAGCCGGAGCGAAAGACGAGAGTGTGACGAAATGGACTCTTCCGGCCACGACCATCAACGACGAACCGCGCTTTGGCTGGCGCGGGTTTATGCTCGACGAAGGCCGACATTTCTTTGGCAAAGAAGAAATCAAGAAACTGCTCGACGTGATGGCGGCCTATAAGCTCAACCGCTTTCACTGGCACTTGACTGAAGACCAGGGCTGGCGGCTTGAAATAAAGAAATACCCACGACTGACCGAGGTGGGCGCCTGGCGCGAAAGCAAGGTATTAGGTTGGGGCGACACCAAGCCCGACGGACAGCACTACGGTGGTTTCTACACTCAGGAAGACGCACGTGAGATTGTGGCCTATGCCCGCGAACGCTTCATCGAGATTGTGCCCGAGGTGGACATCCCCGGCCACTCGCAGGCTGCCGTGGCCGCTTATCCGGAATTTCTGAGCTGCGACCCACAAAACCACCACGAGGTGTGGCTCTGGCAGGGTGTTTCGGGCGACGTCATCAACGTGTCTAATCCTCGCGCCGTGACATTTGCCAAAGATGTTATCGACGAGCTCATTGAGGTTTTCCCCTTCGGCTATATCCACTTGGGAGGCGACGAATGTCCGACGGGAAAATGGGAGGCCAATGCCGACTGCCGCAAGCAGCTTGCCGAGATTGGTTCGACGAATTACCGCGACCTTCAAATCAACTTCTACCGCCAACTTCAAGACCACATCGCCCAAAAGCCGGAGGCGGAGAAGAGGAAACTGATTTTCTGGAATGAAGTGCTACACGGCAACACGGCACCGCTGGGCCAAGACATCACCATTATGGCCTGGGTGGGTGCTGACGCGGCGGCCAAAGATGCGGCCGAGCGCGGACTCTACACCATCCTTTCGCCACAGATACCTTATTATATCAACCGCCGTCAAAGCAATCTGCCCACCGAACCGCGCTCGCAGGGCTACGGCACCGAGACGGTCGAGGCAGTCTACAACTATGTGCCGATGAACGGCATTGCCGACAACTTGCAGGCCAAGTATATGGGTGTGCAGGCCAACTTCTGGACCGAATGGGTGGAAGACGCCTCGACGGTGCAGTATCTGATGTTCCCGCGACTGGCGGCTGTGGCCGAGGCCGGCTGGACACCGCAATCGCTCCGCCGCTATCCCGATTTCCTCCAACGTCTGCAAGCCGAACCGGCCTACTACGACTGGCGCGGCGTGAACTACGGCAAGCACGTTTTCCCGAAAAAATAAAACCTCTATAGGACTCAAACAGAAAGCCGCGACGCCCGAACATAGTTCGGCTGCGTCGCGGCTCTGTTTTTGTGGGTTTGAAGGTTATTTCCCGGCCTTATAGGCTTTGATGATATTGCGGTTGCTGAAGAGCAGGCAGGCGAAGAGCACGATGTTGATCACCACGGAGGCGACATTGTGCATCCCGGCGTTGCCTTGCAAGCAGTCGTAGCCGACCCAGACGGCCAAAGCTGCGGTAAGGGCCAACATAACGGCACACACGGCATAGACCCTGCGCGCCATGCGATATTGCTTTTCAGAAACCATAAGGCGGGGCCGGCTTAATACTCGTCCTCGTTGAAGAGGAAGTCTTCTTTTGTGGGATAGTCGGGCCAGACGTCTTCGATGGTCTCATAGACTTCGCCTTCGTCTTCAAGCTCCTGAAGGTTTTCTACCACCTCCATCGGAGCGCCTGAGCGCATGGCGTAGTCAATAAGTTCGTCTTTGGTTGCGGGCCATGGTGCGTCTTCAAGTTTAGAAGCTAATTCCAGTGTCCAATACATAATATCAATTAGTTTTAGATGTTTGTTGTTTTATGTTGTCGATAAGGCTTTGTCTTTAAGCGCGTGCAAAGATAGTGCAAGGTGAGCGGTAAGCAAAATAAAAAACATGTTTTTTACTTTTTGCTTGCCCGAGCCGCAGCCTATCTTATGAAAAGATAGTGCAAGAGAGAGCAAAGACCAACCGACGCCAAGCCGAGAGCAGAAGTCAAGCTTGCTTGAATTATGCCGAGGCGCGAAGGAGGAAGACGAAGTCAAATAAAACTTGTTTTAATTTGGACTTTGACTGATGTGCAGTACCTTTGTATATATGTTAACAGTTTTCTTCATTATGTTGTTGGGCGTTGGCTTGGGTTATGTTTTCGGCCGACGGTTGGCGTGGGTGCGCCACGGCGTGTTGCCACTCATTGGTCTGTTGCTGTTTTTGCTTGGTATGGAAGTGGGTGGCGACGAGCGCATCATGTCGTCGTGGGGCACCATTGGGATGGATGCCGTGGTGATTACGCTGGCGGCTACCGGCGGCAGTGTGGTGGCCGCATGGCTGTTGTGGCGCGTGGCCAACCGAAGAACAAGGGAACGTAGAGAGACGGAGGGCTTGGAATGAAGACTACGCTGGGCATATTATGCTGTTTCGTTGTCGGGATTGCCATGGGGCGATGGGGCTCATTGTCTGACCCGTCCTTAATCGGCCATGTGAGTTTTGGCGCCTTATGCCTGCTGATGCTCAGTGTGGGGATAATGGTGGGCAGCGACAAGACCATGCTCCGCCAAATACGTGCTTTGCCCCGTTTGACGCTTTGGCTTCCGGTGTGTACCATTGTCGGCACTTTGGCCGGCAGTCTGCTTGCCGCTGTGTTGGTGCATCGCTTGCCTATGGACTGCCTTGCCGTGGGTTCGGGCTTTGGCTATTATTCACTGTCAAGTCTGCTCATCGGCGACTTGCGCGGAGCCGAGTTGGGCACCATTGCTTTGGTTTCCAACATTATGCGCGAGGTCTTCACCCTGCTGCTGGCTCCGCTGCTGGTGCGTTATTGCGGTGCCTTTGCTCCGATTGCTTCGGGAGGAGCCACGACGGCCGACACGTCTTTGCCTGTCATCATGCAATATGCCGGTGCCCGTTGGACCACCCTCTCTATTTTTCACGGCTGTGTGGTGGATTTCTCCGTGCCTTTTCTGGTCACGTTTTTCTGTACGCTTTGACGTCATTACCCTCTAAAGGTGCACGATAGGGCGGCAAAAGGCTGGTTTTGGTTGAATATTTTTGGGAGAAACGTCGGGACTGCGTAACTTTGTTGCGGATTGTTGCCGGTCCGTCTAATACTGTTTCAAACCTTGCCCGATGTCGCAACTCAACCCTCAATATAAGCGTCGCGAGACTTATATTTATTGTCTGATTTGGACGCTGGCTTTTTTTCTTTCGGCCGTCGAAGGGTTCTTTCATCAAGAACAGTTTGCCGAGCCCGATTATGACTGGCGGCATTTGTCTTATATCTTACGGCTCAACTGCGTCTTTCTTGTAGTTTTCATTTTCCACAATTGTCTTTTGGTGCCGTTGCTGGTGAAGCGCCGCCAATGGCTCTACGCATTGCTTTTTTTGTCTCTGGTGTTTGTCACGCCTTTCACCATCAAGGGGCTCATTGGCAAAGAGGAGCCTCCGAAAGAGATTTCTGCCTTGTTCAACGAAAGAGACGAGGGTCCCCGAGACTTCAAACTGCCTCAGCCGCCGGGTAGAAAACCTTTCAAGCCGCCCTACCCGCCTTTCGGCGCTTCAGACGTGGTGTTGGGCATCATCGCGGCGTTGGTGATGGGCCTCAATCTGGGTGTGAAGTTTTATCTGAAGTCTGAGCAGAAGACCAAAGAGATGGAACTGCTCCGTCGGCGGGCGCTCGAAGACCAACTGCGGTATCTGAAATACCAAATCAATCCGCACTTCTTCATGAACACGCTCAACAATATCCACGCACTCGTCGACATCAATCCCGAGCGGTCGAAGAAGGCCATCAGACGACTCTCAGACATGATGCGCTACATCCTCTACGAGGGCAACAACGACATGGTGGCCTTGCAAAAGGAGGTGGTGCTCATCAAAAGCTATACGGGACTGATGAAAATGCGCTACAGCAAGCGCGTGTCCATCTCGCTCAACCTGCAAGACAACCTGCCCAACGCCACCCTGCCGCCACTGCTGCTGATTTGTTTTGTGGAAAACGCCTTCAAGCACGGCGTGTCGTACGATCAACCTTCGTTTATCAAGGTGAGCCTGCGCACAGGACTGCAAAAAATCATTTTCACCTGCCACAACAGTCTGCCCGGTCAGTCACAATCGGGCAGCGAGAGTCAGGACCGCGGCGGCGTGGGACTGGCCAATGCGCGGCGACGGCTTGACCTCATCTATGGCAATGACTACACACTCGACATCGTAACGGGCGAAAACGACTTCTTCGTCCAACTCACCCTCCCCATCCAACACGACGCCCCTCAAACCTCCACGACCAAAACCACCTAATCCACATACTATGATACACTGTTTAGCCATCGACGATGAACCGCTGGCCTTGGAACAACTCAAGACCTACATCGAAAAGACTGAAGGCCTCACACTGGCAGCCGCCGTCGAAAGCGTCGCCGAAGCCCGCAAATGCCTCGAGAACGAGCGTGTCGACGCCATCTTCACCGACATACAAATGCCCGACGTAAGCGGAATGGACTTCATACGCTCACTCGACACGCCGCCCATAGTGGTCTTCACCACGGCATACAGTCAATATGCAGTCGAAGGCTTTAAGGTCAATGCCTTGGACTATCTGCTCAAACCTTTCGGGCTGGACGATTTCGAGCGGACGGCCGAAAAAGTGAGGCGGCAGTACGCGCTCTTGCATCCCGCCGTCACCCCCGAGACGACAACGGCCGACGACGGAGCCATCTTCCTCAAGACAGACTACAAGACCATACGCGTGGAGACAGACAACATCCGCTATGTCGAGGGGATGAGCGAATACCTGCGTTTTCACTTTCGCGACGACCACAAGCCCGTCACGGCCCTGCTCAGCATGAAAAGGCTCGAAAACTATCTGCCGGCCAAACAGTTTATGCGTGTTCACCGCTCTTATCTCATCAATCTGGCCTGCATCAGAGAATACAACCGCCAGCGCATCACCCTCGAAGGCGGCGAAATCATACCGGTGGGCGATATCTACAAAAACACTTTCCTGGCCTATCTGGAGGGAAAATTCCTCTACGGATAAGCCGTTCACTCCCTCATCTTTTTCCCTTTCCAGCTCAATAGTGTCAAGCCGACGAATGTCAGCAATCCGTTGAGCATCAGTAGTTCATAGCCAAACGTGAAGCCCCAATAGCGTGGTGCCGCATAGTCCAGGACACCACACACCACCGGTGCGGCCAAACAGACGGCAGGCACCCAACGCTCCGACGTCAGCCGCCGGCGAGTGAAAAGTCCGAAGGCGTAAAGCCCCAGCAGCGGACCGTAAGTGTAAGAGGCCATGACATAGATGGCATTGATGAGACTCTGGTCGCCCACGACTTTAAACACCACCATACAGCCCACAAACGCCACGGCCAGCACCACGTGGACACGGCGACGTATGCGCTGAGCCGCGGTTGCAGAGAGGGGTCGGTCTTCAATGGCCAAGAGGTCGATGCAAGTGGTGGTGGTCAGAGCGGTCAAGGCGGAGTCGGCACTCGAGAAAGCCGCCGCCACAATGCCAATCGTAAACGGCACCATCACGGCCACACCCATCACGCCCTCGCCCACCAATGTAGGCAGCAGACTGTCGCCGCCGGCCACAGTCACGCCACTCGCCGCACTCAGGGCATAGAGCAAAATGCCGAAGGCGAGCAACAACAAATTGACAGGAAGGAAACATGCGCCATAGAGGCACATGTTTTTTTGTGCTTCGCGCAGGTTGCGACAGGTGAGGTTTTTCTGCATCATGTCTTGGTCGAGTCCGGTCATGACAATGACAATGAAAACACCGCTGAGGAATTGCTTCCAAAAGTTCTGACGGCTGGCAGGGTCCCAGTCAAACACGCGCGACATGCCGCTGTCTCTCACCGTCTGCACCACGCCGCCGAAGTCCAGACCGAGCCGCTGGGCCGCCATCACCATCATCACGACGAGGGCCACCAGCAGGCAGAGGGTCTGCAAGGCGTCGGTACGCACGATGGTCTTGATGCCGCTGCGGCGTGTGTAAAGCCAGATGAGGGCAATCACACCTACCGACAACAACACAAAAGCCCACATCCCGCCCATCGAGTCTGCGGGGACGCCGGGCAAAATGAAGTGCATGATGATGAGGCAAACCAGATAAAGACGGGCAGACGCACCGGTGAGTTTGCTGAGAATAAAAAACAGGGCTCCGGTGCGCCGCGTACGCCGCCCGAAGCGCGTGCCAAGCCAAGCGTAGATGCTTGTCAGGCGCAACCGATAATAAAGCGGCAGAAGCACAAACGCCACGACGAGATAGCCGAAAAAGAAACCGGCACACATCTGCAGGTAGGTCATTCCGGTAGAAGCCACCCAGCCGGGAACAGAAATGAAAGAGACTCCCGAAATGCTGGCGCCAATCATACCGAAACCCACCATCCACCACGGCGACTGCCTTCCGGCACGAAAGAAAGCGTCGTTGTCGGCCTCACGACCCGAAAACCGTGACACCAGGCACAACACGCCAAACCACACCAGCAGGGTGGCGATGAGAAGAATGGACATCGTGGACATAACGCCTGCAAAAATACGCATAAATTGGCTCTCACGGCACAACGAAGGTATGAAACGGTGGTGTAGATGCCACAAACGGCCACCTATGCCCCTCGGTGTTGGTTCATAGATAGGGGTGACGTGTGACGAAATAACGACCATTATTTTTATGTAGTTTTTCAAAACAACGGAAACAAACTTATAAGGTCGGCAAAAACGACTTGGCTGCACTCAGAATAGGGAAAAGACGGGCGGGAATAAGGACAGTTTTTTCGAGAATAAGGACAGGAAAAACTCACCTTATCGCCGTAAGGCACTGAAAGACAACAAAAGAGGCCTAAAACGGGGCATCTTCTTCTTTCTCACCTCAAAGATAACGACACGACGGTGAAAGACAAAAGACAAAAGTATGGCGCGAGTGGGCATTGCCGGTCAGGAGGTTCTTTCCTGCACGTTGCATTTTTAGACCTCAAGATTTGTTAAATCAGACTTTTGCACATTATCTTTGCAAAAGATAACACATATCTAAAAAGCCTTATCGCCATGTCTTTAATCAGAAAAACAAAAATATACATCGGTCTGCTCATGCGCTTCTTGCGCCGCGGACTTTGGGAGACGCCTACAAGCCGGCTGCTCACCGTGGTCACGGCCTGCACACGCCGGCTGCTGGTGGCCTGGAAACTGTTTGCACGCGAGGGAATGACCTATCGCGCAGCCGCACTCACCTACTCCACCCTGCTGGCCGTGGTGCCGCTGCTGGCCGTGGTTTTCGCCATAGCCAAAGGGTTTGGCTTCGCGGAGTTTGCCGAAGACTGGGTGAGAAACAATATTGCCGGCAAACCCGAGGCGGCTGAGACGCTGGCCGACTTCGTACAGAACTATCTGGGACACGCACGCGGCGGCGTGTTCTTGGGTTTCGGTCTGGTGTTGTTGGTGTGGACGGTCTTCAAACTGACCCATTCGGTGGAGGGTGCCTTCAACAGTCTGTGGCAGGTGCGCCAACAGCGACCGCCCACGCGGATGTTTGCCGACTATGCGGCGGTGTTCATCATGCTACCGTTTTTCCTGTTGGCCTCGAGCGGCTTGATGGGGTTCTTGTATTCTGCCGCCAACTCGGCCGTGCCCGATGTGTTCATCCTCAGACCGGCGGCCATTGTCGTGATACAGATTGTGCCCTACCTGCTGAGCTGTCTGTTTTTCACCATACTCTATGTCTTTATGCCCAACACGCGCGTGCGCTGGCGCTCGGCACTGACGGCAGGCATTCCCATTGGCATCGTCTTCCAACTCTTGCAGTTCTTCTATATTCACTCCCAGGTGTGGCTCACGAGCTACAACGCCATCTACGGGTCGTTTGCCGCCCTGCCGCTCTTCATGCTGATGTGCCAGGTGAGCTGGACGGTAATCCTCTTTGGCGGCGCGCTGAGCTATGCCGACCAAAACCTCAGCAGTTTCTATCACGGCAAAGACGATGTCAACATGAGCCACCTCGACCGCGACTGCCTCTGCGTGCGGCTGGTGGGGCACATCTGTAAGCGCTTTGCCGAAGCCAAGGCGCCCATGAACCTTGAGCAACTGGCGCAGGCCGAACAGGTGCACCTCAGAGTAGTGACCGATGCAATGTATGAACTGGCCAAGGCCGGCATCGTGATGAAGGTGGACGGCAGCAAGAAAGACG
The DNA here is from genome assembly GCA_051892575.1 of Alloprevotella sp. Classification (GTDB taxonomy): domain Bacteria; phylum Bacteroidota; class Bacteroidia; order Bacteroidales; family Bacteroidaceae; genus Alloprevotella. The sequence goes on along the minus strand of JBJFGJ010000157.1, from coordinate 2,495 downwards.
AACCCGACACATATCTGCCGGCGCTCGACATTCACCGTCTGACGGCAGCCAATGTGCTCTCGGCCCTCGACCGTCAGGGGGATGACGTGATGGAAAACCGACAAGACCACTGGCAAACATTCTGCGAAAAACGCCGCAACATCTTCCACGACCAGTTTGAAGACATACCGCTATTCCAACTTGCCGAAGAAGACTCGGATACCAAGGCTAACGAACACAAGAAATAGCTCCAAAAGACCTACCGAAAGGCAGATTTGCCAAGAGCATAAGCCAAAACGCGCCCCAAAAGGGATGGTGTGTTAAAAAATGGCGTTTAATGACTCGCCGGAGGCCTCTATGTGGCAATAATTCTGTTACTTTGCAGGCTGAAAGAAAAAAACAGACATTATGACGACAGTCAATACAGTCAAAGAGCTTGAACAAATCCTCGACGCAGCCCGTCAAAACGGCCAAGCCATCGGCCTTGTGCCCACAATGGGGGCCCTCCATGCCGGACACGCCTCGCTGGTGAGCCGAAGCGTCAAAGAGAACGATATCACCGTGGTCAGCGTTTTTGTCAACCCCACTCAATTCAACGACAAAACCGATCTGGCCAACTATCCACGCACTCTCGAGGCCGACTGCCAACTGCTGGAAAGCCTTGGCGCCGACATCGTGTTTGCACCCTCAGTCGAAGAGATTTATCCCGAACCCGACACAAGAAGTTTCAGTTTCCCGCCCATCGACACGGTGATGGAAGGCGAGCGCCGGCCGGGCCACTTCAACGGCGTGTGCCAGATTGTGAGCAAGCTGTTCTATATGGTGAATCCGTTGCGTGCCTATTTCGGTGAAAAAGACTTTCAGCAGATTGCCGTGGTCAGAGCCATGGTCAAGAGTCTCGGCATCAACGTGGAGATTTGCCCCTGCCCCATCGTGCGCGAAGAGAGCGGACTGGCACTGAGTAGCCGCAACACCCTGCTCACTGAGGCCGAAAAGGCTACAGCCGTCAACATCTCACGCACACTCATTGAGAGCGTGGCTTTCTCACAAAACCACAGCGTAAGCGAAACACACGACATGGTTGTCAGCCGGCTCAATGCCATCGATGGTCTCGAAGTGGAGTATTTCCAAATCGTAGACGGCATCACGCTGCAACCCGTCGAGACTTGGGACGACACCGACTACATTGTCGGCTGCATCACGGTGTATTGCGGCAGCCGCCCTGTGAGATTGATAGACAATATGAAATATCGCGGATAAAACCGAACAACAATGTATCTCAGCATATTAAAATCAAAAATCCACTGCGCCACCGTCACCGAAGCCAACCTGCACTATATGGGCAGCATCACCATTGACGAAGGCCTGATGAAAGCCGCCGGACTGGTTGAGGGCGAACACGTGCACGTGGTGAACAACAACAATGGCGAGCGCATCGAGACTTACGTGATTACCGGCCCGGAAGGTTCGGGCTGTATCTGTCTCAACGGTGCCGCAGCGAGAAAGTTCCAGGTGGGCGACGAAATCATCATTATGAGTTTTGCCCAAATGTCGCCCGAAGAGGCCCAGGCGTTCAAGCCTAAAGTCATCTTCCCCGACGGTCCCGACAATCGTCTGTAATGAGACCATATAAAAAGACACTATCCCATCGCATCGGCCGCCTTATCAAAGAGGTGGCCGATGTGCTTTATCCCCGCCACTGCTGCGTGTGTGGCCGTAAACTCAATAGCGACACCGACAATATCTGCGGCGTATGCTTCACCAACCTGCCCTTCACCCATTTCAAAGGGGCCAAAGGTAATACTGTAGAGCGCCTGTTTTGGGGCGTGGCAGATATTGAACGAGCCAACGCTTTGATGTATTATGACATAGACGACCGCAGCCGCGTGTTGCTATACGAACTCAAATATAACGGTCACGATGACATCGGTGTGCAGTTTGGCCGAATTATGGCCAAAGATCTTGAGGATACGGATTTCTTTGAAGGCGTTGACTGCATAGTGCCGGTTCCACTATTCCATAAAAAACTCAAGCGCAGGCACTACAACCAGAGTGAGCGCATAGCGCAAGGCGTGTTTGAAATCACGGGCATACCCGTCGTAACAAAGGCACTCATCCGCATCAAAGACACGCCGACACAGACCAAGCTCACCAAAGAAGAGCGGCAAGAGAATATGACCGGAGCGTTTAGTCTGAAAGACGCCGATCTTGTCGCAGGCAAACACATTTTACTGATAGACGACGTCATCACTACCAACTCCACGCTTTTGTCCTGCATCAATGAACTCAAGAAGGCTAAAGGCGTCAGAATAAGCGTTATGACGCTCGCCCTGGCCGGTAAACACAGCAAGCGACCGCCACATTACACACCAGTATAATAGGCTACGCGACATCATAAAAGGTGAATGGAAAGAGAGAACTTACACGCAAACCCATAAATCGCATTGCAGCAAGATTTATCTTCTATAAAAAAGAAACCTCTGAGAGTCATTTGACCATCAGAGGCTTTCTTCTTT
>JBJFGJ010000156.1:0-11316 GCA_051892575.1 Alloprevotella sp. | reverse complement strand
GGAGCTCACGGCCTGCAAACAAAAATACCGCCGCGCCGTGCTCTACCTCAACCGCAAGCGCCTGCTGCAAAACAAATGGATGTTTGTGCTCTCTGCCAAAAACTTCAGACAGATGTATCGCCGCATGCGCTATGCTTCTGACTATTCCAAATATCTCCGCGCACAGGCCGAAACCATCAAGCAAAAAGAGGCAGCCGTGAGCAAGGCACGCGAAGCCGTCCACGCCGCAAAGAAAGAAAAAGACGTCTTGCTCAGCGAAGCACAAGGCGAGCACAAACGACTGGAAGCCAAGAAGAAAGAACGACAAGGCGTCATCAACGAACTCAACAAAAAGCAGTCGCAACTCACCACGACCATTGCCCAGCAGAAGCGCAAATACGCCAACCTCAACGCCTCTATCGACCGCCTCATCAAGCAGGAAATCGCTGCGGCCGAAGCAAGACGAAAGAAAGAAGAAGCCCGACGTAAAGCCGCCGAAGAGAAACGCCGCAAAGAAGAAGCCCGTGCCCGCGCAGCGCGAGAGGCCGCAGCCAAGAAGAACAAGAACGCCAAAGGCAGCAATGCCACGACAAGCAAGAAATCATCAACGTCCACCCCGGCCAAGTCTACACCACGCTACGAAGAAGAAGATGCCACCGACCGCACCCTCTCTTCGGGCTTTGCCGCCAACCGCGGCCGCCTGCCCATCCCCATAACCGGCGGCTATGCCATCACCGGACGATATGGCCAATACAGCGTCGAGGGCCTCTCGGGCGTGAGCCTCGACAGCAAAGGCATCAATCTCACCGGCCACTCAGGCGCCCAGGCCCGCTGCGTCTACGACGGCGAAGTGAGCGCAGTGGCCAATGTGGGCGGCACCTACGTGGTCATCGTGCGCCACGGCAGCTACTATTCCGTCTACAGCAACCTCTCCAGCGTAGCCGTACGCAACGGCCAAGCCGTCAAGACCCGCCAGACCCTCGGTGCCGTGGCCGGCGACGGTAGCGGCGGCTGTACGCTCCACTTCCAGTTGCGCAAGCGCAGCGGCTCCACCGCCAGCCACATCAATCCCCTGCCCTGGCTGGCCAGATAGGCCGTCGAAGGTCTTTTTCCCGAAAAAGAGAAAATAAAACAGGCCCGGGCTTGTCTATTTCACACGAAGTCAGTACTTTTGCACCGCTAAACTCGCCAGAGTCCGCTTTGGCAGTAATTACAACCCACTTAATTCAATACACAATGTACTTAGATTCTGAAAAGAAGAAAGAGATCTTTGGCAAGTACGGAACGTCTAATTCAGACACCGGTTCTGCTGAGAGCCAGGTGGCTTTGTTTTCCTACCGTATTGCCCATTTGACGGAGCACATGAGAGCCAACCGTAAAGATCATACGACCGAACGCTCTCTCGTGAAACTGGTAGGTAAGCGCCGCGCTTTGCTCAACTATCTCAAGCGCAAAGACATCGAGCGTTACCGCGCCATCGTCAAAGCCCTCGGCCTCCGCAAGTAATTCATCCACTTGCCGCCGCATCAGGCTTAAAGACACAAACCCACAACTTCCCGCCCCCGATTTCCGGCCGGCGGGAAGTTTTGTTTTGAAACAATGGTCACGGCATTTCTCCTTGGAATACATCAAATGGATTGCCTCCAAAATTATACAGCCCAAGGCGACGCTTTATCGGAATAGAACTTGACGCTGATTATTTCCAAGCGGCGCGCGACCGCATTAACCAAAGTCTGAACAAAACGGCACAAAAACCACCTATGACCAAAGCATACCAACCCAACAACGAAGATGAAACGACTGCCGTTAATGAAGGCATAGCGACTTATAATGCCACAACCCGACAACTGGCGGATTTCTTCAACCAACCACAACCTCCGACGCAAACAGCCGGCATCCAACCGCAACTGTCACCGGCATCGGGCCTTTCGCCCATCATCAAATGGCCGGGCGGCAAAGAGAAAGAACTGAAATACATTATCCCCAACCTGCCGAACTTTGAGCGATATGTTGAACCCTTTGTGGGCGGAGGGGCCGTCTTTATGGGGATTAATGCCAAAGCCTATCACATCAATGACCGCTCTGAGGAGTTGATGGATCTGTATAGTAATATCGCCTCATTGGAAGAGGCTTTCTTCGCGTATACAAGGGGCATAGACCTGTCTTGGCGGCGCGCCACAACGTTTGCGGCGCAAAACGAGTCTCTTCGCACCACTTATGAAGCATTCAGAAACGACAGAATAGATGCCAAGCAACTGAAAGATTTCATCCAGACCTTTTGCCGCGACAGCAACAACAAGATCAATGGACTTCTGACGGATGCCTTCGCGGCGTTGCCCTGTGTGCTTGTGGCCGAAACAGAAAAAAACCTGTGGCGCAAGATGACCCGTATGCGCCAGTTGGAACAAAGCAAACACCGGTTGCCTGAAAAAGACCTCCAAAACAACATCGAGACTGCCATAAAAAGCGCATTGTATATGAACTACCGGTATCTGTATAATGTGATGAAGGAGACGAACCGGCCATTACGCTGCGCCTTGTTTTTCTTTTTGCGCAATTATGCCTACAGCAGTATGTTCCGATACAGCAACAAGGGCGACTTCAACGTGCCTTATGGCGGCATAGCCTATAACAGTAAGCTGATGGCGAAAAAGTTGGACTATTATCAGACAGAGGCTCTTCAAAACCATTTCAAAGCCACCCGGCTTTACAACTTGGATTTTGAAGACTTCTTGACGCAAGTACGGCCTCAAGCCAATGATTTTGTGTTTCTTGACCCGCCTTACGACAGCGAATTCAGCACTTATGCACAAAACCGCTTCACCGCCGACGACCAGGTGCGACTGGCCAACTACCTCCTGCACGAGTGCAAAGCCAAATGGATGCTTATCATCAAAAACACTGACTTTATCTTCCAACTCTACAACCAGAAGGGCGTCAACATCCGCGCCTTTGACAAAGAATATGTGGTGAGTTTTATGAACAGGAACAAGAAACAGACCACCCACCTGCTCATTACCAACTACGACAACTAAACACCACAAAAATTGGGCAATATTTTTTGAGAAGCCGACGAGTCACGTAGACGTTTTTCACACAATGCCACATCTCACCGAGCGTCTCAAACGCAATTTTATGCAAGAAATGACCGATTATTGAATTATTGTTGATATTTTTGCAAATATATTAGCATAAATACAATAATTCTTAGCAAACCAAAACATTTTGACGATATGAACGACAAGCGTAAACGCTTCTTCCTCGAAGAGGGCGACATCCCCTCACAGTGGTACAACATTCAGGCCGATATGCCCAACAAACCGTTGCCACTGCTCAACCCCAAGACCAAACAACCGCTCAAGGCCGAAGACCTTTTCCCCATCTTCAACGAGGCCTGTTCGCGGCAAGAACTCGACACCGAGCACGCCTGGATTGACATTCCCGACGAAGTGCGCGATATGTACAAATTCTACCGCCCCACCCCGCTGGTGCGCGCCTACGGTCTGGAAAAAGCACTCGATACCCCGGCACACATCTATTTCAAGAACGAAAGCGTCAGTCCCGTGGGCTCACACAAGCTCAACTCGGCGCTGGCACAGGCCTATTATTGCAAAAAAGAGGGCATCACCAACGTCACCACCGAAACGGGTGCGGGACAATGGGGCACGGCGCTGTCATACGCCTGTAGCGTTTTCGGGCTCGAGTTGGCCGTCTATATGGTGAAAATCAGCTATGAGCAGAAGCCCTACCGCCGCTCGATGATGCAGGCCTTTGGTGCACAGGTGACGCCAAGCCCCTCCATGTCGACCCGTGCGGGCAAAGACATCCTCACGCGCGACCCGCTCTGCAACGGTTCGCTCGGCACGGCCATCAGCGAGGCCATCGAACTGGCCATGACTACTCCGGGCTGTAAATACGCCCTCGGCTCCGTGCTCAACCACGTGGCCCTGCACCAGACGATTATCGGCCTCGAGGCTGAAAAGCAGATGGCCATGGCTGGCGAATATCCCGACAAGGTGATTGCCTGTTTTGGCGGCGGCTCCAACTTTGGCGGCATCGCCTTCCCCTTTATGCGCCACAATCTGAGCGGCGAGCGGCAGACCGAATTTATTGCCGCCGAACCGGCCTCTTGTCCCAAGCTCACGCGCGGTAAGTTTGAATATGACTTCGGCGACGAGAGCGGCTACACACCGCTGCTGCCGATGTACACCCTCGGCCACGATTTCCAGCCGGCCAACATCCACGCCGGCGGTCTGCGCTATCACGGTGCCGGCGTGATTATCTCGCAACTGCTCCACGACGGACTGCTCCGCGGCACCGACATCGGGCAAAACGAGTCGTTCAAGGCCGGTGTGCTCTTTGCCCGCAGCGAGGGTATCGTCCCGGCTCCCGAGTCGTGCCACGCCATTGCCGCCACCGTGCGCGAGGCCCTCAAATGCCGCGAAGCCGGAGAGCAGAAAGTGTTGCTCTTCAACCTCTCGGGCCACGGTCTCATCGACATGGCCGCCTACGACCGCTACCTGGCGGGCGACCTGCAAGACTTCATCCCCTCCGACGAAGAGCTGCACCGCACCATCGGCCAAGCCGACGCCTTGCAGTAAAACATAAATCAAAACCTCAAGCCTCTGCCTTTTTGTCAGTCTTTTCTGACAAAAAGGCTTTTTCGTACTCTTCCATACCGCTTGGCACGGTTTTGGCAACTGCAAAGGTGCCTGCACGAGTAAGCGAAGGCTCGGCAGACACCTTATTATATATAAGTCAAACAAAACAACAAATCCATAAAACTTTACATCGCTATGAACATTAAACCATTGGCAGACCGCGTGCTTGTGAAGCCCGCTCCCGCAGAAGAGAAAACCGTCGGCGGCATCATCATCCCCGACACCGCAAAAGAAAAACCCCTTCAGGGCACTGTAATGGCCACCGGCAACGGCACCAAAGACGAAGAGATGGTGCTCAAAGAGGGCGACAACGTGCTCTACGGCAAATATAGTGGCACCGAAGTGAAACTCGAAGGCGAAACCTATCTCATCATGCGCCAGAGCGACGTGCTCGCCGTGTTGGGATAAACCCTCGCAAACCTTTCCATAACATCAAACAACGACAATAAAAACTCAAGCATATCATGGCTAAAGACATTAAATACGACGTAGACGCACGCGAACTGCTCCGTCAGGGTGCAGACGCGCTTGCCAATGCAGTGAAAGTAACCCTCGGCCCCAAAGGCCGCAATGTGGTCATCGACAAAAAGTTTGGCGCTCCCCGCATCACCAAGGACGGCGTGAGCGTGGCCAAAGAAATCGAACTGGACTGCGCCTTCCAGAACGCCGGCGCCCAGCTCGTCAAGAGCGTAGCCTCCAAGACCGGTGACGACGCCGGCGACGGCACCACCACAGCCACCGTGCTCACCCAAGCCATCCTCACCGAGGGTATGAAAAACGTGGCCGCCGGTGCCAACCCGCTCGACGTGAAACGCGGTATAGACAAAGCCGTGGCCAAAGTGGTGGAAGACATCAAGAGCCAGGCCGAACAGGTGGAAGAAAGCTACGACAAGATTGAGCAAGTGGCCACCATCTCTGCCAACAACGACCCCGAAATCGGCAAACTCATTGCTGACGGTATGCGTGCCGTGAGCGTGAACGGCGTCATCACCATCGAAGACGCCAAAGGCCGCGACACCGTGCTCAAGACCGTTGAAGGTATGCAGTTTGACCGTGGCTATCTCTCTCCCTACTTCGTCACCGAGACCGAGAAGATGCAGTGCGTCATGGAGAAGCCTTACATCCTCATCTACGATAAGAAAATCTCCAGCATCAAAGACTTCCTGCCCATCCTCGAACCCGCCGTGCAGAGCGGTCGTCCGCTCCTCGTCATCGCTGAGGACGTAGACAGCGAAGCCCTCACCACCCTCGTGGTCAACCGCCTGCGCACGCAGCTCAAGATTTGCGCCGTCAAGGCTCCCGGCTTCGGCGACCGCCGCAAAGCCATGCTCGAAGACATCGCCATCCTCACCGGCGGCGTGGTCATCAGCGAAGAAAAGGGCCTGAAACTTGAGCAGGCCACCATCGACATGCTCGGCTCGGCCGACAAGGTGACCGTGACCAAAGACAACACTACCATCGTGGACGGCGCCGGCAACAAGGAGAACATCCAAGACCGCATCAACCAGATCAAGAACGAGATGGCCAACACCACCAGCTCTTACGACAAGGAGAAACTCCAAGAGCGTCTGGCCAAGCTCTCAGGCGGCGTGTGCGTGCTCGAAGTGGGTGCTGCCAGCGAGACTGAGCAGAAAGAGAAGAAAGACCGTTGCGACGACGCTCTCTGCGCCACGCGTGCGGCCATTGAAGAAGGCATCGTGACGGGTGGCGGCGTGGCCTACATCCGTGCCCAGCAGGCCCTCGAAGGCCTCACCGGCGACAACGCCGACGAGACCACCGGCATCGCCATCGTGCGCCGCGCCATCGAGGAACCCTTGCGCCAGATCTGCGCCAACGCCGGCGTTGAAGGTGCCGTCATCGTAGACAAAGTGCGTGAAGGCAAAGGCAACTTCGGCTACAACGCCAAGACCGAGACCTTCGGCGACCTCCGCGCCGCCGGCGTGGTAGACCCCGCCAAGGTGACCCGCGTGGCCCTCGAAAACGCTGCCAGCGTGGCCGGTATGTTCCTGACCACCGAATGTGTCATCTGCGACAAGAAAGAAGACAAACCCGAAATGCCGATGGGCGCTCCCGGCATGGGCGGTATGGGCGGCATGATGTAATCTCCCCGCCAAGGGATAACAACCACATAAGCCACACGGCGATGTGCCATTCAAACGAAGGTACATCGCCGTGTTTTTTTGTGCCATTGGGCACCGACGGTTCAAAATGAGGCTTGGGCGTGACCAAAAAGCACTTGTTTTTTTGCAGATTATTTTCCCTCGCTGCCGAAAAGCTTTTTTTGAGGCGGCAAAACGGCTTGCAAAACCCAAGATGGCTTGAAAATATTCCTGTCCTTAGCCCGGCGGCTCGCGGCATAAGGCCGGAAATTTCTATCCTTATGCCCGTAAAGCACTAAAAGCCAACAATAAAAGCTCTTTTAGGAGTCTCCTCCTCTATGCTTACACCAAAGATAAGGGGAAGGTGGAGAAGGAGAAAAGACAAAAGGGGCGGCTCGGGCAAACCAAATAAAAAATTTCACTTTTTATTTTGATTGCCGCTCGCCTTGCACTAACTCTCGCAGAAGGCGCAAGTTAGGCGGCGGCTCGGGCAAACCAAATAAAAAATTTCACTTTTTATTTTGATTGCCGCTCGCCTTGCACTAACTTTGCCAAGGTATTGCGACCTTAATCCTAACTCATACAGACCCAGAGACTATGTTGGAAACGTTTTTTCGCACGCACGCTTTTTTGATGGAGCACTATAACGCCCCCATTCGCCGTGCCCTTATGGACACCATCGACTGGAGCTACCGCCTCATTGCCATCAAAGGTCCACGCGGCGTGGGACGCACCTCTTTCCTGCTGCAATATGCCAAGGAAAACTATGACTCGCGCCTGCGCCAATGTCTCTACATCAACCTCAACAACTTCTATTTCCAGGGACGCGGTCTCGTGAGTTTTGCCGAAGAATTTGTAGCGGCCGGCGGCCGGGTGCTGCTCGTGGACCAGGCGTTCAAACTCAACGATTGGAAAGAGCAGCTCTGCGAATGTTACCACAAATTCCCCCTGCTGCGCATCGTCTACACCACCACCTCCGTGGAAAACAGCGAAGACGACAACACCGAACTGGCCGGGCTGGCACGCACCTACGTGCTCCACGGCTTCTCGTTCCGCGAATACATCAACCTGCAGACCGGCAACCGCTTCCAACCCTTCACCTCCGAACAGCTCTTTGCCGAACACGAGCGCATACAGTCGGCCATCGTGTCGAGAGTGCACCCGTGGCAGTATTTCCGCGAATATCTGGGACACGGCTACTACCCCTTCTTCCTCGAAAACCATAACTTCACCGAAGCCCTGCTCAAGGCGATGAACATGATGATCGAGGTGGACATCCTCTTCAACAAGCAGGTGGAGCTGAAATATCTCTCGCGCCTCAAACGCCTGCTCTATATGCTGGCCGTCGAGGGCGGTTCGTCGCCCAACGTGAGCCGTATGGCCGAAATCATCGGCACCAGCCGCGCCACGGTGATGAACTACCTGAAATATCTCGAAGAGGCACGCCTCATCAACATGGTCTACCGCGAAGGAGAGACTTTCCCCAAAAAGCCGGCCGGCATCATGCTCCACGACACCAACCTGCTCTACGCCGTCTACAACCCGCAGATGAGCGAGCAACTCATTATGGAGACTTTCTTCGTCAACACGCTCTGGCGCCACCACACCATCAACAAAGAGCGCCGCGAAGGCTTCTACAAAATCAACCACACCACCGAAGTGTGCGTGTGTGAACGGCCGCGCCGCACCAAAACCACCGACAACGTGCTCTTTGCCCGCTACAACACCGAGGTGGCCCACGGCAACGAACTGCCGCTGTGGCTCTTCGGCTTCCTCTATTGAGGGTTGTGCAGGGTTTTATTGCCCGACTCTACATCGTCAAACACACAAATAATCAGATGGTTACGCCGTCGGAATGTAAGGTTGCAAAGTTTTTGCAACCTTTTGTTTTGCGTAGGGCCGCGGCGCTGTTTGCCGACGTCAAGGCCGGTGTGATTGGAGCGTGATTAAGCCTCCAATCACCACAATCTCCTCATTCTCTTTTGGTTACAAGCCGCATAATTGAAGCGTGACTGAACGCGGCACATCCTTCAGTCACTGCAAGCGCCTCATTCTCGTACAGTTACAGGCCGCGTGACTGGGTGATTGGGGAAAAGGCAAACTTTTGGGTATAGAGGATATGGGGGATTGTTGGGGATGGCTGCGCTCGGCAAAGACCAAATTAAAACAAGTTTTATTTGGTCTTTACTCTCACTTGCACTAACTTTCGCCTGACGGCGCAAGTTAGGCTGCATTCGGCATAGCCAAAATGAAAAACTTCGTCTTTCCTTTTGTCTCTGCACTCACTTGCACTAACTTTGCCAAATATCATTCTAATGAATATTATAAATGAATATTACATCTATATATCACCATAATGATACTTTCAAACAAATCTTTGACTACGGCTGATGTCATCGGTAACCTTGGACTGAGGTTCCGCGACTACCGCCTGCGATTGCGAATGACACGGAAGGAAGTCGCCGAGGCCACATCCATCGGCATGACGACACTCTATAAATTTGAGTCCGGGAATATGACTGATATTTCATTCAGCACCCTGATGCGACTGCTGAAAGTGTTGGGCTTGGGCGAGAATTGGGATAAACTGCTGCCCGAACTGCCCGAGTCGCCTTATCTGTATAATGGCAAAGAGAAAAAGATGCAACGGGTAAGAAAAAGCAAGAAGTCTGAACTATGAATTTCCTGAAAGTCAACCTATGGGGCAACGAAATCGGACGGCTCGTGTGGGACTCTGCCACGAGACGCACCTATTTTATGTATAATCCGGAGCGGAAGGACTCCATTCCGGATATTGCTCCACTGCTCTCTCCGGCAAAGAAGCGCAATGTATTGTTGCCGATATATGGCGATGAGCGACCTCTGTTTCAAGGGTTGCCGCCATTCATCGCCGACTCCCTGCCCGACTCCTGGGGCAATACGCTCTTTGACAAATGGGTCAAGGACAATAAAATACCGCGCAATAAAATCACACCGCTCTACAAACTGATGTTTATCGGCACAAGAGGTATGGGCGCTCTGGAATATGAACCTTGTGCCGCCGACCTCACACATACCCACACCGTAGACATCAAATCTCTATATGACTTGTCGCTGAAAATACTCGAAAGCAGAGACAACATAACGTTGGACATCAACGAAGCCCTGACCATGCAGGCTTTGCTGGCGGTGGGCACATCTGCCGGTGGCCGTCAGATGAAAGCGATCATTGCCATCAACGACGCAGGCGAACTACGGTCGGGGCAGACTGACGGGCTGGCGGGATTTGAATATTACATCCTCAAGTTTGGAGACCGTTCAATGCCATTGGCAGAAATCGAAACGACCTACTATAATATGGCTGTTGCCGCAGGTATTGATATGGAGAAGTGCAGACTGCTGCCGGTGGAAGGGACGAACCATTTCCTGACCAAACGGTTTGACCGTAAAAGCGGCAAGAAAATCCATATACAGACATTGGCCGCCATCAATCCGGAGGCTTGCACTTATGAAGCACTCATTGCGACGTGCCGGGAGTTGTCTTTCTCGGAAAGTGAGATTGAACAACTGTATGCCCGTATGGTTTTCAACGTAATGGCCAACAATACCGACGACCACAACAAGAATTTTTCATTCCTTCTCGAAGAAAATGGCAGTTGGCATATTGCTCCGGCCTATGACGTCACATTCATCTTCAACGCCTACGGCACGGGGCCAAACAGTGAACGCAGACTTAGCATCGGAGGAAAGACCTGCCACATCACAAAGTCTGATTTGCTTGACTTCGCAAGACTCAATGACATCAAGAATGCTCATGCCATCATCAATCGCGTGGCAGCTGCCATAGAGAAGTTCGGCGACTATGCCGAAACGAATGCCGTGGGACAGCCATGGCGTGGCATCATACAAAAAGCACTAAATGAGTGCCTGACGTCTTTCGGCTATAGGGATAAAGCCGACGTACCGGAAGTATCCTTATCCGACAAGTATGGACGAGCCATCACAGATGTATCCATTTCGGTCAACTCCAAAGGATGCTATGAAGTGGTGGCCACGATAGACGGAAAGCGCCATAGAAGGTTTGTCAAACCTCAAACAGACCTCTACATAGGACTCAACACGCAAAACATATTCCAGTTGCCGGCTTGCGAAAAGATCCGATTGATTGAAACATTGTTTCCGGATTGAAGGATGGGTGGCGTGGCTCAGGAGATTGTTACAGGCGGCTTTGCAAGCCCTGAAGGGGCGCCACATAATAGCCCAATTGACTTCGTCTTCCTCCTTCGCGGCTCGGCATAATCCAAGCGGAACTTGTCTTCTGCTCTCGCCTTGTCGTCGGTTCGTTAGGCCTGGGTATTGCGATGTGTAATATAATTCCGGCCTGTAAGGTCGGCACATCAATCGACTAACTATCAATAAATTATTGAATAATTTATTCCCGCAATGTACCGACCTTTCAGGCCGGAGATTTGAGAATAATCCCACAACCCAGGCCTTCGACCTGGGCTAATTATGTGGCGCCCTTTCAGGGCTTTCTTGGGCCTTGCACTAACTTTCGCCTTCGGCGCAAGTTAGGCTGCGCTCGGCAAAGACCAAAT